>CAZOHP010000027.1:0-2709 GCA_964579815.1 uncultured Lachnospiraceae bacterium
TTTGTTTTCCTTGCTTGCAATTGTTAGAAAATAACGATTTGCGTTATGGAAATGAAAAGAGGGCGGAAAAATAATCGAGGGGAATAGCAAAAAAGGCTATCGCATAACGGCGACAGCCTTTTTTACAGTTATTCACTTGTGAGCCTAAACGACAACAGCACGAACGCACCAACAATAGAAATTGTTGCGCCATCCGCTGTGTTCGTCTGGCTCTCGTATGGTGACCCGTACGGGAATCGAACCCATGTTACAGCCGTGAAAGGGCCGTGTCTTAACCGCTTGACCAACGGGCCTGGTAGCGGGAATTGGACTTGAACCCATGACCTACCGGGTATGAACCGGTTGCTCTAGCCAACTGAGCTATCCCGCCATATAAAACTCACTCGCTCACGCCTCACCAAACAGGCTCTCGACGAATGCTCAACTATTATATCATAATCTTTTTCATTTGTCAATACTTTTTTGAAAAAATCATGAAAAGTTTTTGCTCGGCAGATGAACGTCGCAATTGCCCTCGCTGCCGGGTGCGGGGGGACCCTACGTGTCGACAAAAGTGGATGATTTTTTTCATCCGTTGTGCAATCGTTAATCTGCCGATCGATTATCGATTATCGGTCGGCAAATTATCATTCGGCTCTTGCGAAAACAGTCCCATTTGTTCGCTTGGCGTTGGTTTAGCAGGGTAAGGAATACCGAGATGCCGATAGGCTAAGTGAGTTACGCAACGCCCGCGCGGTGTGCGTGAGAGAAATCCGATTTGCATGAGGTACGGCTCATAAACATCCTCAAGCGTGATCGCTTCCTCACCGACGGTTGCCGCCAAGGTTTCCAATCCCACGGGACCGCCGTCGTAGAACTTAATGATGGTCGAAAGCATACGGCGGTCAAGATCATCCAGCCCCAGCGCATCGATTTCGAGACGTGACAGCGCGTAGTTTGCGATGGCCGAGTCGATGGTATCAGTGCCCTTGACTTGAGCAAAATCGCGCACGCGCTTGAGCAGACGGTTGGCAATGCGTGGGGTGCCGCGCGAGCGAGACGCTATCTCGTAAGCGCCGTCCTCGGTGATGACAATGCCGAGGATTCCGGCGCTGCGCTGAACGATATCGGCAAGTTGTTCTGGGGTATAAAGATCCAGTTTAAGCAATACGCCGAATCGATCACGTAAGGGGGTGGTCAACTGTCCCGCCCGCGTGGTTGCGCCGATTAGTGTGAAGTGGGGAAGATCGATGCGGATGCTTCTGGCAGCCGGTCCTTTGCCGATGATGATATCGAGCGCATAGTCTTCCATGGCGGGATAGAGAATTTCTTCAACCGAACGGGACAGCCGATGGATCTCGTCAATAAACAGCACGTCGCCCGCGTTGAGATTGGTAAGCAGCGCCGCCAGGTCACCTTGTTTTTCAATGGCGGGGCCGGATGTGACACGGATATTCACGCCCATTTCGCAGGCAATGATATTGGAGAGCGTGGTTTTCCCGAGTCCCGGAGGGCCGTAAAGCAACACGTGGTCAAGCGAATCGCCGCGCAACTTGGCTGCGTCGATATAGACCTTGAGGTTTTCTTTGACCTTGTCCTGTCCGATATAATCGTTGAGCAATTTGGGGCGCAGACTGTTTTCGTCGCTTTCGTCATCGCGCTGATAGTCGGCACTCATCATGCGGTTTTCAAAATCAAATTCATTGGCATTCATGGCTTTTTACCGTCCTTTCGCGCGTTATTTCATCAATTTCTTGAGGGCTGAGCGGATGATCTCCTCCAGTTCCATACCGGAGATGTCGATGCCGCTGAGTGCCGCGAGGGCTTCGGAGCGATGATAGCCGAGTACGGCGAGGGCGTCTTGTGCCTCGGAAAGCTTTCCCGCAGACGTTCCGTCGGTTGTCATGGCAATGGCGATGGAACGGTCGGTCTTGTCGGGCGGTGTTTCCTTGAGCAATTTATCTTGAAGTTCGAGAATGATGCGCGCGGCTGTTTTCGGTCCGATTCCGCTGGCTTTGGAAATGGTTTTTTTATCGTCGGTGCAGACGGCCAGTGCAAATTTTTCCGGCGTCAGCAACGACAGAATGGAGATGGCTGCCTTGGGGCCGACGCCCGATACGCCGAGCAACATCTGAAAGGAAGACAATTCGGCCTCATTGGCAAAGCCGAATAGTTCGATGCTGTCTTCCCGAACGGACAGATAGGTGTAGAGCCTGACGTTTCCCGCCGCGGAGTCGGTCGAGCGGGGAAGAGATTCAAAGGTGTTTTGGCTGATGGTCATTTTGTAACCGACGCCGCCTGCGTCCACTACGGCAGTGGTCGGAGTCAGATGTGCGAGCGTTCCGGAAATATAATAAAACATATGTGTTAAGTACCTTTCTTATTGTGCTGTCTGTGACGTCGAAGCCGGAAAACGGTGCTTGACCGCTTTTTCGAGTTTAATGCGGTCAAGCGTCATATCGCGGCCGCAGCACTCACATTTGATACGGACCTCGCTGCCCACGCGCAATACAAGAAAACGCGCCGTGCCGCAAGGATGTTTTTTTTTCAATTCCAAGATGTCGCCGACGGCGAGCGGAAGAATGGACGCCATGACATATATTCCTTTCCGAACTTCACTGTACTATTATGATACCATATTTTTTGTCACTTGTAAATGACAAAGTGCAATTTTTTTCGGAAAATCGTGTATGCGACGGCTGAATATTCGATCGGATATGCCGATGACCG
>CAZOHP010000027.1:2809-8555 GCA_964579815.1 uncultured Lachnospiraceae bacterium
GGGTTCTTTGAGCACAGCACTTGACAAGAAACGAAAATATTCGCAAATGTTTTGTGAAATACTTGACAAAGTCTTGGGAATCAAGTATAATATCATTATAATCGGGGAGTATGGCTTTATGCAATGCAACGCCGAAAACGGCGGAGTCTCCGAATACAAAAATGGAGGTTATTATGGACAAAAACACTACCGTCGGAAACGAGAAAATCCGCTCGCTGTTCGATGCCGGTACCTTTGTTGAGTTGGGTGCGTACATTCGCAGTTCCGCCTCGGCAGATGCGTATGACGGTGTGATCTGCGGCTACGGTTCCATGGGCGGAAAATTGGTCTTCGCTTTTGCGCAGGACATGGACAGAATGAAGGGCGCGATGGACACAGCGGGTGCCAAAAAACTCCGTGCACTCTATGATATGGCGCTGAAAAACGGCGCTCCCGTTGTCGGCATGTTTGACAGCGCGGGGGCTGTGGTTTATGAGGGAAGTGCCGTACTGAGTGCATACGGTGAATGGCTCGCCTGCGTCAGCGCGGCTTCGGGCATTATTCCGCAAATTGCAGTGATCAACGGCGTGTGCGCCGGCGTGGCTGCCGTTGCGGCATCCATGTTTGATATTGTGCTGACCGTCAAGGACAAAACACAGATGTATATGACTTCTCCGTTTGTGCTGGGAGCAGAAAGCGCCACGGCTGAGGCTGCCGCTTTGAGCGGTCTTGCCGCTGTTGTTTGCAATTGTGAAAAATGCGCGGTGGCAAAAGTGCACGAATTGATCGAATTGCTTCCCCAAAACAATTGTGATACTCCCTCTGCCGTTGCCGATGATGTGAATGGCACGATTGCGGCCGATGCGGTACTGCCTGCGGCGTTGTTGGACGGAGAGAAGATGACCGAGTTGTATGCCGATTTTGCTTCCGAGATGACGGTTGCGCTCGGCAGAATGGGCGGCGAGACGGTCGGCGTTGTGTATGCGCACGGCGCATTGACGGTTGACGGTGCCCGCAAGGCTACCAAGTTTATCGATTTTTGCGATTGTTTCGGCGTGACGCTGGTGACGCTGGTTGATTCCGAGGGAACTTCGGTGGATGCTGTTGCTCAGACGGCTCCGGCGGCCTCTGTGTTCGGCAAACTGGCAAGTGCCTATGCCAATGCTTCGTGTGCCAAGATCACCGTTGTTGTCGGCAAGGCTTACGGTTCCGCATATACCTTGCTCGGCTCGCGCGCGCTCGGTGCGGATCTTGCGCTGGCGTTGCCTACCGCTGTGATCAGTACCATGGCACCCGACAAGGCGGTTGCTTTCGTGTGGAACGACAAGGTGACGGAAGAATGTACCCGTGAACAGGTGGAGAAAGAATGGATCGAAACCTATGCTACTCCCAAGAAAGCAGCTGCAAACGGCGATATTGATGATATTATCGCGCCCGAGGAGTTGCGTGCGAGACTTTGCTCGGCTGTCTATATGTTGGCAGCAAAGACAGACGCCGCCCCTGCGCGCCGTCATGCCGCTCTTCCGCTTTGATGCTGCCGGAAAGGAAGGGTGGTCTATGAATGTGACAATGATAAACGCCTTGGCGGCCACGTCAATGTCTTTCGGCGAACGCTTGGCGTACTCGTTGCGTATGTTGATCGTCGGTTTGGGCATGGTGTTCGTTGTGCTTGCGATCCTTTGGGGTGTTCTGGTTCTCTCGCGCATTTTCTTGCATGATATGCCCGCACGACGCCGTGCGGAGAAGAGCGGCGAAGAGAAAACTTCTCAAGATTTCCCCGCCGCGACTCCCGTGTCCGTACCAAGTGTGTCCTCCGCGCAAAACGATGCGGAATTGATTGCGGTGATCACGGCGGCCGTCAGCGCGGCCATGGACGAAACGGGGACGACACCCGTGAACGGCTTCCGCGTCGTTTCTTTCCGTCGTGTTTCCGGTAATCACGCTTGGAATCGCAAATGATTTTCGAAATCGAAATTTTTATATTGATTGAAAGGTTGGTAAATTATTATGAAACAGTACAATGTTACCGTGAACGGTGTCACTTATGAAGTCATGGTAGAGGAAGTCGGTGCAACCGGCAGTGTTTCTGCCGCACCCGCCGCATCCGCGACCGTTTCCGCTCCCACTCCTGCCCCCGCTGCGGCGCCCGCAACCCCCGCAACTCCCGCAGCGCCCGTGGCAACGCCTGCCGGTGCTACCGAAGTCAAGGCACCCATGCCCGGTACCATCATGAAGATCAATGTCGCTGTGGGCGATCATGTCAAGAAAGGCGATATTGTTTGCATTCTTGAGGCTATGAAAATGGAAAACGAGATATTTGCTCCCGTTGACGGTACTGTTGCCGCTATCTCGGTAGCCAAGGGCGCATCCGTTCAGACCGACGAAGTGATCGCCGCCATCAAGGCATAACGATCGTTTCGTTTGAATCTGAAAGAAAGGATGACCCTCTAATGGCTGAAATTATAACGAGCCTTGAAACTTTCCTCCGGGGAACGGGCATCTATCAGATGTTCGTTGACAACCCCAATTGGTGGAAAACCGCGGCTATGTTTTGCATTGCCGGTGTGCTGGTCTATTTGGCGATCGCCAAGGGCTTTGAGCCGTTGTTGCTATTGCCCATTGCCATCGGTATGTTGCTGACCAATTTACCCGGTGCGAATATGTTCCACCCGGAATTCTTTTTGACCGAGGCGCCCGTTGATTATATGACGGTGTTGCAACAGGGTAATCTGTTGGATATTCTTTATATAGGTGTTAAGGTCGGTCTTTATCCGTGCTTGATCTTTATTGGTATCGGCGCTATGACCGATTTCACCCCGCTGATTGCCAATCCTAAGAGTTTGCTGATCGGCGCCGGAGCGCAACTCGGCGTTTTTGTTGCTTTTGCTTTGGCGCTCATCTCGGGACAATTTACGCCCGAGCAGGCGGCTGCCATCGGTATCATCGGCGGCGCAGACGGTCCTACGGCCATTCTTGTCACCAAAATTTTGGCGCCCGCGTTGCTTGGCGCAATTGCCATTGCGGCGTACAGTTACATGGCGTTGATTCCTATGATCCAGCCTCCGTTCATGAAGTTGCTTACGACCAAAAAAGAGCGTTCCATCAAAATGGAATCTTTGCGTGAGGTGTCTAAGGTCGAGAAGATCATATTCCCCGTGCTCGTCACGGCGGTTGTCGGTTTGATCGTACCCGATGCACTTTCGCTGATCGGCTGTCTTATGTTCGGTAATTTGCTCAATGTTTGCGGCGTGACCGATCGTTTGTCCAAAACGGCACAAAACGAGTTGATCAATATTGTTACGATCTTTTTGGGTATCTCGGTCGGTGCTACGGCAACGGCGGAGAACTTCCTCAGCGCTCAAACCGTGTTGATCATTTTCTGCGGCTTGATGGCGTTTATCATCTCCACCATCGGCGGTTTGTTGACTGCGAAGATTATGAACGTGCTGACGGGCGGAAAGATCAATCCGTTGATCGGCTCTGCCGGCGTTTCCGCCGTTCCTATGGCGGCGCGCGTGGCGCAAAAAGTCGGTCAAAAAGAGGACCCCACCAACTTCCTGCTTATGCATGCCATGGGTCCCAATGTTGCGGGCGTGATCGGTTCTGCCGTGGCGGCCGGAGTATTCCTCTCCTGGGCGTTCTGATTATTTAGTTAGAAAGGATTTGATTGTATGTCTAAGATAAAAATTACGGAAACGGTTTTGCGTGACGCACATCAGTCATTGATTGCGACGCGCATGACAACAGCGGAGATGATTCCGATTTTGGATCAGATGGATAAGATCGGTTACTATTCGCTTGAGGCATGGGGCGGCGCGACCTTTGATGCCTGCATGCGTTTTCTCAATGAGGATCCTTGGGAGAGATTGCGCGTAATCCGCTCTCACGTCAAAAACACGAAGTTGCAAATGCTGTTCCGCGGTCAGAATATTCTCGGTTATCGTCATTATTCGGATGACGTAGTTGAGTATTTTGTGCAAAAGTCCATTGCAAACGGCATTGATATCCTTCGCATTTTTGACGCGCTCAACGACGCGCGTAATTTGCAAACGGCCATTAAGGCCACTCGCAAAGAGGGCGGCCATGTCCAAGCGGCTATCAGTTACACCACCGGGCCGATCTACGATTTGGAATACTACACCAAGTATGCCAAGCAGCTTGAGGAAATGGGAGCGGATTCTATCTGTATCAAAGATATGGCTGGCTTGCTTCTTCCTTATGAGGCGTATGATTTGGTCAAGGCGCTCAAGGAGACGGTTCAACTGCCTATTCAATTGCACACGCATTATACGGCAGGCGTTGCCAGCATGAGCGTAATCAAGGCGATCGAAGCGGGAGTTGATGTGGTTGACACAGCCATATCGCCTATGGCGCAGGGAACTTCCCATATGCCCACGGAATCGCTTGTGGCTGCGTTGGCCGGTACCGAGTATGACACCGGCATTGATTTGACCGAACTTAATGAAGTGACCAAATATTTCACGCCGTTGCGTGAAAAATATTTGGCGGATGGATTGATGGATCCCAAGGTCATGAAAGTTAATGTCAATGCACTGATCAATCAAGTTCCCGGCGGTATGCTGTCCAACTTGGTTTCGCAGTTGAAACAGGCGGGCAAGGCGGATATGCTGGATGCCGTGCTTGAGGAAGTTCCGCGTGTGCGCGCCGATGCTGGTTATCCGCCGCTGGTTACGCCGTCTTCGCAGATCGTCGGTACTCAAGCGGTATTCAATGTGTTGAACGGTGAGAGATACAAGATGGTTACCAAGGAATTTCGCGGTTTGGTTCGCGGCGACTACGGAAGAACGCCTGTTCCCATGGATCCCGCGTTTGTCAAGAAGATCATCGGCGATGCCGAGCAGATCACCTGCCGTCCCGCCGATTTGCTCAAACCCGAGTTGGAATCGTTGCGCAAACAAATTCCGCAATATTTGGAGCAGGACGAAGACGTGCTGTCTTATGCATTGTTTGAGCAGGTAGCGCTTAAATTCTTTGAGTACCGCAAGCAGCAGAAATACGGCATTGACGCCACCGCTGCCGATGCATCCCAAGGTGTTCATAGCATTTGATCTTTATTCACTCAAAATAATTATGAACTGCCCCGCATGAATTGGGCAGTCAAATCAAAATGCACTTTCAAAGACACTGAATTTTGGAGGTGCATTTTATATGTCGATCGTGAATTGAAATTTTTTTACAAAACGACCCAATGAAACTCCTATTTGCGACACTTTATAGGCGAGGGCAGGTGAGAATAAAAGAATGGTGAAATCGGAAATGGTTGAGAGTTATATTGAAAAGGTATACGGATATGCCGTTCATCACACATATACCCGCGATGAGGCTGACGAGTTATCGCAGGAAATATTGTTTACGGTTATTCGCGAGTTGCCGAAACTGAGAGATGACAGCAAATTTGAACCTTGGTTATGGGGCGTTGCAAATAATGTGGCAAAATCTTTTCGTCGATCTATGGGCAAAAAACAAGCAACGTATTCCTATGATGCTCTTGAAAATATGCCTTGTGAAGAACGCGGCGAAGAGGATAATGAAGAAACATACGACTTTCTCCGAACCAAGATTGCAATGCTGTCCGAAATCTACCGCAATATCATCATTCTTTACTATTACGATGGCCTCACTACCAAAGAAATTGCCGAAAAGTTGAAGATCCCGGAAGGAACGGTTACATGGAGACTTTCGGTAGGTAGAAAAAAGTTAAAAAAGGAGTTTGACGATATGAATGAAACCGCATTGCGCCCTGTTC
>CAZOHP010000027.1:8565-17377 GCA_964579815.1 uncultured Lachnospiraceae bacterium
TAGATATTTACGGAAACGGAGATTATGACGGAAAGAGAAAACCTTTTCCGTCCGTCTATATTGACGATGCGCTGTCGCAAAATATTCTGTACTATTCTTACGAGAAGCCTTGTACGGTAGAAGAATTGGCAAAACTTTGCGGAGTGCCGGCGTATTACATCGAAGACAGAATCGGTCACCTGTTGAAGTACGAGGCGATGATTGAAACGACCAAAGGAAAATATCAAACAGATTTTATTATTTGGTCGGACAAATACGGCATTTACTGTGAAGAAAACGCCGAAAAGATATTGATGCCGATGCTGGATGATCTTTTGACAGCCTTGAAAGAAATCTCAAGGCAAGCGATGAAACTTGATTTTTATAAAGCCGAGAAGAGCGAAACGGATTTGTTTTATTTATTTGGTGTGCTTGCTTTTTCATATGCAAGTACAAAATACTGTTCGCTGCCGTATCCATGGTTCAAAAAACGCTTTGACGGTTATGAATGGTCTTACATCGGCAATATGGAAACCGGTAAACATAAAAGGATAGGGATTGGGGTACAGCATAGTGCTAATTTGGGAAGTCGCGGCGGTTGTTCGCATAAAGCATTCAATGCGTTTGGCGGAATTGCGTTTCGTCCGATGATGTACGATAATTATGTCAATGTATGTCAGGATATTATATTTGACGGCAAAACCGACGACATTGACTCACTCGCCAATGCCATCAAAGACGGATATATCATCAAACGGAAGGATGGTAGCCTATTTGTGACGTCTCCCTTATTTACCGCAGATCAGACGGAACGTTTCAATCAAATTGCGGAAAACTATTTGGCTCCCCACATGGACAGGTATGCCGCTCTTGTATATCGGTTTGTTGACGGATATAAAAATCTGTTTCCGAAGCATCTTCATGATGATGCGGACCGTATGTGTCAGAATATATTTTTAGGGATGTTTTCTGTTATTGTCGAATATGCGCAAAGAACAGGACAGATCAAAATGCCGTCGAAAAACTGCTACTGTGACGTGATTCAGCAATTCAAATAAGTTTGAAATGTGCCGCCTGTTTTATGTGGGCGGCATCATTCTTTCAAAAAAGCCAAAATCGAATCAAAGAGCCGGAAGATGGTGAAAAAATCATTCGGAGTGATCGCATTTTATACCGAAATCCGCGGAGACACTTGCAATTTCAAGTTCGATATAGTATAATAGGATCAAGTACCGATCTCGGGAGGCTGAGTATGGCAAAATACGATTATTTACTGTTTGATGTGGACAATACGCTGTTGAACTTCGACCGTGCGGAGCATGATGCGATTATGGATTGCTTGGAGCGATTCGGTTTGCCGCGCGACGAGACTTTGGTTAAAGCATATTCGGCGATCAACGATCGCCATTGGAAAATGCTGGAGAGAGGTGAGATCGATCGCGCTACATTGCTGTGGCGGCGCTTTGAAGTCTTTGCCGAGGAATGTGAATTGTCTTTGGATCCTCGTGCGTTCAATGAAACTTATATCGATTGTCTTTCCCGTCGAAGTTATCTGTCGGACGGTGCGCTTGAAGTCTGTCGCTTACTGGCCCCCCGCTATACGCTTTGCACGATTACGAACGGCAATGCCAAAGTACAGCACGGTCGGTTTGACACGTCGCCGCTTCGCCCGCTGTTTTCATATGCATTTATCTCGGATGAGTTGGGGGTAGATAAGCCGTCCCGCGATTTCTTTGATCGAGTTTGCGCGGCGTTGCCCAATCTGGAAACACGGCGAACATTGGTCATCGGAGATTCGCTGAGTTCTGACATTGCAGGTGGAATTTCTTGGGGAACCGATACATGCTGGCTGTGCCCTCGCAAGGAACGATGGGGCGATGCCGCCGCACGTGGGCTGGCGCCGACCTATACAATCGCACATTTGCGTGAACTGCCGGATATACTGCTATAAAGATTTGAGAAGGGGCGAACGATATGGTATTCGAACGTGTAAGAGAGCAATTGAATATGCTGGGCATTCCTTGTCGCGAGAGAGTATCTATGGCACCCTATACTACCTTTCACATCGGCGGTGAAGTCGCGCTGCTGGTCGAGCCGACCGATGAGCGGCAACTGGTCTCCGCCCTCCGAGTGACACGGGAGAGCGGCGCCCGCATGTTGATTTTGGGGCGGGGAAGCAATGTGCTGTTTCCCGATGAGGCGATGGAGGCGGTCGTGATTCGGACGGCCGGAATGTATTCTCGTGTCACGGTGAAAGAGAATACCGTTTACGCCGGTTGCGGCATTATGCTCGGCGAACTTGCCTGCCACGTTCAGCGCGCAGGACTCGGCGGCTTGGAATTTGCTTATGGTATTCCCGGGACGCTGGGGGGGGCGCTGTGTATGAATGCGGGTGCGTATGGAGGAGAAATGTGTAATTTGGTCACCTCCGTGCGTCTTTATGATGTCGAACATCGGGAAACCGTAGTATTTGATTGCGCTCAAATGCAATTTTCTTATCGGCGCAGCATTCTGTTGCAACGCTCGAATTTGGTTGCCCTCAGTGCAACGTTGCACTTGCAAAAGGATGATCCCGCTGCTATTGAGGCGCGCATGCGGGGGCATATGCAAAGTCGTCGCGACAAACAACCGCTGGAATATCCCAGCGCCGGCAGTGTGTTCAAACGTCCGGCGGGCGCCTTTGCCGGGGCGCTGATCGAGCAGAGCGGTTTGAAAGGATGCCGCGTCGGCGGAGCCGAGGTCTCGCCCAAACATGCGGGGTTTATCGTCAATGTCGGCGGGGCGACGGCGCATGATGTGCTGACGCTCATTCGGCATATCCGAGACACGGTAAAGCGTGACAGCGGTGTAACATTGGAACCGGAAATTCGGATATTGACCTCGCTTGATGCAAAATAAGGGAGTGAACGGAGAAAAAATGTCATTTTCGGATGAATGTAAGATCGAACTTTTGCGTGAAGAACCGCCGCGCAGACCATGCTGTCGTCGCGCGGCGGCGCAAGGTATGCTTTTTTGCGCGGATATGGCAAGCGGGATGTTTCGCTTGACCGTGTCGGGAGGGGATGTCGGCGAAGAGATTGCGGACTTTTTGTCAAAACAACTTCATACCGCAATCGATCGCGCCCCGTTTATGCGCGCCGGCCGCTCCTATCTTACGCTGTCATTGATTTCACGTGGCATGATGGCGCAATTGCAACGTGCCGAGATGTCCGATCTGCCGTTGCCGCAACTGCTTGGCTTTGATTGCGAGAATTGTTTGCGCTATTTTTTAAGAGGCGTATTTGCGGCTACGGCCAGTGTGACCGATCCGCATAAGCGCTATCACATGGAATTTTCCTGTGGCAGTGCGAGCGCAGCGCACGGTATTGCGACACTGCTCGGTGAAGTTGCCGCGATGCCCAAGACGGTGCGGCGCGCTCATGGTACCCATCTGTATTATAAAAGCAGCGCGGCCATAGAAGATCTGTTTTCTTATCTTCACGCGCATCGAGCCTTGTTTGCGCTGATCAATCAAAAGATCGAACGAGATATTCGTAACGAAGAAAATCGTGCCACCAACTGCGTGGCGAAGAATATACAAAAAGCGGTTGATGCCGCAAGCATACAGATCGCGGCCATACGCCGATTACGCGAAAGCCGAGCATGGGACAAGTTGCCGGAAAATCTGCGTACAACGGCGGAACTGAGGCTTGAAAATGAAGATGCAACGCTTGCCGAGTTAGCCGCATACCATAATCCGCCCATCACAAAGTCAGGGCTCAACCACCGCTTGCAACGATTGACCGAATTATCTCGGGAAAACGAACAGGCGTGAACACGGAGGTCGATCATCGATATGCAGGATTTTGTTCATCTGCATTTGCACAGCGAATACAGTCTTTTGGACGGTGCATGCCGCATCGCCGATATTCCCGCGCGGGCAAAATCATGCGGGCATCGTGCCGTTGCGCTGACCGACCATGGTGTGATGTACGGGGCAATTGCGTTTTACAGAGCTTGTCGTGCGGCGGGGATCAAGCCCATCATCGGTTGCGAAATGTATGTTGCCCTCGGTTCTCGTTTTGATAAGAGCGCCGCTCGCGGACAACGGACGGGCTATCATTTGGTGCTGTTATGCAAAAATATGACCGGTTATCGCAATCTTATGTATTTGGTTTCCAAGGGGTTTACCGAAGGCTTTTACAATAAGCCGCGCATTGATCTTGAACTGCTTGCCGCGCATACCGAGGGGCTGATCGGGCTATCGGCCTGCTTGGCAGGGCAAGTGCCGCAACTATTGCTCGCGGGCAACTATGACGAAGCCAAGCGAGCGGCAGACAAACTTGCGTCGCTCTTTGAGATGGGCGACTTCTATATTGAGATACAAAATCAGGGCCTTGCCGAACAGCGGCAGATTTTGCCGAGCCTTGTGAAGTTGTCCGCGGAATGCGGATTGGGGCTTGTCGCAACTAACGATTGCCATTATCTGCGTCGTGAGGATGCCGAAAATCAAGCGATCTTAATGTGTATTCAAACCAATGCGTCTATTGAAGACGGACGTCCGTTGGGATTTGAGACAGATGAATTTTACTATAAATCGACCGAGGAGATGGAGCAGTTGTTCTCCGCTTATCCCGAAGCGTTGAAGAACACGGTGCACATTGCGGAAAAATGTGAATTGGAGTTGGATTTCGGCGCGGTGCATCTGCCTCATTTTCCATGTCCGCGCGGCCTTTCGTCGATGGAATATCTGCGTGAGTTGACGGAACAGGGGTTTGTCCGCCGTCGCGAAACAGGTATGCTCGGCTACGGTGCGAGCGGTGCCGTGCATTCGGAGGACGAATATCGTGCCCGCATGGACTATGAGTTGTCGGTCATTGAAAGCATGGGTTATGCCGACTATTTTTTAATCGTTGCCGATTATGTCAATTTTGCCAAAAGTCGTGATATTCCCGTTGGCCCCGGACGTGGCTCCGGCGCGGGGAGTCTTGTTGCTTTTTTGCTTGGTATTACCGATGTCGATTCGATTGCATTTGATCTGCTTTTTGAGCGCTTTCTAAATCCAGAGCGGGTCAGCATGCCCGATATCGATATGGATTTTTGCTATAATCGCCGTGAAGAGGTCATCGAATATGTGATTGATAAATACGGCTCCGACCATGTCTCGCAGATTGTGACGTTCGGAACATTGGCGGCTCGTGCGGCGATCCGTGATGTGGGACGGGTGCTTGGAATGGCATATAATGTTGTTGATCCCATAGCACGTGCCGTGCCGCAGGAGTTGGGAATGACCATTGAAAAGGCGTTGCGATTACCCGATTTGAAGCATATGTACGCGGAATCGGCACAAGTGCGCCGGCTGGTTGACACAGCGATGGCGCTTGAGGGCATGCCGCGCAATATGTCGGTGCACGCCGCCGGTATTCTCATCACGGAGCAGCCGCTTTATGATTTTGTGCCGTTGGCAGTGAGCAACGAAACGGTTGTCTGTCAATATGATATGGACATCATTGCAAAATTAGGATTGCTCAAATTTGATTTTCTCGGCTTGCGCTACTTGACGATCTGTCACGATGCCGAGCGGCAAATTCGCGAAAATGATCCCTCATTCTCGCTTGCCGGCATTTCATTGACCGATCGGGCAACCTATGAATTTATTTCGTCGGGAGACACGGGTGGGGTATTTCAACTCGAATCGAGCGGCATGCGCCAAATGCTGACCGAACTTTGTCCCGAAAACTTGGATGACGTCCAAGCGGCCATTGCACTCTACCGTCCCGGCCCCATGGATTCTATTCCGGTATATATTGAGAATCGTTGTCACCCCGAAAAGATAACCTACGCCACCCCCGAACTAAAACCGATACTGGAATCGACCTACGGTTGCGTGGTTTACCAAGAGCAGGTGATGAACATTTTCCGCTCCGTAGCCGGTTATTCGTTCGGTCATGCGGATATCGTGCGCCGCGCGATGTCCAAGAAAAAGGCGGATGTGTTGGAGGCCGAACGGGAAAATTTCCTTGCGGGAGCCGAAAAAAACGGCATTTCACGCACAGTGGCAAATGAACTTTTCGATGATATGTCCGATTTCGCCAATTATGCTTTTAATAAATCACATGCGGCCTCTTACGCGTTGATCTCTTACCGTACCGCCTATCTTAAAACGCACCATCCGCGTGAGTATATGGCGGCGCTGTTGACCAGCGTGCTGGGAAACATTCCCAAAACCGGTGAGTATATTGCCGAATGTCATCGCCGCGGTATTACTGTCTGCCCTCCGAACATTAACGAGAGTTTTACTCAATTTCACACCGATGCGGAGCGTGGCATCCGCTTTGGTCTCGGAGCGCTGAAAAATATCGGCGTCGGATTTATCGAGGCGGTTGTACGAGAGCGCGAAACGGGCGGAAAATTTGCTTCACTGGACGATTTTATCACCCGCATGTCGGGACGCGAACTCAACCGCCGACAACTGGAGGCACTGATCAAGGCGGGCGCGTTCGACGGTCTCGGCGGTATCAATCGCCGACAAATGCTGACTTCCTATGAACGGCTGATGGATATGAGTGCCGAGCGCTCACGCAACAATTTATCCGGTCAGATGGATATGTTTGCTACCACACCGGTGCGGGAGAATGCCGCAATCCCCGGTTTTGATTATCCCGATTTGCCTGATTTTACGCTCAAGGAAAAACTGATGCAAGAAAAAGAAGCCTCGGGCATGTATTTTTCGGGGCAGATGTTGGACAACTATTCAAACTGCCTTTCCGCATTGGCAGTGCAGAATATTGCCGGTTTGATGGAACAAAACGAAGCGGGAGAATATACGGTGCCCGATCGGACACGCGTTTGTGTGGCGGGGATGGTCAACGCTGTGACCGCCAAAACGACTCGCAATGAAGAGCGTATGGCTTTTTTTGTGCTGGAGGATCGTTATGCCGAGATCGAATGCCTGGCATTCCCGAAAGTCTATCGAAGTTATGACGATCTGATTCGTGTCGACGCTGCCTTGTGCATATGGGGAACGATCTCCTATCGCGAGAATGAGGATCCTAAAATTCTCGTAGACAAGGTGCAGCCGCTTGTTGACAATGACGCCTACGGCGACGCGCATGTTGACGAGGTACCCCGGCCACGTACCGAGCGTGTTGCCGCACCGTCACGAACGACACCGCATGCCGAGTATCATGCAGGACAAAAACTTTATCTGCGGTTGCCGAATGATCAAGGCTTGCTCTATCGCAAAGCGATGGCACTTGTTGAGATTTTCGAGGGAAGCGTGCCTGTTGTGTTCTATGATAACTCGACCAAGACCTATCAAGTCTACCGTGGCGGTGTTGCGCTGAGCGATTATCTGTTTGATGAATTTGTGAAACTGCTGGGAGAGGGCAATGTCATCTTGAAATAAAAAAGTGTATCACGCTTGGTTGTGAATCGCCCCCAAAAGCATCCGACTTTTGGGGGCGATTCACTGTGTGATACACTGCTTTATTTTCCCAAATATTCTTCAAGTGTCAGTCCGGTCTCGGTGATGGCAACGGCGACATCACGGCCGACGAAACGGTAATGCCACGGTTCGTAAGTGTACCCGGTGATGTCCTCTTTGCCCTTGGGGTAACGCAGAACAAACCCGAATCGGCAAGCATTTTCCTGCAGCCATTCAAAGGCCTCGGTGTTTTCAAATGTTTCGTCAAGGCCGCGCATGCTCGTGGTTATCAGATCGACGCACAGCCCCGATTGATGCTCGCTGGAGCCGGGAGCGGCGGAATAGGTGCGCACAATCGCAAGCGCCTCTTCACGGCTGAGCGCGGCATTCTTTTTCATTTCCTCATTGATATAGTGCTCTTGAAGCGACTTTTGATAGTTGTAATCGCGATAGCCGCTGGTGATATAGGTGTCGGTAATGCCGTCGGCACGCATGCAAAGCATCATGGCTTCCAAGGCCTCTGCGGCCGTGATTTCCAATTCAACTTTTTTTCCGTTATAGGTTAAATCCGTGTCCAGCGTGATGACAAGGCCGGGCGAAAAATTCGCTCCCAGCGGATGCTTTTTGTTGACAAGCAAAATGTCATCGTAAACCGTTGTGATAGCGGGCAAATAGTCGGATATGTCGATGGAGTATTCATAGTTTTGCGAGGGGAGCGGGTCAACATCGATCGGCTCATCCGGTTCATCCGATTTATCCGGTTCTTTCGGTTCGTTTGGCTCATTCGGTTCGGTAGGTTTGTCCGGTGTATTCGGTTCGTCCGGTTTATCCGGTTCATCCGGCTGATTCGGCTGATTCGGTTCGTTCGATCCATCCGGTTTGTTCGGCTCGCTTGGTACATTGGGTTCGTTTTTGATATTCGGAAATTCGCCGGGCAAGATCCAAAGAAGCACTCCGGCCAACAGTACGATAATCAAAAGGAGAGGAACCAATTGCGATGGTTTTCTCATGGAGAGGCGTCCTTTCTGTAAGATAAGTTTATGCCTTGAGCGGCTTGGTCTCCACCATGATGAAAAACGGAGAAGTGGGAGAATTGAGAATTTTGACCAGTGTTGCACATACTTTGTGTCGTGAAAGCCCTGTCAAATAATCGCAGATCATCCGTCCCTCCGCTTCGCCCTCGGCATGGCCGGGGTAAACGGCAATGTTGAGAATGCCGTCATCGGCAAGCAGATCAATGGCGGCTTCAATGGCGGGCATAGTCGTTTCGCGCATGGTCGTGATGCGTTTGTCGCCGCCGGGCAGATAGCCGAGGTTGAACATACCGGCGCGGTAAGGCTCCTTTACATAATCTTTGACCAAATGATGCGAGGCGTGAATGAGCGTCACATTGTCGGGGCACCCCTCCGCGCGGAGCAATCGGGCGGT
>CAZOHP010000028.1:0-17299 GCA_964579815.1 uncultured Lachnospiraceae bacterium
GATAATACCATACCTTATCCCTTTTGTCAAGGCATTTTCCGAAATTCGCAAAACTTTTTTCAAAGAAAAATCTCCCGAACGCAACAAGGCGTTCGGGAGACCCACATCATCGTTTATTTCTTGAATCTACCGTCAACAGTTCGTAGTGCGTATACGGCAGAACAACCTTGCCGTCTTTGATCTCCAACGGCGCGATTTCATTCTCTTCGGTATCGCATAGCACCGCCGAATCAAATGCAAAACCGGGCTTCAACAGCGCCACTCCTCGGGTGTTTTCGGCCTCGTACAAACGTGCCACCGCATCCCCCGAGCCGTCGTAAGCGGCCTTGAGCGTGTCAACGACCAAAGCGGCACTGTCACATGCAAGCGCCGTGTAAGTCTCGGGCAGTTTGCCCTCTTGACATCCGAGCACACGAGCCGTAGCGGGACGGTTGAGCGCATAAGCGTGCTCCACCGTGCCACCCGTTCTCCAGTCACCCGCGTGCGGATAAAGCACATAGGTAAATTCATGCTCGCCGCGATCGGCCTCCGGATCGGGATACGTCGGCGCCTTGAGCAGCGTCAGCGAGAGCACATTGCCCTCGGTGCTGTGGCCGTATTTGCAATCATTGAGCAAACTGACGCCGTACGCACCATCCGACATATCGGCCCATTTGTGTGCACACACCTCAAATTTAGCCGCATCCCAACTCGTGTTCTCATGCGTCGGCCGCTCCAGCGTACCGAACTGAATCTCGTAGGATGCCCGATTGGTGTGAACGTTGAGCGGGAAAAAGGCCTTGAGCAGGACATGGTCTTCGTGCCAATCCACTTTGTTGCGGAAAACAACGCCGTCGCCGTCGCTCTCCAGCAAAATGTCCTGTACAAATGTCGAAGCACCGTATTGGCGCGTCACGCGCACACCCGCACGGCAGTCCTCACGGATGACCTCGATCGATTGCACGTCGTCCACATTCCATGCCTTTTGCTTGTAATAAGACGTGATTTCCCACGCATCGTAAGCACGCGGATAGTCCTCAAATATCGTCCAGCGATTGGCCACACCGTTCTCGGCAACCACCTCACGGTCGTTTACCTTGTCATAGACCGAAACGACCTCGCCGGTCGCATTCAGCATCACACGCAGTTTGGCATTCTCAATGCGGCTTGTATCGGCATATACGTCTGCCGTTTGGATCGGTTCCACAACCGTCCATCCCATTGCGGGCACCTGCTTGACCAAATAATTTTTGCCATCCGCCTCGACCAAACCGCTGTAAGCATACGGCGCGGGGTTATATACCCACAACCCGCCTCGTGTGCCGACATGCTCGGCAATGGCAGTCAGCGAGGCATCGCGAATCGCACCGATGTCGGCAAACACCTCACCGTAAGTCTTGTCGGAGTCTTCGTACACTTGACGAATCGACGAACCGGGAATGATGTCATGGAACTGAAGCAACAGCACTTTCTGCCATGCATCATACATTGTTTTCTCTTCGTACGGCAGCCCCAGCAACTGTTGCGCCGTCAACGAGAGCGTTTCGGTTGATTGCAACAGCATCTCGGCACGACGATTGAATTTTTTGTTTTTGGCCTGCGTGGTGTAGGTACCGCGATGCATTTCGAGATAAAGTTCTCCCACCCATCTCGGTGTGATTCCAAGCAATTCGGCATTGCGGTGGAAATCCGCTTCCACGCCGTCCAAAAACTCCTTGGCCGTCTGCATCTTGGTCACGGGAAGCCCCGGCAACCCGTAAGCAATGCGGCGCTGCTTCTCCAGCATATCGGCGGTCGGTCCGCCGCCGCCGTCACCGTGTCCGTAGGTGATGCAAGTTTTGTCGGTGTATTCTTTCTGCTGGAATCTCTCGTAACTTCCCTTGACCATACGAGGCGTAATGGTGCCGACGTAGGTCGTGAAATTATCTCTGCGACCGGGATCGTAGTTCTGCGCCGTCAGAAAGTAAGAGAAAATTTCGGTTCCGTCAATGCCCTGCCACATAAAGACATCATACGGCATGCGGTTGGTCTCGCTCCAACTGATTTTGGAGGTCACAAACCGCTCGACGTTGCTCTTTTTCAGAATCTGCGGCAACGCCGCGCTGTAGCCGAACACATCGGGCAACCACAAGGTGCGGCTGTCCACGCCGAACTCTTCCCTCATAAAGCGGCGACCGTGAATGATCTGTCGCACAAGGCTCTCGCCCGAGGTCAGATTGCAGTCGGCCTCCAGCCACATGGCGCCGTCGATCTCAAAGCGTCCCTCCTTGTGCGCCTGCTTGATTCGTTCGTACAATTCGGGCGCGTTTCTCTTGACATGCTCAAGCAATTGAGGCTGTGAGGTGAAAAATTTGTATTCGGGGTATTGCTTCATCAAATTGAGGACGGTTGCAAACGAGCGCTGCGCCTTTTCCTCCGTCTGAGCGACAGTCCACTGCCACGCCACATCGATGTGCGTATGCCCGATACAAGTCACTTCGGGCACCTTGTTTTGCCCGCAGTAACCCTCATAAAATTCTTTTTGCAGGAAATCGACCGCTCGGTGCGCCGATGCAATCAGTTCATCGCTCAGCCCGCGGCGAAAATCAAGCATATTACACGCCGTCACCAAATATTTGTAGGTGTTGAGCCACTCGCTTGATCGGCTGTCAAACATCGCCGCCGCATCTCTCGGCACGGCAATATCATAGATCAGATGGTGAATGACATTTATCTCCCGACGCAGTTGAAGTCCCACACCGAAAGCGTCGGGACGCATACCGTTGTAGAAATAGATGTACATGTCATAGCGGTGATCAAATGCGAGAAGCAACTCGGTGTGGTTGGTATCCAGCCCTTGAACGGCCACCCCGTCGAGATAGACCAACCCCTGCGGATTGCAGGCATCCCACTGTCCCTCGCGCCCCGTTGTCACGCACAATTTGATGCATTCCTCGCCGTTTGAGATGTCTGCCGGCGTGTCAAAACAAACATGCAACCAAAAATGTTCGTCTGCCCCCGCAAAGCGGTTTTGCTCCGAGAGCGGCTTCCATGCGGCATCTGGCGCCGGCGGCACATTGTTGTCTTTCTTATAGCCGCAAGCAATGTATTGTGTCCGATCGGTCAGCCATACGCTCTCGCGCACCTTGAAACGTTCCAAATTCTTTAGTGTCTCGTTGACCTGTTCTCTTTCAAATTTCATCGTCTTTACCTCATGCCCAACTCATGGTCGTGGGTTTCGGCTCATCGATAATAATGTCATTCAAGAACGAAACCGCTTTGCGTAGGCCCTCGTCAATGCTCATCAAACTGTCCTCATGCTCAATGGAGAGCACACGGTCGTAGCCGCAAAGGCGCAAATTGGAAACAAGATCGCGCCAGTATGTCTCGCCGTTGCCGTATCCGACCGTGCGGAACACCCATGCGCGGTGTATCTCATCGCTGTAATGCTTGGTGTCAAGAACGCCGTTCTTAGCCGTGTTGTCACGATCGATCTTGGTGTCCTTTGCATGGACATGATAGATCGCGCCCGCCAGTTCGCGAATGGCCGCCACGGGGTCCATCCCCTGCCAAATCAAGTGCGAGGGGTCGAAATTTGCGCCGATCACATCGCCCACGGCATGGCGCAGACGCAACAGCGTCTCGGGATTGTATACGCAAAAACCGGGATGCATCTCAAAAGCAATGTGCGGCACCCCATGCGCCACGGCAAATGCACCGGCCTCTTTCCAGTAAGGGATCACTTTTTCATTCCACTGCCAATTCAAAACGGTCGAAAAATCATCGGGCCAAGGGCAGGTCACCCAGTTGGGATATTTGGCGTTTTCGTGGTCGCCGGGGCACCCGGAGAACGTGATGACCGTGTCGATTCCCATCTTCTCCGCCAGCAGGACCGCGTTGCGGAAATCCTTGTCAAACTGCGCCGCGATCGCCTTGTCGGGGTGCAGTGCGTTGCCGTGCGCGGCCAGCGCGCAAACGGTCACGTCGTATTTTTTGAGCAGCGCAGTAAATTCATTGTATGCATTTTCATCGGAAAGCAATTTTTCCGGGTCGCAGTGTGCTTTGCCGGGATACCCGCCCGCACCCAATTCGACCGTATGAACGCCAAGCCCCGTTAGGATCTTGAGCGTCTCCTCCAACGATTTTGCACCGTAAAGGTTTGCAAGAACACTCAGTTTCATAATATTTCTTCCTTTCGCAAATAAAATTTGTCATTTCGTTCTGATTTCAGCGACTCTTACGCAGTGGTTTTGTCCGTAAGGGTAGGTTGTGCACGCGACAGTCAGCGTCCGCTCCGCGCACATAAAGTCAAGCGCTTGTCCGTTATCCATCCATGCGACCGATTCGACCTCGCCCGCAAAGCCGTCAAAACGCACCACACCGTCTCCGCCGCTCGCGACAGTCACGTTCTGGTCACCGTGACATCCGAGATCGTATTTGAAGAGGTAAAACGTCTTCCCATCCTTGATATCGCGCAGGATGAAATCGCGCCTGCCGACCTCGGCAAGATACGGCCGCCCGTTGTAAACAGCCTTGCCGTAAAGGCGCATCCAACAGCCCACCGTGTGCATGATGGCACGCGACATCGGCGGCACGGTACCGTCACCCGCAGGGCCGATGTTGAGCAGCATATTCGCGCCGACCTTGCGGCAATCGCAAATCTCCTCAATGATCTGACGCGGAGACTTGTAATCAAAGTCATCCGCATCGCCCCAATGGTTGTTGAGCGTTTCGCACATCTCGCCCGCCACGTATTTGGTCATGCCCGTGCGATCGATGGGCAGGGGCAAACCACGCTCGTAGGTCAGCGAATCGATGTATTCGTTGCCCTTGGCCCCGCGTGCCTCAAGCCCCGTGTTATTCACGATCATGGCTCGCGGCTGTAAGCGGCGTATCATCGAATACAGGGCATCCTCCTGCCAGTCGTCGTTCTTACGGCTCCAGTTGCCATCGAACCACAGCCCGCCGATCTCGCCGTAATTGGTGCAAAGGAGTTCGACGCTACGGCGCAGATACCCAAGATACTCCTCAAAATTCTCATAAAAATCGGGATTGTACCAGTCCAACGTGGTATGGTAGAAAAATGGCACGATGTCAACCTTGCGGCACTCGTCAACGAATTCACGCACCAGATCGCGCCCGCAAAGGGCGTGCGGCGCGTCGTAGTCGTTCAACCCTTGGGTATCGTACAGCGAAAAGCCGTCATGATGCCGCGTGGTCAAGCAAATATACTTGCATCCCGCCGCCTTTCCGACCGAGACGATCTCGGCCATGCCGACAGGGTTAAAGGTCTCCTTGAGCGCCATGTATTCCTCGCCGGGAACGTTGCGCAGTTTTTGGACCCATTCGCCCTTGCCGAGTTGTGAATACAGCCCGAAATGCACAAACATTCCAAGCCCCAACTGCTCAAAATCCTTGATGTACTGCGGCGCGATCGGCATCGCGTTTGCCTGTTGCATCTCCGCACTTTCCTCCTTCGCAGAACACGGTAAGCCGCTCGGCTACCGAAGCAAATATCGGATCAACCTCAAGTCAGCGGATCAGAAGTAATAAGCCTCTCCCGTCTTGGCCGAAGTGTAGATTCCCTCAAGAATGCGGGTAACCGTATAGGCCTGCTCGGGCGTGACGCAGGGAGTCTTGTCATTGACCACGGCATCGATCCACTGTCTTGCCTCACGCACCTCGGCAGGCTCGTTGGCATTGCCGTCGAAGAAAGCAACGCCACTCGCATTGAGTGTCGGTTTAAGCACATACTGACAGCCGTTGCGAACGCCGTTGATCCGAACACCGTCCAGCATGTCGGCACCTGCAAGCGTTCCGCAAATTGTCGTGATAGCCTCGCGCGTGTCCAGCATGTTGAGCGCCCAGGAAGATTCCAGCATAATGGTGGCACCGTTCTCCATCACGATCATGCCGAAAGCGCTGTCCTCAACAGTAAACTTCTCGGGATCCCAGTCACCCCATGCGTTAGCTGTTTTTGTGTCGTTATTCAACTTGTGGAATGTCGTACCGAGGCAATATTTGGGCTTGTAGTTATCCATCATCCACAACGTCAGGTCCAGCGCATGGGTGCCGATATCGATCAGCGGACCGCCGCCCTGCTCATATTCGTTGAGGAACACGCCCCATGTGGGAACGGCGCGACGACGCAGTGCCGTTGCCTTGGCGTAATAAATGTCACCGAACGTACCGTCCAGCGCTTCTTTTTTCATGTACATGGCGTCGGTTCTCTGGCGCGACTGATAGCCGATGGTCAACTTTTTGCCCGTCCGTGCGGCCGCATCGACCATCTTTTTGGCCTCGGCCGAATTGATGGCCATGGGCTTTTCGCACATCACGTGCTTGCCCGCCTCCAGCGCATCCACCGTAATGAAACTATGTGAGCGGTTGGGCGTGCAGACATGAACGACATCGATGCTCTTGTCCGCCAACAATTGCTTATAATCCTCATACACCTTTGCATCGGGCGTGCCGTAGGCGTCTTTGGCCTTTTGCGCTTTTTCCACAACGAGATCACAAAACGCAACCATCTCCACATTGGGCAACTTTTTCAAGGACGGCATATGCTTGCCGTTGGCGATACCGCCGCACCCGATGATACCGATTCTTACTTTCTCCGACATGATAACATCCTCCTGTTTGTTGAATAAGGTTTGATGTTCGCTCGCGCGAACTTGTCTATATGATACCGCATTTATCCGGTTTTTTCAAGTCTTATTCGCAAAAAACAGAACGACAAATCATGCAAATCGTAGAGTTGCACAAAACGGATAAACGGTTTTTGTGCAGTTTGTCATCTATCCGAAATACGGCATGTAAAGAACAAAAATCCCCGACAGAATTTTCATCTGTCGAGGATTCCGCTAACAACTTCAAATCGTAGGGAAACCGGGGAGAACGGCCGCCTCTTCCTCCGCAATAGCGGCAAGATTATCGTGCAATTTCACCAGTGTGCGATAAAATGCCTCCGTCTCTTCTTCGCTCAATCCCATATCGGCCGCGCTTTGGATTTCCAAGGCACGATGTGTGATCGTCTGTGCCAATTCGATTCCTTTTTCCGTGAGCACGATGCGCGAATTGTAATTTTTTCGCTTTTCGCCGCTCCCTCCCACGACCTCAATATATCCCCCTTTTCGCAGTTCTTCGATTTCACGCGAGATCAGCGATCGATCGATCTTGCTCTTGGCGGCCAACGCCGTGGCAGTCAGCCCCTCCGGATGGGAGAGCAGTTCATGCAACCACAATACATGCACACTTTTCACGCCCAACCGAGGCGCATAGGCCATTTTGATCTTGGATACACTTTTGTGCACTCCGTCAATCAACTGCACAAATTGGTTAAAGCGTTCTTGCTGCATGCGCCGTAAGTCTCCTTTTGACCGTCACTTTATCTAATGGTTCTGTCCAATTCAAACCGTTTGATCTTGCGCAAAGTGTTTTTGGGAAATTCCTCTTTGCGCACCTTGAGCAAACCGATCTTTTTATAAGAAGTTGCCGAGCGATTGTAATTGTCGATCTTGGCCTTGAGATAGGCCGTCACGTCCTTGATTCCGTTTGCCTTGATATATTCGTTATCGGGATAAATCTCCGCCACGATGGTGTTATGCGCGGCACCTCGCTTGCTCTGCCCCTCATATACCACGATCTCCAAAATGCCGCCCGTCGAACACAACTCGGTTTCGATCTCCTCGGGATAAACATTTTTTCCGTTGGAAAGAATGATCAGATTCTTCAAACGTCCCGTGATGGACAGAATCCCGTCCTCCAGTTTTCCGTAGTCACCCGTGCGGAAGTAACCGTCCTCATCAAACGCCTCAGCCGTCGCCTCCGGATTTTTGTAATACCCCAGCATAACGTTGGGACCTTTGACGCAGATCTCCCCCTCGCCATCCTCGTTCGGGTCGGCGATTTTGGCGTCCGTGCAACGCAACACACGGCCGACACTGCCGCTCACGCGCTCACTGTTGCGGTTGACCGACAACAACGGCGAACATTCGGTGATGCCGTAGCCGTTGAGAATCGTAATGCCCCAACTCTCATAAGCGTCGATGATCTCACCGCTCAGCGGTGCACCGCCGCAAATGATCAAACGAAGTTTGCCGCCGAACACGGACAGGATGGACCCGAACAGACGGTTTCTCAAGTCAAGTTTGACATGACGCAAACCGTCGCTGACTTTCATCATATACCCGAGGATATTCTCCTTGCCCGTCTCTTTGACATTGGCCAAAATTTTGCGATAAAAGGTCTCCAAATAAAGCGGCACAAGAATCAGGTATTCGGGCTGTTCCGACTTAAATTCCTTTTGGATATAACGCAGGCCGGAGGAAATATAGATTTCGGCACCCGCAATCATGTTGCCGAACAAACTGACCGTCGAGCCGAACGTGTGATGCGGAGGCAATACGGCAATGGTTTTTTTACCAACCGAAATGTACTCCAATCCACCCGCAATATCGCACATGAGTGCTTTTTGCGACAGCATCACGCCCTTGCCCTTGCCCGTTGTCCCCGAAGTAAACACGATCTCGGCGCATACGTTCGGGTCGATCGCGGGACGCTCGGGCCGATGATCGCCGGCAGACGCTCTGCCGTCCTCCAGCAACTGCGCCGTCGTGCAGATGCCCTCGCCGTCCACCGTGTAATGAACAGATGCGCGACAGCCCTCTCCGGCAAGGATGACTTTGACCTTTTCCGCAAGATCGGCGTCGTGGAACAAATATTCGCAATCGGCAAAAGCCACGGTGGAGCCGAGTTCTTCCGCGCTCCATTCACGATCAAGCGGAACAACGACCGCACCGATCGAAAGCAGTGACAGATACAGCCGCACCCAAGAATAACTCAGTTTGCCGACAAGCGCGCAATGTTTGCCCACGCACCCCAACTCGATCAAGCGATTGCCCAGCAGTTCGACCTCCTCGGCGAGCATGCGGTAAGAGACTTTGACAGAACTTTCGTCGGCGGGACGCACGCGGTAGGAAAACGCGGGCGCGTCACCGTACAGCACTCCCAATGTCTCAACCATTTCCCGTACATCACGATATTCCGTTACGGGATTGAGCGGATGATTCTTCATAGCACAAAACCTCACATTCATGTTGTATCAATCGTGTCCTCTGACGCTTTTGCAACAAGACGACCGAATCTCATGTCATATCAGCATATGCAACTTCGGGCGATGATATCCGTGCGGAATTCGCGCAGACCTTTTCGGCTCGCGATTTCATACGCGCCCGCACGTGATTCGTATTTTGACATGTGCCTGTATTATACCATAGAATTGTTGATATGTCAACATCGTTTCAAAACATACGACAAATATTTACAATTTGTTCGTTTACGGGTGTAAGGTATGGACATCCGCGCGGTTTTGTGTTACAATATCACTGTCCGAATCGATGTACGATAAACCAAGAAAAGGAGTCTCTATGAACATTCATCAAAAGGTCTCGCGAATGATCCTCGCCGCGCTTTTTCTGGCACTGTCCTATGTATTGCCCTTTCTCACCGGGCAAATTCCCAAGATCGGCGCCATGCTCTGTCCCATGCATCTGCCCGTATTGCTCTGCGGGTTTGTTTGCGGTCCGTCTTGGGGGCTGGTGATCGGGGCAATCGCGCCGTTGCTTCGCTCCCTCACGCTCGGAACGCCCTATTTTTACCCCAAGGCCGTCTGCATGGCATTCGAATTGGCCGGTTACGGTGCTCTCAGCGGCTTAATGTACCGCATCCTGCCTCCGAAAAAACTTCGCATATACTGCGCGCTGTTCATCGCCATGCTCGGCGGACGACTTGTTTGGGGCATTGCCATGTCGGTTTGCATGAGGCTGACGGGTAACCGCCTCGGCTTTGTCACTTTTTTGACGACCGCATTTGTGAACTCCCTCCCCGGCATCATCATACAAGCCGTTCTCGTGCCTCTCATTGTCATGGCGCTGTCCGAAACGTCCTTACTCACCACGCGAAAATAACCGTCGAAAGACCATTTTACCATTCACGTCCGCGAATAAAAAAGCACGTTTTCACGTGCTTTTTTATTCTGTCGAGTCTGTCGCGATCGTCGGATCCAGTGCATCACGCAGGGCGTCGCCGATAAAGTTGATGGAAACGACAAGGACAATGATCATAATACCCGGCGGCAACCACAGCCACGGCTTGGAGGTCAAAACCGTCAGATTTTGGGCGCTGTTGAGCAAATTGCCCAGGCTTGCATCGGGTTGTTGCACGCCCATACCGATGAAACTGAGCGCCGCTTCGTCCAAAATCGAGATGGCAAGAACACCGGTAGCGTAAACAAGAATCGGTGCCACCGTGTTGGGCAGGATATCCGAAAACAGGATATAGCGACGCGACATTCCCGCGACGATACTGCTCTTGACAAACCCCGATTCGCGCAAAGAGAGCACGTTGCCGCGTACCAATCTGGCAATGCCCGGCCAATCGACAAACCCGAGAATCAAGATGATATTCCAAAGCCCCGGTTCCAAAACAGCCGCCGCAACCAGCACAAGCAAAATATACGGAAACGACATGATCATATCCGTCAATCGCATCAGGACCATATCCACCCAGCCGCCGAAATAGCCCGAAACAAGCCCCAGCACGACGCCGATCAGCGTTGAAATTCCCGTGGCCATCACGCCGACGAGCAAACTGACCCGCGTGCCGCAGAGCAACCGCGTGAGCACATCACGCCCGATTTGATCGGTCCCCAACCAATGCTCGGCACTCGGTGCCGCCGAAAAAGGGCCGACCGAGGCATTAGGGTCGTAAGGCAAGAGCACGGGACCGATCAGAGCCGCCAGCACAATCACCGATACGACCGCACCGCCGATCACGGCCAACTTATGCCGCCGAAAGCGCCGCCAAACCGCCGCGGCTCCGCTCTGCGGCAGGCCGTTTGTCTCGCAACGGCGCTTTATGTTCTTTCGAAACATCCGTTTTTCCCTCCTTTCCCGATGACGTGTTCGGATCGATCTCTCAACCGCCGCAAAACCTCATCGATACCGTATCGTCGGATCGACCACGGCATACAAAATATCGGTCAGCAAATTTCCCAGCACCACAACAATCGCGCTGAGCAGACATACCCCCATAATGACGGGATAATCACGTGCGTTAATGGCGTTCATGGTCATCAGCCCCAATCCCGGCCAGTTAAAAATCTTTTCGACGATGACCGCGCCACCGAATAACATGGGCAACTGCATGCCGAACACCGTCACCACGCTAACCAACGCAGGACGCAATGCATGCTTATTGATGACGCGAAATCGCCCGATTCCTTTACCGCGCGCCGTGCGCAGATAATCCTTATCCAGAATTTCCAGCACCGCCGAGCGAATATAACGAATGTTACTGCCGGCCATGCCGACGGCCAAAACAATCACGGGCATGACCATATGCCGCACAACGTCGAGCAGGCCGCCACTTGTCCCCAAGGTGGTCATACCGCTACTCGGCAGCACGCCCAAACGGACGGTAAACACATAAATAAGCATCAGCGCCAAAAAGAAACTCGGAATGCTCGTTCCGACAAAAGACGCCGTCACAATGGCGTGATCACGTCGCGAATATCGGTGAGTGGCCGAAAAAATGCCCGCCGGGAGCGCAATGAGCAGCCCCACGACAAACGAACTTCCCATCAGCAACAACGTCGGTCCGATGCGCGAAGCGATCATATCGGACACTGCCTCATAACTTTTGACCGAATAGCCGAGATTGCCCGATAACAACTGCTTCAGCCAAATCCAATATTGAACATAAAACGGCTGATCCAGCCCCAACGCGATCTCCTTGGCCAGCACCGCGTCCTCGGACACGCGCGGCCCCACCAGCGAATCAAGCGGACTGCCGGCCAGCGTGGTCAAGAGAAAATCAATCACGGTAATCCCAAACAACACGGGAATGGCAATCAGCAACCGTTTGAGGATATATTTCAGCATTTGCATCACATATTCCTCCTTTCGACGGCAAAGGGACACGCAACGGAATGCCCCGTCTCCACCTCGCACAACGACACCTCAAGCGCAGCGCATTCCGGTCGCGCCATGGGGCAACGGGGATGAAAACAACAGCCCGACGGCGGCATTACATTACTGCCGACCTCTCCCGCGAGCACACGTTCGGTAAAATCACGCGCATCGGGGTCTGCTTGCGGTACCGCATCGCACAATGCACGTGTGTAGGGGTGAATCGGATGCTCAAACAAGGCTTCTGCGGGAGCCGATTCGACAAACTGTCCCATATACATGACCGCCACTCGATCGCTGATATAGCGCACCGCCGGCAAGCCGTGACCGATAAACAACATGGCAAGCCCGAGTTCGCGTTGCAATGAGCGCAAAAGATTGAGAATCTGCGCTTGAATAGACACATCCAGCGCGCTGATCGGCTCGTCGCAGACCAGCAACCGCGGCGAAAGCGAAATCGCGCGCGCGATACCGATTCGCTGCCGCTGTCCGCCCGAAAACTGATGCGGATAGCGCTCCAGCGCCGTGCGCGGCAATTCAACCATATCCATCAATTCGCAAAGACGCTTTTCCAACGCCGCGCGGTCATGCCGCGCGATAATGCCGTGGGCAAGCAACGGCGCCGCCAAAAAATCGCGGATTCTATGGCGCGGATTGAGGGATGCGTTATTATCTTGAAATACCATTTGGATCTGCGGGCGCATGGCTCGAAGTCGACGTTCGTTCAATGTAGAGACATCGATGCCGTCAAAGAAAATGCGCCCCTCGGCGGGAGTTTCCAGCATCACGATCTGGCGCGCCACGCTTGATTTACCGCAGCCGCTCTCACCGACCAATCCCAGCACTTCCCCCGCGTAAATATCGAAACTCACTCGCTCGACAGCGTGAACCATTCGGCGTTTTCCCGTTCCTCGCAACGGATAACGAACAACCAGATCGCGCACCTCAAGCAGCGGACGATTCATTGATTGCTGCATGGATTCGCCTCCTTATTCGTTGCCGCAATGTGACAACGCACCACATGATCATTACCGACCGACCGCATGGATTGTCCGTTCATACACCCCTCGCACACATGCTGACAGCGGGGGGCAAAACGGCATCCCGTCATTTCGCCGTAGCGAGCGGGCACCTGCCCCGGAATGGATTCCAAACGCTCGCGCGGACCGTTGGCACGCGGCACACTGCGCAACAGCATTTGCGTATAAGGATGCGCGGGAGAAGCAAACAGCGTCTTAGCCGATGCCTGTTCGATCACCTGCCCCGCATACATCACCAGCACCCGGTCGCACATACCGGCAATCAAGCCGATATCATGGCTGATCAGCAACACACTCATGCCGCTCTTTTTTTGCTCTTCGCGCAATGTACGCATGATCTGCGCTTGAACGGTAACATCGAGCGCCGTTGTCGGTTCATCGGCGATGAGCAAACGCGGCCCGCAACACAATGCCATGGCGATCATGACGCGCTGGCACTGACCGCCCGACAGCATGTGCGGATACTTTTTCATGATTGCCGCGGGTTCGGGCAATTCCATGCGTTCGAGCAACGATAAGGCGCGTTCTTTTGCTTCGCGACGCGAGAGCGACAGGTGAGCGCGCATGGTCTCAATCAACTGATTTCCCACGGTGAACACGGGACTCAACGCGCTCAGGGCATCTTGATAGACCATGCTGAGCGCGCCGCCGCGCACCGTATCCAATTCGCGTTCGGTCATGGCAAGCAGATCTCGGCCGTCAAAGGTGATACTGCCGCCGCTGACGCGTCCGTTTTTACCCAGCAACCCCATAACGGAAAGAGCGGTCATGCTCTTTCCGCATCCGCTCTCTCCGACAATACCGACGATCTCGCCCGCGTCAACGGAGAAACCGACGCCCGACAGCACCTCGTGCTCGCCGTCCTCGCCCTTGACCACCGTGACAAGATTGTTCAATTCCAGCAATGATCCCATCGCGTCAGCCTCCCCTCTCCGCGAGCGAACCCGCTTATTCCGAGACAATCTCCCATTCATGAATATTGATGAACGAACCGTACACGCACGGTTCGGCATTTACCAGTCTTTTGTTCACGGCGCCCATGGCTTTGATGATATAGGCACTGAACATGGGAACATCGCGCTGAACGATCGAATTAATGGTGATATAATCCTCGCGAATCTCATCCGCATCATCGCTGAGACGACTGTGTTCCAGCGCGGCGTTCAACTCTTCGTTTTGGTACCCCGTCCAACTTCCCTCGCCCGAAAGCAACCATGCCACATCGGGGTAAGGGTCAACGGGCGAATACGTATACTGCACCGCAAGCAAATCATAGTCGAGTGAGCCGGCCGTAGCCATCAAAGTGGAGAAATCGACCGTATGCAACTTGACATTCAATCCGATTTCGGCCAACTGCGCCACCATCAGCGCCGCGCCGTTGACAAACACGGCATCCCCGCTGTTCACATAAAAATCCAGCGGCTTGCTTATGTCATAACCGTCGGCCGCCGCCTCGGCAAGCAACGCCTTGGCCTTAGCCGTATCACGCGTGACGGGGACCGGCACATCCGAATAGTAAGGACCTGCGCTGGACAGGAAACCGTCCACCAGTTCTCCGCACCCGTAGAGCAATCCGTCCAGCAACGGTGTGCGATCGATGCCGTACAAAATGGCACGGCGCACGCGCACATCGGACACATTTGCCGTTTGAATGAAGACAGACTGGTTGGTCACGGGCGCGCCGTAACTGACGCGAACGTTCTCCAGTTTTTCCACATTGGCATAATCCTCATTGGGAATGTTTCCCATCGTTTGCTGAACAAAATCGATTTCGCCCGAACGCAGTCCCGCATATTGCTGACCTGCCTCGACGATCTTAATGTTAAGTTTGGCAATCTTGGGTGCCCCTTTGAAATAGTTTTCATTGGCAACAAAACTGATATAGTGATCGCGGTCGTAGTTCGTAATGCGGTACGGGCCGCTGACTACGGTCGGCGCGTCGAACCAAGCGTATCCCGCCAATTGACTCTCGGGCACATCCTCGAGAATATGCGCGGGTACCACATGGATATAACGCCCGTAAGTATTCTGAAAAGAGGCCAGCGACATCGGACTGCGCGCGGTAAAGCGCACGGTTTTTTCATCCAGCGCCACAATCCCCGTCATATCTTCGACGGTCGCGCCCTCGGCAACAAAGCCCGTATTTTCATCGATCCCCTCAAAGGCATACAGAAGCATGCTGGTATTACCGATCACGGGGCTGGCATAGCGCAACACCGAGAAGAGCAAATCGCGCGAGGTCACCGGGGTGCCGTCGCTCCATGTCGCATTCGCGTCGATATGAACGATAAAATTCACATGATCTTCGGTCGTGATTTGATCGGCCAGCATGCCGACAACCTCCATATCGTTGTTGAGTTCGCACAGCGGCAAAAACTGCAGGTCGCTGACCGTTTTCGCAATTTCGCTGGCGTCCAGCAACAGCGGGTTGACACCGGGGAGCGTATCGGTCACGCCGATATTGACAATATCGGGGTCGGTGTTTTTCGGTGCGGTACACGAAACAAGCGCACCGGCATTGACGAGCAACAGGCAAGCGGCGAGAAATGCGCCGAACATTCTCATGTGTCTTTTCATTTTTCCGTTCCTTCCATATAAAAGCAAGGGAGTATGCGCGCATACCCCCGTAGTCACAAGTGTGCGTGACGGCCCGGCCGATTCGCCGTTCGCCTACGCGGAAATTGTAGCACAAAAACCTAATTTTGTCAATATGTTCTTGACAAAAAAACGAAACGGCGCTATACTGTTTTCATCAAATCGAAAAGGACGGTACTTGCCATGTCCCCCTATCTTCTCTTTTACCTTGCGTTGCTCGCGTTCGTCAGCACGATCGCTTTCTTCGCCTACGGCATTGACAAATTCAAGGCCAAACATCAAAAATGGCGCATTCCGGAAGCGTTTTTGCTCGGCGTCGGCTTTTGCGGCGGCGCCGTCGGCGCACTGCTCGGCATGAAATTGTTTCATCACAAAACCCGACATTGGTATTTCGCGGTCGTCAACATCGCAGGCCTGCTTTGGCAGACGGCCGCAGTCGTTTATTTGGTGCTCCGATAACAAACAGACGGGGAAATTTTCCGAAACGATCGGTCCCCGTCCTTGTTCGTCTTACACGCCGAGCCCGAACGCCGCCCGCTCGGCGCGACGCATCTCATCGATCGCCTCAAGCAGTTCGGCCCGTGCGGCTCGATAATCCCCCACGCTGTCCGCGTCGGGCGACGCATACGCCGTAAGATCATTGACAAGATCGCTCACGGTACGCAAAAAGATGCGGCTGACAATGGGGCGCAATCGAGGCAGTTGCCGTTGCCAATAATCGCGCAACACAACCGCCTGCGCGGCAGAATATTCGCCCGGAGTTTCGGGCAATGCCTCGGTCATACATTGCAGTTTATCGCACACGCACCGCCCAACCCATGTGCCGACCACGATCAGTGCGATCATCAGCGCAAACAGCACCAGCGATATTCGAAAGGCCCTCATCGCCGTTCCTCCTTACGCATCAACACGATGTGCCCCGCATCGTCGCACAGCAGGTACAGCAATTCACTCGCTTTAACGCCTCGCCGAGTCATTTGTTTGTCCAGCCACGCGTCATCGTGGCCAAGCAGTTTCAAATGACGCCGATCAATCCGACCGTCGCAAACGAGCATGTGCATAATCCCGCGTTCCCGCACTTTCGTGTTCATATCCCCCGCCGTGAGCGGACGGTGTTCGGCCTTAAGAATGACGGACAGGCGGCCGTTTTTTTCCATGATGGCATATTCCACCTCGCTCGGATCCCCAACGCCCTGCTGTCGCAATCCCGCAAACAGTTCTTCCACCGACATGCGGTTACGAATCAATTCGGACCGATTGAGCACACCGCGACAAATGAGCATGCTCGGCGCGGCCTCCAGTTTTCGGCGCAGCGTCACGTGCTGTGAGAGCAACGTGGCCATCATGACCTCCAGCGTCACCAGCGTCACAATGGGAATCACGGCGTGCAGTACGGGGATATCCGGGTTTTCAATGGGCAGCGTGGCAATTTCGGAGAGCAGGAGCGTGGTGATCAGTTCGGATACTTCCAACTCGCCGATCTGCCGTTTGCCCATCAGTCGCATCGCGCCCGTCAAAATCAAATAAATGATCAATGTGCGAACAAAAATTCCGACCATCGCGCCCCTCCGTTTCTTTCCCGTTTTAATATGTGCCATGGCACGGGAATTTATGTAGCGACAGCGCGTAACGGTGCGACAAAAAAGAAAAACCTTGAAAATCAAGGTTTTTCTTTTTTAATATTGGAGCGGATTACGGGGCTCGAACCCGCCACCTTCGCCTTGGCAAGGCGACGCT
>CAZOHP010000029.1:0-17048 GCA_964579815.1 uncultured Lachnospiraceae bacterium
CCTCGTCCAATTCTTTCATGTATTCGACCACCTGCGCCTTCAACGGGCCGTAGTAATGGTCATCCATTTCCTGTCCCTTGGGAGCGGGCGCACCGAATAGCGTACGTCCCGTAAAGAGCAGGTCTTTTCTTTGGTTGCGCAACGTTCGGCTGATCAAAAAATATTCTTGTTCTGCGCCGACAGTGGGGGTGACACGTACGGTCTCGGTGTCGCCGAACAAGCGCAGAATGCGCAATGCTTGATGCCCCAATTCGTCCATGGAACGGAGCAACGGTGTTTTGGTATCCAGTGCTTCGCCGCCCCAAGAACAAAAGGCCGTGGGAATATAGAGTGAACCGTCCTTGACAAATGCATATGAGGCGGGATCCCATGTGGTGTAGCCTCGCGCCTCAAAGGTTGCGCGCAAGCCACCCGACGGAAAAGAAGAGGCATCGGCCTCGCCGTGGATGAGTTCCTTGCCGGACATTTCCATAATGATACGGCCGTGCCCGACGGGCGAAATGAATGCATCGTGCTTTTCGGCAGTGACACCTGTGAGCGGCTGAAACCAATGTGTGTAGTGGGTCGCCCCTTTTTCGATGGCCCAATCTTTCATGGCATTGGCGACGCAATCGGCAATAGATGGGTCGAGTTCCGTTCCGTTTTCTATTGTTTTGGACAATGAGCGGTATACATCGCGCGGTAAGCGTTCGCGCATGGCATCGTCGCCGAAGACCATGCAACCAAAAATCTCGGGTATGTTCTTCATCGTTGGTGCTTTTACCTCCGCTTTTCAGTAGCAATTGTGTATTAGTTATATTATAGCGAGGATTGGCATGTTTGTCAAGAGGCGGAAAACGGCAGAGGCATTTTTTTCGAAAAAATGCCTCTGCCGTTTAGTTATTCGGCCAATGCCAAAGCGTGTTCCAGCCGCTGAACGGCAATATCGACATGGCGTTGTGAGTTGGCTTGCTTGGCGAAAGCCAGCGCTTCGGTCAATACGGCGGAGGGGGCGGTCACAGCCTCGGCCTCGGCGATCATCGCTCGGAGTTCGGCCGTATCTGCTGCATATTTGCCCTTGGAAATTACAATGTCATCGACCTTAAAGGTTAGGGTATCGGTTAAGTTTACCCAAAAGAGACGAATGTTTCGGATGGTTGTCAGATTGGTCCATCCGGCGCTGCCCCGCCGTGCGTCTCCGATGCGTAATTGCAGATGATTCCATCCCTCTTTCAGATTGAGAGCGGGCATGGAGAAAGAAAATTCATCGACATCCACGACTTGCGAAATTTCAATATCGCCGCTTGACGACATGGTGGAAGGATTATCAATGTAGATCCACATTTCCAAATACCATTCCTGCCAGTTTTCGGGAAGCGTTATGTTGTACGGATTCCCTGTATTCATAAAGTTAACGGCATATTTTGCATTGCCTCCCGTTGAGGTGAAGCAACCTGCCCCCGCAATTTGGTTTTCGGTGTCTATCCCGCTTGATACGGTGCCGGTAAATGTCCATGTGCCTTGCTCGTCACAAGTGTCAATCACGATATATTCGTTTGAAATTTCTTCCGGTGCAATGACTTTCTTGAGGGTGAGCGCCGCAAAGGCTTGGCGCAACGTCGCAAGGGCAACTGCATCGGTATCGATGAAATCGGAAGAAAGGACGTTTTTTGCAGTTGCTGCGGCCTCAAGATAAGCGGCATAACTATCGTCCTCATAGGCGGTACTTGCCGACAGCCGGTATTCTTCATAGCAGCGCAACTGTGCTTCGAGAAATACGGTGCTGTCAACATCGGCACCGATCAATGCGGCAATGACGGTAGATAATTCCTCCGCAGCCAAAATATGCGTTTGGACGGTGGGATGTCCATGTACGCCGACACCGTTTGCAGCCGTGTTTTGCGGTGTGAGCGGAATGTAGTAGAAATCATAATCGCCCTCGTCGTTCAACTGCTTGACTGCAGCCTCCAGCGCGGCGCGGCGCCCGTTGCCCATTAAGCCGTATGTCCAAATAATCAAAGCGTTGGGATTGTTTTCGCGCACCATGCGTAAGAAAGCGACGGCTTGTTCCGTCATATAAGAATCGGAGATGGTTTGACCATCCATCTTGGCGCCCGAATCGTTAGTGCCCAAATTGATAATAACGATGTTTGCACCGTTTGTTTCGAAATCCCACTCATCGGCGCATGCAACATTGCCCGGCAAGGAGGCGGTCCGAGAGTAATGATCGTAGAAACAAGCCTTGTCGGTGTTCTGCACGAAAGCAATGCCGCTACGCGAGATGATCTCAACGTCCGCATTTAGGGCACGTCCCGTGAGGGTGGCATAGGTCATGGTACCGTCTTGCGTCGACGTGGTGAATTTTTCGCCGGAGCCGTCGGTGACCATGTTGCCGAACCCGCCGGTGATCGAGTCGCCGACAAAGGCAATCTTAAGATCGGGCGCCTGCGGCGCTTTGGTACAAAATACACCGTCCGTTACGCTTAGGGATTTGACACCGATGGTGGCCGAACCGCCGTAAACGGCTTCATTCCGTTTGCGTATCTCAATGGTATGTTTGCCTCGGGGCAGATCGGAGACTAATGTATAGGTGCCGTTTTCGGTTAATGTGACCGTGTTGGCAGGTGCGAGTGCACCGTCGACATAAACGCACAACGAACCGATGGAATCGGCATGAGTGTTTGATGTTGTCAGTTCAGCTTGGAGACCCGTGCCGAGAATGTTGATCGAGAAGCCGGAATATGTCCAGTACAGTTGCAATGCGTTATTGCTTATATAGGTGCGACCGTGCAACGTCAGATAATCTGTAATCTTGTTCTGCGTTGTGGCTGTTGTGGGTTGCTCGGTTGTAGGAGGCTCGTCGATGTCGGAACCGGGGGTGGTGGGAGCGGCCGGAGGATCGTCGGGTAATGTGGGATCCGTTCCGCCGTCCTCGGCCGGGGTGGACGGTTCATTGGGATCGACAGACGGTTCGGACGGTGTGCAACCGAGCACCGACATACCGAGGATGCAAAGGCACATGAGCAGTGCCGACAGACGAAGAAGAGCAGATGTATTCATTATGGGTGGTCCTTTCTTAAAAATTTGCAAGATGAAAGAGAAATTACGGTGCAACAACCAAACTTTTTGTCTCAAATTCTGTTTTTATTATACACAATTCCGATCGCCTTGTCAATAGTTAATATCGATTCAAAATTTTGCGCCGCTCTTGCAATTTATCCGCAAATATGGTAATATATAGGAAAAGAATTTCGTACTGGGAGGATATGCCATGCGCAATGCACAACTTGCCGATCTTCTGCGTCCTCAATCTTTCGATGATATCGTCGGGCAATCGCATTTGTTCGGCGAACGCGGCGTTATTCGCCGCATGGTTGAGAGCGGGCGCATTACCAATATGATTTTTTACGGACCGCCCGGAATCGGAAAAACGACCGCTGCCGAGATCATTGCCGCACGGTCGGGTATGTCCTTTCATCGCCTCAACGCCACCTCGGCATCGCTTTCCGACGTCAAGGCCGTGTTGGCCGAGACAAACAACGTATTCGGTGCGGGTGGTGTGCTGCTGTATTTGGATGAGATTCAGTATTTTAACCGCAAGCAACAGCAATCGCTGCTGGAATATATCGAGGACGGGCGGGTGACATTGATTTCGTCTACCACCGAAAACCCGCATTTTTATGTTTATAACGCCATTCTCTCACGGGCGAGTTTGTTTGAATTTAAGCCCGTTTCGCCGCACGATTGCATTCCCGCATTGCGCCGCGCGCTTGACTATCTCAATGCCGAGAATAAAACGGATAAGATTGCCCGGGACGCATTGCTGGAGCAGATCGCTCGGGCAACGGGGGGCGATGTGCGGCGCGCCATCGGTTTGCTTGAAAATACTTATTTTGCAGCCGACGGGGAACTTTGTACCGAGGATATGGAGAATTTTGCAAGCGGTGTATCCAATTTTAATGATGATACACATTATGATCTGCTTTCCTGTTTGCAAAAATCCATCCGCGGCTCCGATCCCGATGCCACGGCATTTTATGTTGCCCGTCTTTGCGCAGCGGGTGAATTGCTCGCGCTGTGCCGACGCCTGCAGGTTATTGCGTCCGAAGACATCGGCCTGGCCTATTCACAGGCCGCTGCCATTGTACGCGCTTGTTGCGAATCGGCAGTCGAATTGGGGTTGCCCGAGGGGCGCATTCCGCTCATCCATGCCGCTCTTTTGTTGGCGACATCGCCGAAATCCAACAGCGCCTATGTTGCGCTTGACCGTGCCTCGCAGGATATTGCCGATGGCAAGGGTGGCAGCGTGCCCGTTTGGCTGCAGTCACCGCTTTTTAAGGGCTACCGCTATCCGCATGACTATCCCGATCACTATGTTCCGCAACAATACCTGCCGGATGATCTTGTCGGGGCTCACTATTATGAACCGGGTCCGAATAAACAAGAAACCGCCGCCGCGGCATACTGGACGGATGTCCGCGAGCGAGCAAAAAAACAAAAGAAGTAAGGAGAGATTGCTATGAATCATGCCGAACAGCCGACACATACCAACAAAATTATGCTTGCCGTCATTTTCGTTTCGGTAAGTTGCGGCATTTTGCTGTTTGTCGCCGCGATGTACCAGCCGAGTCTGCCCGCCGTGACCCAACTGGTTGGCGTTGCGTTTATGACTGTCGGGATTGCCTTGGTGGGACACTATCAAACGCGCTATATCTATCGTGTCGAAGATGACCCGCGTGGTGGAGACGGACATGATTTTGTCGTTGTACAGATGCGAGGACGGCGCGAAATTGTGGTCTGTCGCTTGGGCCTTGAGGATGTGCGTGAGATCGAACATCAAACCCCTGAAAACCGTAGCGTACTTAAAAAGAAGCACGCCGAGGCCAAGGACGAAGTACACTCGTATTGCGTGGATCTTTTGCCGGCCGAGAGCCAGTATCTGCGTTTTGATGACGGCGGCAACCGTGTGGTTATCCGACTTCAGGCGAGCGATGCGCTGATCTCGCTGTTTGAAGCGGCGCTGCCGAATTGAAAAATACGGGACATAGCGATTCTGTCAATATTATGAAAGAGGAGGGTGACTCAATATGCTCGCCGCTATCATGGCGATAGAAAGCGAGGAGGATCAAGCGCTGGTAGAGAATATCTACATTCTTTACGCCCAAAAGATGAAAGCAACCGCAATGGCGATCCTACACAATAAGCATGACGCGGAGGATTGTGTTCATGATACGGTTTTGATGGTCATTAAGTATTTGGACCGTTTTAAGGAGATCGGTTACAACAGCGACTATGCGAAACATTTGGTTATCATTGCATGTCGAAATATCGCGATCAACAAATATCATCAAAATAAAAGACGCCGTGCGCTCGAATTTTCCACAACGGTATACAACGAGGATGACGAAGCCGAAACGATGGACATTCCCGACAGCGAAGCCGATGTTGCCAAGATGGTCTTGAGCGAATATAACGTGAAGTATATCAAGGGATTGATCGAACAATTGGATACGAAGTACCGAGACGTGATCATTCTGCGGAGCATGGGCTTTCATCATTGCGAAATTGCGCAGATTATGTGTATTTCGGAAGATTCTGTGCGCCAAAGATATTGCCGCGCAAGGGAAAAGATCAAGCGAATGGGAGGAATACAGTTGTATGGATATGCAGATGAATGATGAACTGGATCTGATCATTGCGCTGGTGGGCAAGGATTGCGGTCAAGATGATATTGATGATTTTGACGGCATTGATACTTCGGAAGTGACATTCAGCAAACGTTTTTATCGCCGAAAGGCGCGTGTTTTGAAACGCTATCGACGCAAGCCATGCCATTTGAGATTCAGAAAAGGCTGTGTTCGCATAGCGATTGCGTTGCTGGTTCTTATGGCATTGGGGTTCACCACCATTATGGCGCTGCCGTTGTTCCGAAACGCGGTGTTTGAGGCGGCGGTCGAGTGGTATGAGCGCTATTTGGCCGTTCGTTATGAAACATTTGACGATGCGGAGCCGAGCGAGCCTTTGGAACCGATACTGCCGGACGAAAACATAGAGATCCGAAAGCCGATGCAGTTGCCTCAAGGGGTGACGGAGAAAGTTGTACACCACAGCATCAACACATTTTGCATTGACTATTATCGGAACGGCGAATTAGTTGGTACATTCAATCAAACGTTGTTAGCGGGAAATGAGAGGTATGTAGATAATTTGTCGGCAATTGTCGATACTGTAGATATTAACGGCAATGAAGGTATCGTTGTTCAGCATACAGAAATTTTGGAGACTACCATTGTGTGGGATGACGGCCAGTATATTTATCAAATAGATGCATCTGCTTTGAATATGGATGAATTGGTCGCACTCTGCCGCAGTGTGCCTTGAGGCAAAATCCACAAAACGTCAATACAAAATTTGGAAGATTTTACAAAAATGAATAAATTAGGGAAATGTTGTCACATTTCCCTGTTTTATTTGTAATAAGGGGCAGATCGCCCGAAGACTTTGCGATTGAACAACAAGGAGGAACTATATGAAAAAGAAAAGTCGTAAACGAATACTATTGGCAACGGTGTTGCTCTTGACCATGCTGTGTAGTTCGGTGTTGCCCGTGTTTGCGGCGGTGCCGGCCCCGGACGCAGAGATTGCACCGCAATGGATCGGAATTTATACGATCAACATTGGCATGACGTTTGTAGATGGAATCGGAAATGTTGCCGCCACGGCATCTAAAAAAACAAACGCCAGTTTGATCGAAGCCACGTTGTATTTGTATAAACAACTTGATGACGGCTATTGGCTTTATTTGGGCGAGTGGTCCGACAGCAAAGCGGTCGGAACATTGGCCATCGGCGTTGACTTTATGGCCCGAAGCGGTGTCACTTACAGAGGGATCTTCGTCGTAACTGCCTATGTCGACGGTGTCCCGGAAACCGAAACGGTTGAATATAGCAGAACTTGTCCTTGATTCTATAATAAACAGATAGCCGGGCGATCGGACATCGAGTAAAGCAATCTGAGTTATATGGAACTCCATATGAAAAAAGTCAAGGAACTGTGTTTTTTGACTTTTTTCTATGGAGAAAGCTGCCGATATCGGCGCTCTGTCGCCGAATGATAAAATGATAAAAATAAAAAAGTCCATAACATTTTCACCGTTTGTGCTTGGTAGGAACAATGACGATGCAATATGAAAAAATTGAAAAGCAATATGAAGGAGATGCAACAGATATGAATGAGTTTACTTATGAAGTGGTGGAGGAACGGTATCGTTTGGGCGACCACGAACGCATCTCCTACGGAATTGCGGTTTATTCGACCGGCAATTCGGCATATGATGAGCCTCCTCTCGTTTCGGTTCATGATATTACCTCAAACAGACCTTTGGCGGTTGAATCTGTCAAAAAATTCAACGCTTTAGGGCTTTCCCCGTGTCAATTGGAAGATGTTATCGAAGATCTTCTGCTGGATTGACGCATGAGGGCAATAGCGGAAAAGCATACATAAACCAAATGAAAGGAAGCACCAAGCACGGTGAACGGCTTTCCTCCGAGATATCTCGGAGGTTTTCTTTTGTCCGGTCGCGGCTTTTTTGTATTTTGCGTAAATTTTGGGTATCTTTCCGTATAATCCACGCAAAGGTGTAAAAACTAACATCGTCGCCGAAAGCCGCCGATGATCGCATGCCCACATAACCGCGTGTGCGTCGGACGCTATTGGGGATGAATGGAGAAAGGATTTTAGGTTTATATAGATGAAAGCAACGGGAATCGTACGCCGTATTGACGACCTTGGTCGAGTCGTCATACCAAAGGAGATCCGCCGCACCATGCGCATCCGCGAGGGCGACCCGTTGGAAATTTATACCGACCGCGAGGGCGAGGTTATTTTCAAAAAGTATTCGCCTATCGGCGAATTGGCCGGATTTGCCGCTCAATATGCCGAAACACTGCACAAAACCTGTTCGCTCTCGGTTGTGATATGTGATCGAGATGCGGTGATTGCCTGCTCGGGCGTACCGCGCAAGGAGTACGCCGATAAACCGCTCTCGGAGGAACTTGAGGCCGTGATCAATAATCGCAGTCTGTATGTCTGGCATGAGGGCGAAGAAAAATTACCCGTGCTCGCGGGAGCACACGCCGATGGCGAGCATTTTCTCGGTTGCGCCATGCCCATCATCAGCGAGGGGGATATCATTGGTTGCGTGGCTTCTGTTCGCTTGAATGATGCGAGCCGCGTCGCGACATTTTCCGATGATGTTGAGACCAAACTCATCCAAACCGCCGCCGGTTTTTTGGGAAGACAACTGGAAAACTGAACTATGAGAGGGAGATCTTCCGACAAGAAGATCCCCTCTTCCTTTTGTGGGGTGGAACATACAGGTGAAAGGGATCGAATCGGGTGATTGCGCGCGTGAGGGGGAGTTTCTTACAAGAAACTCCCCCGTATCGGTTTTTATAAATAAGATTTCATGCGTTCAATGTTTTCTTCTTCAAATTTGACGATCTCCCTTGCCAGGGCAAGGGACGCTTCGGACGCGGAGGTGTTTTCATATTCGCGCAGAAGTTTGATGGTATCGGTGACGCCCATGGTGGAACCTTGGATGATCATATCGGCAATGTGGCTGACCGAATCATCCATCAAGGTGTTCATGGTTGTGCCCATCTTTGCGGACATTTTTGTCATCATACTGTCCTCTTTTGCCTCTTCACCCGCTTTGCTCAGAATGTCGTTGATGCGGGTGGCAAAGTCCTCATAGCCGCTGTGTTGCACGGTCAGATCGCTTTTGAAAGCGGTATCTTCACTTTTGATTTTGGGCAGCAATGCAACGATGGAGTCGGCCCCCATTTTAACATTTTTATAGAGTTTTTCCAGCATTTCGGCTGTTGCACTTCTGGTTTTCGCAGTTGACATATCGATATATCCTTTCGGGAATCATTTTGGAAAAAAGAACGGGCACTGCCCGTTACGCATAGTATGTGCAGTGCCTGTTCCGATTATGTCATTTTGAAATTTTTGTTTATTTTTCTTTTGCGGCGATGAAATCCAGTACCGTCTGCATGGGGGGGATGCCGGTCGAAGCGCCGAGTGCCTGTACGCAGTGTGCGCCGACGGCGTTGCCGAACCGAGCCGATTTGACCATATTCCAGCCGTTAGCCAAACCGGTCAAAAAGCCGGAGCAGAAAGAATCGCCCGCTCCCGTTGTGTCTACGGGCTTTTCGATTAAATAGGCAGGAACCATGGTAGGTGCTTCGCCGTGCGGCGAGACGAGTGCACCGTCTTTGCCGACCTTGACTACGATGTTGGTCGGACCCATGGTGTGCAACTTTTCGGCGATTTTGTAAGGATCCTCTTCGCCCGTCAGTTTGGCGGCTTCCTCGACACTTGGGATGAAGTAGTCAAGTTCGGGCAGGCAGGCCTCGATCTTGGGCAGCCAAACGTCATCAAAATCCCATGCCGTGTCCAGCACAGTGATTTTACCCATTTCACGGGCACGTTTCATCAATCGACGCGTCGGTTCGCCATCGAAATTGGTCAACAGCAACGCGCCGCCGACAAACACGATGTCGCAGTCGGCGAGCACCTCGTCCGAGATGTCGTCAATGGTAAACGCGGCGGAAGATGCCGGGTTATACAGGAACGAACGTTCGCCGGATTCGTAGATGCAAACGACCGAAACGGTGGTCTGTACGTCGCTTCTTTGGACGATGCCCTTGGTATCAACGCCGTACTTGGTCATCTCCTTTTTGACAAAGTCGCCCATCATGTCGTTGCCGACCAGGCAGGAAATGGAAACGGGTGTGCCGAGTTTGGCCAGGTCGTTGGCGCAGTTGGTGGCGCAACCGCCGACCAGCGTAGACACCGATTCTACGGCGCGCAATGTGCCGGGAGCGGGAACGGTCGATGCGGGCTTGACAATGATATCGACGGTGACCGATCCGATGCAAAGAATTTTTTTCATTTTGAACTCTCCTTTTGAGAAATCATTTTTACACATACCATTATATAACATTCCGCGCGGGAAGTCAAGAAAAAATTTACGAAACCTATTGACAAATAGGCAGTGCTGTGCTATATTATAAGTGAACTATCTCACATAGTGCACCTGACGCACTCGGATGTGAGAGGAAGGATAGGGACGCTATGTTACTGATTGATAAGTTTTCGAGCAAACCGGTATACGAGCAGTTGATTGAGGGAATAGAGCGCGATATATTGATCGGCGCATTTGCCGATGGCTCGCAGTTACCGTCATTACGTGAATTATCGGCGGTGCTGTCGATCAATCCCAATACGATCCAAAAAAGTTATGCCGAGTTGACACGACGCGGTGTAATTCTTCCGGCGCCGGGCAGCGGGTGTTATGTGGCTCCCAACGCGCGTGAGATATTGCGTCGTGAAGCAACAAAAAAATTGGAGGTGCTGGCCGCATTGGCACATGAATTGCGGTTAGCGGGTGTAAGCGAGACAGAACTCATTGCCGCTGTGTGCGAGCAATCGGGTGACGATCATTCAAAGGAGGTTGAGTAAGATGATTGCGGCAAATGATGTTACCATGAAATTTTATTCGCAGGGTAAGGCACCCTTTGTGGCATTGGACGGATTGACCTGTACCATTCCCAAGGGATGTATTTACGGTATGATCGGTTCCAACGGCGCGGGAAAATCCACGTTTTTGCGGTTACTTGCCGGCGTTTATCGCCCGGAAAAAGGGAGCATTACGGTGGATGATATGCAGGTTTGGGAAAATCCGATGGCCAAAGAGCGCATCGTCTATATTCCGGACGATCTGTATTTTCTGCCGCGTTCGAGCATGAGGCAGATGGCCTCGGTGTATGCCGCGTTGTATCCCCGTTTTGACCACGCGCGCTTTGGTCAACTGGTCGATTTGTTCCGCTTGGATGCGAGCGCCAACATTGACACGTTTTCCAAAGGGATGCGGCGTCAAGCGGCGGCCGTTTTAGGATTGAGCGCCATGCCGGATTATCTTTTCTTTGACGAAACTTTCGACGGGCTGGATCCGGTAATGCGACAGTTGGTTAAAAAAGTCATTTACGAGGATGTGTTGGAACGGCAAACGACAACTATCATTACCTCACATTCATTGCACGAACTGGAGGATACTTGCGACCAGTTGGCGCTTTTGCATCGCGGCGGTATTGTGTTGGAATCGGATGTACAGCACCTGAAAACGTCGCTCTTTAAGGTGCAGACGGCGTTTGATGCTCCTTTCTCTCGCGAAAAATTCGAGAATATCAACATTTTGTCTTATACGCAGATGGGAAGCGTTTGTACGTTTATCGTGCGCGGCGAGCGTGAAGAGACCGAGACGCATATTCGCGCGATGGCACCGCTGTTGCTTGACATTCTTCCGCTGTCACTGGAAGAAGTATTTATCTATGAAATGCAAGCGCTCGGCTATTCGTTTGAGGATGTGCTGAAGTGAGAGGTGATATGATGAAAAAGAAATTATTTGATTGCAAATTGTATTGGGAGAACGTCAAGCGATTGCGCATTATCGGGCTTGCCGCTTCTATCCTTTGCCTGACCGTAAGCATTCTCATTCCCGTCTATGATATGATCTCAACGGCATCGAGACATTACGATTTTTATGAAACTTCTTCAAGTTCACTGTCGGTGACCGCTATAAATGATAACGAACTGGTTGTTCCGGCACTGGTGGCGTCATATCTGATGCCTATATTTGTGTTTTTTGTTTTTTCTTATTTGAATCGACGCAATGAGTCGGACTTTTATCATGCGATCCCATATACGCGCACCTGTGTGTACGTTAGTTCAATGGCGGCCGTGATGAGTTGGGTTTGGGGTATTCTCATCGCATCTTGTTTGGCGGCGGGCGCGTTTTGGGCGATCAATCCGTATGTGACTTTTTCGTTTGTCGGGTTGCTATGGCAGATGCTTTATATGTGTTTGAATGCAACCCTGCTCGTCACGATCGCGGCGGCGGCTGTTTCGCTGATGGGGACGGCGGCGACCTCGCTCATTGCTTTCGGGCTTCTTCTGTGTTCGTGGCGGTTTATCCTGTATATGGCTCTGGTCGTGATCGATGATTTGAGCAATATCGTCCGTGCCGATGACATTTTGGGCGGATATCTGAACCCGTCTTTCTTGTTGCCTGTGGGGCTGATGACGGGTGAGGGGACGATCGGACGACCGATCGTACTCCTATATGCGGCGCTGGTCAGTGTCGGTGCGTTTTTGTTGGGCGCGCTGTTTTATCGGTTGCGACGCAGTGAAACGGCGGGGCGCGCGGTGCCGAACAAGTGGTTGCAAATCCTTGTGCGATGCTTGCTTTGCCTGCCCACGGCACTGCTGTTGACTTATCAACTGATTGTGGGAAATGCGGACGGCGGAATGTTGCTCATTTTCTTGGTGATCACGCTGATCATCTTCTATTTGTACGAATTGTTGACGTCTAAGAGTGTGAAGAGCATGTTCAAGGCAACGCCGTGGCTGGTTGCCGTGCTTGGCGCGTGTGTTGTGTTCGGCGCCGCAACGTTGACAACCGATGCCGTGGTTAAAAACGAGCGCATCCCCGAGGAGCGCATGACGGCGGTGTCGATAGACGGGACGGTGCTATCGAGTTATTTGAGTCCCTACGAGCAGGCGGTCGTAGGCAATTATATGACGCAAAACGATGAGATCATAGGCATTGTGGCGGAAGCGCTCTCCCGCGCGCAACTGGCCGAGAGACAGGACACTTTTTGGACGACTTACGCGGAGAGCGATTACACGATCAAGAACAGCACGGTCATTGAGTATCAGCGTGTGTGGTTGCGTATTCGTTTGGTGGGCGGTATGACGGTGACGCGTCGTGTGCTGATGGAACGCGAGGATTATGACCGAATGATCGAGATTATTCGAGAAGAGGCCGATATTACGCCGATTCCGTCTCGCGAACAGGTCAAAAAGGTGATGGTTTCGCTGTTTGGCGAAAGCGTGCTTCAACCATTATCGGATGACAGCGTCGATGCGTTGCTGCCGGTGTTGCGCCAGGAATGGCGCGCACTGGACAGTGCCGGACAGAAAAATTTCCTGCAACAAGGTTACGGCAAAGATGAAGAATCAATGATGCAGTTGCAGATGAATGTTGCGGTTGAGGGAGTGCGCTATACGATCTCGTGCTATTATTATGTGGATCCCGTTACCATGCCGCGGACATACGCGCTGATGTGGGATGCTATGGCCGAGGCTCAGAGTACGCGAGAGGAGGCGGAAGACGTCTTGACCAAGGCGATTGAGACCGAGGACGGTATCATCAGCATGCAGGTGCAGTCGGCGTCAAATAAACTTACGACCTCTTATCACTATTACCCCGCTTCGGATTTTCGCGAGGTTTCCCGCTTTTTGCTGAAGCATTTGGACGATATGGCCGTGGCGGGATATACAAGCGGGGTGACGCTCATTCATATTTCGCTTGAAAGCGATTATCCGACATCGTTGTCGTTCCGCGAGACCGCCGTTTCGACGGCTGAGGACGGGCCGGCGGAAGTGGCGGTGAAGCGGATCGCTTATTACGGCGAACTGACGTTGTTGCTCAATTTGACCGAGACGGAGCGGCAGGAGTTGCTGTCGTTGATCGAGAAGGCTACGAATGCAGATCAGGCGCCGGTTACAGAATAAGCGGATGTCAATATCGTTTGGGGGGCAGAGCCCCCCGAACTTTTTTGTCGGCCGAGGACCGAAGGTGATACAACCACGCTTGCTCTTGTGAATTTTGGTCAATAAAAAAATATATCTTACCATTGACAATTATACAATTGTGTGGTACAATAAAATACAAATATTTTTCGAAAGGAAAAAACGCTATGAAAACAATGCCTCGTTTACTCGCGCTCCTTATGGTGCTTGTCATGATGCTGACGTTGATTTGTGCATGCAAACAAGATACGCCCGATCAGCCGGATACCCCCGACAATCCCGATTCCGGTAACAACACCCCCGGCGATGACGGACAAGACAACAAAGACCCGGATAACGATGAGCCGTCAAAGCCCGCCGATGCCGCAAGTGTGTTGGCAACCTTTGAAAAGGAAAACTACAATTATGAATTTTTGATCGCCGCGTCCAGTTCTTATGAGAATGTTTTCGTTATCGATCAGTTTCCGACCGACGTCGAGGTGAACGGCGGCACCGTTCACGATGCGTTGTTTGTCCGTGACCGCGCCATCGAGGAGTATTTTAATATTGACTTGGTGTATGATGACATACTGGATAGTCAAATTTCCACTAAGACATCCAATTCCATCCGTTCGGGCGACGACACTTATTCGCTGTTGTTGGGCAGTATGGCCGGCGCGGCGTTCTCAATGTTCAATAATGATCTGCTGTATGATCTGAATACTATTGAAAATATTGATTTGACACAGTCTTACTGGAACAAAAACTCCGTTAAGGCGTTTACGCTCAATGATAAGATCTTCATGGCAACCGGTGCCATCACCAACCGCTATGTCTACGCGCCTTATGCGCTGCTGTTCAACACTCGTTTGGTGGAATCTTCCGGTTTGGCCAACCCCTATGATTTGATTGCCTCGGATGATTGGACATTTGAAAATTTCCAGTACATGATCATGGGAACTTCTCATGAATTGAACGGTAATGATACTATGGACGTGGAGGATTTCTACGGCTTGGCGCCCGCGGATGACTCGCAAACCGCATGGTACTTTGCTGCCGGCGGTAAGTTGGTCGAGGCGACCGATGACGGTGAATTCCGCAGCGTTTACGAAGAAGAGGATAACTATAATCTGCTCAACGAAGTGCTTGAGTTCTGCTTGGGCGACGACGTTATGAAATATCAAAAGACCTACGATTCCAATACCGCTTTCAAAGAGGGGCGTGCCATCTTCCACGCAACGGCGCTGTGCGATATGACCATGCTGTCCGGTATGGAGGATAAATACGGTATTGTCCCGTTGCCGAAGTACGACAGCGAACAAGAGGACTATTATTCCAATACCAACAAGTATATCAACACCATGGCACTCATTCCTGCCTCTGTGCAGGATACGGCGATGGTCGGTATGATCACCGAGGCATTGGCGGCCGTTTCGCAGGTGACCTCGCTGGATAAGCAGTATGAAACCGTTATGCTCAATCGTCAAGCGCTTGACGCGGAGTCCAAGGCCAATCTGAGACTGGTTGTTGAATCCAGTTTTTACGATTGGGGCTATGTTCTTGACCCCGCCGGGCTTGCTACTACGATCAGATCGGCGATGAGAGGAAATGAGACCAACGAGTTGGGACCGATTTTTGCTTCCATTCGTTCGCAGGTCGATAACGTGTTGGAAGAAATTGCCGAAAAATACGAATAATTGTTATGAGAAAAGCCAAGGCACCCGAGGGCGCCTTGGCTTTTCATACAAGGAGGACGCATGATATATACGCCCATGACAAAAATCGCTTTGAAACTTTGCTTTGAAGCGCACAAAGATCAGGTCGATAAGGGTGGTATGCCGTATGTTTTTCATCCGTTTCATTTGGCAGAACAAATGCCGGATGAAAAAACGACGATTGTTGCTCTTTTGCACGATGTGATCGAAGATACGGACAAAACGATCGATGATTTGCGCGCTCTCGGCTTTGATGATGATGTGCTGACGGCAATCTCGCTGATGACACACCGCGCAGACGTTCCATATCCGGAATACGTAGCGGCAATGCGGTCAAACGAGATCGCCAAAACTGTCAAATTGGCGGATCTGCGCCACAACAGTGATTTGACGCGGCTGGAGATCGTCACGAAGAAAGATCAAAAGCGCGCGGAAAAATATCGGAAAGCGATCAAATTGCTTGAGGAGGGCGAGTGAGCGCCCGAGAATGTTTTGAAAATGGAGAAAGAAATATCATTGATTGCAAAATCGGCCTTGATGCAACATTCCTTGAAGGAAATGGTGTCAAGGCTTTTGTTTTTGTAATCATGTGCAATTTAATAAAATTCAAACATTTCTCAAAAATTTCAACAACAACCATCGGCTATAATATAGCCAACATCAAATGAAAGAGGTAATTCTTATGAACAAAAATGATCAAGAATATTTGGTGCGGAAGATTCGCACTCGTTACACCGAAAAGGAACATACCGAACTGGACGAACTGAAAGCCATGGACAAAAAGGTCAATACCCCCGTCGGCATATTCGCCTATATCTTCGGCTCTGTCTCCGCACTGATTATGGGCGCGGGCATGAGTTTGATCATGACCGACATCGGCGAAACCGTCGGACTTGCCGCCCCGATGATTCCCGGCCTTGTGATCGGTATCGCGGGTATGCTGATGGCAATTGTAAATTATCCGATTTACAAGGGAATTTTGAACAGCCGCCGCAAAAAGTATGCAAGCCAAATCATTGAACTCAGCGATAAAATCATGAATGATTGATTTTTTACAAGGTGCCGTCTCAAAAAGGCAGCACCTTTTTTGCATAAAAACCCGAACACAAACAAAACTTTAACATTTCTGTGCTATAATGTTTCTATAAGATGCAGGAGGTAGGACGATGTTCAAAATTTTGGTTTTGGAAGATGACAGGGAACTGAACCGGACGGTTTGCGCTTTTCTGAACAGCAACGGTTACGAGGCCATCGGTTGTACGGACGCCAATGAAGCGTACGATGCGCTTTTTGAAAACACTGTCGATCTGATCGTTTCCGATATCATGATGCCCGGCGTGGATGGCTTTGAATTTGCCCGAAATGTCAGAGATACCAATGCGGAAATTCCCATCCTCTTTATGACCGCACGGGACGATATTGCGTCTAAACAGCGAGGTTTCCGTATCGGCGTGGACGATTACATGGTCAAGCCTATTGATCTGGACGAGTTGTTTTTGAGAATTGGGGCATTGCTCCGACGGGCAAAAATCGCATCCTCCCGAAAAATCGAGATCGGCAGTTTTGTCATGGACGCAGATGAACATACCGCTTACCTTGATGATGAAGAAATCAATCTGACCAACCGGGAATTTTCCATTCTCTATAAACTTCTGAGCTATCCGAAGAAAACTTTTACCCGGACACAGTTGATGGACGAATTTTGGGATGCCGACA
>CAZOHP010000030.1:0-16932 GCA_964579815.1 uncultured Lachnospiraceae bacterium
ATATCGGAGATCGAAAGAGCGATGGAAGCACCGATCATAGCGGTGATCTCGGGGGAGCAGTCCAGATCCACGGACATCACAGTCAGCGTCAGCGCCACATCGTTGCGCAGATCCTTGGGGAAGAGCGGACGGATGGGGCGATCGATGACACGCGAGGTCAGCACGGCCTTTTCGGACGGCTTACCCTCTCGCTTGAGGTAACCGCCGGGAATTTTTCCCGCAGCATACATTCTTTCTTCAAAGTCGACCGACAGGGGAAGAAAATCGATGCCGTCACGGGGCTTGGCGGAAGCGGTGGCACAGCACAATACGCAGGTGTCACCGTAGTGCACCATGACGGAACCGTTGGCCAGGCCGGCCACTTTGCCCGTTTCCAGCACCAGCGGACGACCCGCCAGAGTGTAACGGAACACCTTGTGATTTTTGAATTGCATTTGGGTACTTGTGATGGTAGTAGACATATTTTTCCTCCGTAAATTTTATCTTTATTACGAAAGCATCTCACAAGGGTTTAGCAATTATTTCATTGTCCGTGGAGGTCACGGGCAGAGAAATAATGGCTAATCCACTGCAAGAACTTTCATTGGGAAATCGAAATAAGAGCACGGAGTGAAGATAGGAAGTGAATGCGCTTCACTCTACCTTCACTCCGGTCTTTCAAATCGGTTCTTCGAAATTACTTTCTCAGATTCAGTTTTGCAACGATTGCACGGTAACGTTCGATATCCACCTTTTGGAGATAGCCCAACAGATTTCTTCTGTGACCGACCATCTTCTGAAGGCCGCGACGGCTGTGGAAGTCCTTGGGGTTGGCTTTCAAGTGTGCGGTCAAATCGGCGATTCTCTTGGTGAGAATAGCGATCTGAACCTCGGGCGAACCGGTGTCGCCCTCATGAGTCGCATGTTCTGCGATGATGAGTTGCTTGTCTTCTTTTTGCAATGCCATGGTAGTATTCACCTTTCAGATTATATTTTGAACAGCGCTTGACTCAGAGAACGGCGGGTGAATGCACTGCCTAAGTAGCAGTCCGATATCCGAAAGCCGAGCCAACGCCATACAAGTAGAATTATACCACAAGTCTTGTGTTTTGTAAAGGGCTTTTTGAAATGTTTTTCAGTTTTTTTCCCTTTTTTCGGCCTTTTGAGGTGAAAAGAGACCGGGAAGTCCGGCAAGAATGAGGAAAAAACCGAAAATGCGCGCTGCCCAGCCTTCGGGAAGTACCAGCGCGAGTTGTGTGCCGAGATAGGCGGCGGGCAATCCCGCGGCAATCATGAGCAGAACGGCGGGAAAGCGAATGCGACGTCGCGCCAAATGAACGCCCATGGAAGAAGCGGCGGCAAACAGAAAAAAGAGCAAATTGAAGCCTTGAGCGGTCAACTGCGGCGCTTTTCGCACGAGTGTCAAATAAAGCACCATCAGACCGCCCGAGCCGATGCCCATGCCCGATAAAACAGCGATGAGAAAAGTGATCGCAATATCGAGAATCATCATGATTGTGTCCTTTCTTTTGTCGGATCATGCCCGTATGATCATCAAAATGCCGGAAACGAGAACCAGCAGTGCGAACAAACGCTTCAGCCATGACAGGCGAAGTTTGTCGAGTAACCAGCCCCCCAAAACCCCGCCGATGACAGACGGCATCAGCATGGGGGAAAATGCGGAAAAATCCAGTGCGCCGGCGCGGACATAATGAAAGGCCGAAAAAACGGAGACGGGTAGCATGACCGACAGCGCGGTTGCGTAAACATCTCGTTGTGCCTTGTTTGACGTGAGTGCGCTTTGCGTGGGATAAAGTTTTGTATATCGCCGCATGACGTAAACCAGCACGATGCCGCCGCCCGTCCCCAGCAGACCGTTGACGAAACCTGCCGCGGCGCCGAGCACAATCAAAAACAGTACGGCGTGGCCTGTGCGAGACGGGGCGGGGAAGTGAGATACCTGCATGCCTATTTCTCCTTACTACTGAAAAAAATCCGAAAAATGATGACGCGGTACTTGCAAAAACGTGAAAAAAATGGTATACTATATCTATATACTTGCATACAACGAGACGCGCGAGATGCGATATGCTTATTTTGTATCGCGAAGTGTCGATTTAACAACGATTAGATGAAATCTTGACAGGAAATTGATGGTCACGCTTGATGCGACGGTATTTCGCGTGACAGATACCTCCGTCGGGGATAAAAAACAGGAGGAATTGAAATTTGAGCCAAAAGAAAAAGAAGAAAAACTGGTTTGAGGCATGGTGTACCATGGATGAGGTGCCGGCGTCGACCGGACGCCGCACTCAAAGCAAAAAGACGGGGACCGGTAGTCGTTCCCGCGTCCAAAGCCGTTCGGCGGCGCCATATCCCGAGGACGAGTTGCCGCCCTTTGACGATGTGCCCGTCGAACCCATCAACAATGACGAGGTGTTGGCAGACAAGGACACAAAGGAACGTTCCAAGGGCCGTTCGACCGCGCGGGGCACGGGAAACGGGCGCACAAGCGCCTCGACGGTAGGGAAGAACACTGTGGCACGTCGTTCGGGTGGCAAATCGGCATCTGGTGAAAAAAGCAAAAAAGAGGACAAGCCCCTGCCTGCCGAACTGGCCTATCGCATGCAGCCCTATTTGGTTTTGATCGTCGGTTCGCTCCTTGCCGTCATGCTGTTGATCTCGGCATTGATGAGCGGAGGTGAATTCGGCTGGACGACTGCCACGCATCCGTTTCGCTGGGTTGGGTATCATGTGGAGCGTGCGTTGTTCGGATTGATCGGCTGCGGCGCGTATATGTTGCCGGCGGCTATGATCTACTTGGCGATTGTGCGCATACGCGAGGGCAAAAATTTTCGCTCGAACGGGCGAGGGCTGCTTGCCTTTGCCATCTTGATATTGGTTTCCGCCATGGTGCATACCTGTATGATCGAATCGAAATGCTGCGACGGAGCGCTGGATACATGGAAGATTCAGACGCTGTATCAGTTGGGCGCGGACAAACTCGGAGGCGGTGTGCTGGGCGGTTGGCTCGGTCAGTTGTGCTATGTCGGGTTGGGGATTATCGGCACAATGATCGTCGGCGTACTGTTGCTGACCGTGCTGTTGTTGCTTTTGTTGCGTTTGACGCCCCGGTCCATATGGCAGGGCATTCGGTCGGCCTTGGAGCGTCGCGCCGCCCGCGTGAGTGAGTATCGCGAGCGGGAAGCGAAGCGTGCCGAGGAACGTGCCGCCGTACGCGAGGAACGAGCAACGAAAAAGAAGACCGAGGCGGTGGCTCCGTTGTTGCCGGAACGCGGTGAGAACAAGATACCGACGGAAGAAGACGAAATTGACGAGCCAAAACTGAAGCGCGGGAGAAAGCAGTCTGCCGAGCCGGATGACTCGTCGGCACGGGATACGATCAACTACCTGGACCCTACCCGCATTCTGCTTGACAGCGAAAGCAAACGGACAAAGAAACGGTCGAATGACGAGCCTTACGGCGGAAATCCGGAAACCGTATTCCCCGAAGATGCGACGAGCGCGCCCATCGAATGTGTCAATGAACTGAGCCGCGAGGAAGTCGAGGCGATGGAACGCGCCTTTTCCGATGCATCGGTAGCAAAAACCATGTCGCCCGAGGAAGAGGCGGAAGAGGGACGCGCGGACGAGACGCCCGTATTTTATCCGGGGCGCGCCGAGATTGACTTGGAAGACGGCGAGTCGGTCGTGACGCCGTTGGAAGCCCCCATAGACGACGAAGACGAACCGGAAGAAATGGATTGCCACGACGGTTTTGATTACAGCATGGAATCGGCTGTCAACGATGATGTGGTGGACGGGACCGAAGTGATCGGCGGCGTTGAGATTAAGGTTGAAAAATTGTCGGAGGAAGAGAGATCGCGCGGAGAGCAGATCGTCGAAGATGTGCCCGAAGAACCCGCGCATCGTCCTTATACGTATCCAACGTTGGAATTGCTCAATGAGCCGAAGCCGCACAGCGCGACCAAGGATCAAGAGATTCGCGCCAAAATGCAAAAATTGCGTGAGACTCTGACCAACTTCCGTGTGCGCGTTGAGGGAATTTCTTATGCTTGCGGCCCGTCGGTTACACGTTATGAGGTCCGCCCGGCACCGGGGGTTCGTGTGCGTTCGATTGCCAACTTGTCGGATGATATTGCCATGAGTTTGGCGGCCAAAAGTATTCGTATTGAGGCGCCGATCCCGGGCAAAGAAGCGGTTGGTATCGAGGTGCCCAACACGACGCGCGAGACGGTTTATTTGCGTCGCTTAATCGATTCGGATGACTTCCGGGGACGTCCGAGCAAATTGACGGCATGCTTGGGCGAAGATGTTGCGGGAAATCCCATCGTCATCGATCTGGTTAAAATGCCCCACTTGCTGGTGGCGGGTACGACCGGCTCCGGTAAATCGGTGTGTATTAACGATTTTATCATGAGTTTGCTCTATAAATCCGCGCCGAGTGAGGTCAAGATTATTTTGATCGACCCCAAGCAGGTCGAATTTACCGTTTACAAAGATTTGCCGCATTTGATGGCGCCCATTGTTTGCGACCCGAAGCGAGCGGCCGCGGCGCTTAATTTGGCTGTGCTGGAAATGGAAAAACGGTTTCAAATGATTCGCGATGTCGGCGTCCGCGATATTGCCGGGTACAACGCCATCACCGAAAACGATCGCTACGAACATCCGTATATGCCGCAGATTGTTATTATCATCGACGAATTGGCCGATTTGATGATGCAAGCCAAGGATGAAGTTGAAACATCGATCGTGCGGTTGGCGCAAAAGGCCAGAGCGGCGGGAATGCATTTGGTGATCGGTACTCAGCGGCCGTCGGTCGATGTCATTACGGGATTGATCAAGGCCAATGTTCCCTCGCGTATCGCATGTACGGTCGTTTCGCAGGTCGATTCGCGTACCATTTTGGACGTGGCGGGAGCGGAGAAATTGCTGGGTATGGGCGATATGCTGTATGCACCCGTGGGCAGTCCCAAACCGTTGCGTGTGCAGGGGGCTTTCGTCAGCGACAGCGAAGTCGAGCGTATTGTTGAATTTATCAAGCGCAACAATGATCCCGTGCATTACGATCAGGAATTTTTGGACAATTTGGACCGTGAGGCTCAGATGATCGGTACCAAGCGCACGCCAGACGCGAATGATGACATGGGCGACGGTGGCGCAGACGGCTTGGATCCCAAATTTTACGAGGCATTGCGCATCGCCGTGGATAATAACCGAATTTCGACTTCGTTGCTTCAGCGTATGTTGTCTATCGGGTACGGTCGAGCCGCAAAGATCATCGATGAAATGGAACGACAGGGATTTGTCGGTCCCGCCGTGGGCAATAAGCCTCGCGAAATCCGTATCACCAAAGAGTCGTATGCGGAATTGATTATGAACAAAGACGAATAACAAAAAAGAGGGACTTTTTGAGTGAAGTCCCTCTATCTTTGTCATTATTTTATTTTCGATACAACTCCAACAATCCGATCTTGCGGTAACCGTCAAGGACGGTATCGTAGTTTAAGGGAGTCGCGCCGCTGATGTAGTGGTTGCGGTAAGTTTTGCCGTCCGCCATCGTCCACTCGATGAGATAGACAACAGTATCATCGCCCGAATGCGGGACAGAGCAGACAACCGCGGCTACATTGGCGGCGGTACAGCCATCACCTGTCGCGACTTCGCGATCGTGTGTCACATCGGTAATGCGATAGGTAAAGCGGACCTCCTTGAGCGTGTCATTGACGCAGACTACTTCCATTGCGCCGTTTTTCGGCTCGCGGAAGAGCAAGCAAACGGGTTCCTGTGACCGCTTCAGCACGTGATAGGCGAGTTTGGGCGAGAAATAATAATCAACCACCGCATCCGAAAACTGAGGCCAACCGTCGAGAAGATTCCAAATGAGCATGCCGGTCATTTTTTCGAATTTGAGCGAACGGGCACGTTCCATGAAAAATTTCAACCCCTCGGCTTGGACGATTTGGCTGGTCAGAGCGAGGGTTTCAAGATCTTTCGGCTCAAAGTCGAACAATTTCAGGATAGGGTCGATGATGTTGCGGATACGCTGTGAGTAAGTCGCGCCCTTGGTTGTTTCCATGCAGGTGTAATGCACCTGCCATTCGGTGTTATCCTGCCATGGCCACAGTTTATCCGGGGTGATAAATTTGCGAACGGACGAGGGAGAGGGGCATCCGTGCTGACCCGTTTCGCTCACAAAATGGCAAACGGGCGTGGAGAAGAGGGGATCTTTGAAGTATCGGTTGCCGCCCCACAGATGTCTCTCCGGCAGTGTCTTGGCTTGATTTCCCCAACCGTATTTTGCCGCTTCGGGGGACATATACGGCGAACTCGGTAAATACGGACGTGAGGGATCGGTGCGGCGCAATACATCGGGCAACACGGTTCTTGTCGGGGCGTATTTGTTGGGATCGGCCGGCATAAGGCAACCGCCGATGAACTGGTCGCCCTCATTATCGCCGCTCCACAGGAAAACAGCCGGGTGATTACGCAGTCTCGTTACAACCTGCTCGGCTTCTTCGCGCAGTTTGTCGCAAAACTCTTTGTCTTGCGGGTAGGAGGCACAACCCATGGCAAAATCCTGCCAAACGGTGATGCCGTGCGCGTCACAGAAATTGTAAAACGCATCGCTTTCATATACGCCGCCGCCCCAAACACGCACCATATTGACATTGCTTTCTTCCAGCAGTTGCAATGCTTTGGGCAGACGCTCGGTGTCGCGCGAATGGAACGGGTCAAGCGGAACCCAGTTGGTGCCGCGGGCAAACATTTTTTGTCCGTTTACGATGAAGCAAAATTCGCCGTTTCCGTTTTCGTCCAACATTTCCGAACGCACCAAGCCGGCCGTGCGGATGCCGAAATCAAACTCTTGGCTGTCGACCGCTTGACCGTCCAGCGACAACGTGACCGTCACATGATACAGATTGGGATTTCCCATGCCGCGGGGCCACCAAAGATAAGGCTGAGCCACAATGAAATAACGCGTTTCCTCGGTGTGCCACAATTTTTGATCATAATTGAAAGTGCGGTCGTTGCACTCGCCGTGAATATGCACGGTGTAGCGTTGGATCAGATCTTCCTCGGCGGTGATGCGATAGTGGGCAAACAATATCGCGTTTCCGTTTCCTTCCAAACGGATAGTGGCGAGCATGAAATCATCGATGCGGTTTCGCGGTTTGCGGATGAGCGTGACCGATTTCCAAATACCGCCCGAGATGATGCGTGGGAAAATATCCCAGCCGTACATGTGAGCGGCTTTACGCACGCCGAGAGCGGCGGCGTTGTAAAACTGGTGTGTATTGATGCCCGCGCCCAACGGAATGTCGCGCGCGGCGATCATCGACGGTGTGATGTGAACGAGCAATTCGTTTTCTCCGTCACGGAGTGATACGGGAAATTCATGCGAAATGAGCATATTAGCGGTTGAACCGAGCAATTTGCCGTTCAAATAAATGTCCGCAACGGTATCGATGCCGTCAAACTTCAATACCCAATCTTCGCCGTCTGCGGCGGGGGAAGAAAAGGTGGTTGCGTACCACAAATGTCTGTTCTCGTATTGCTGGAGAATCAGAGGGTTCTCGCCGAGAAACGGATCCGGTAATACGCCGTCCCGAACCAAATCAAGTTCGAAATTGCCGGGAACGGTGCCGGTGGTGGAATAAAAATCCGTTGCCCGCAATGCGGCAAGCGTGGTGAATGTTTTTGCCGTCGCGGCACACTTTTTGTGTTCCTCGATAAAGAGGCGCCATGTGCCGTCAAGACACAGCGTTTTGTGCGAATTGTTCATCAAAGTGCTCCTTCCGCCGTATATTTGCCTCATTATACCATGTAATATTTGGCTTGTCAACCGGTTTCTCTCATTTTCTCACTTGAGTAGAAAAGCCTTGCTTTTTGCTTGTGTGATGAAAAATTCACCTGTCTTTGCGCAAAGAATGTATGTTTGTTCACAAAATGTTGAATATTTAGGGGTATAATATGGGGCAGAGGGCTCGGAAAGGAGAGGCTTGAGATGCTTTGTTTTGGAAAACGCTTTGGGAAAAAGGGCCGAACGATTCAATCGGTTCAAATTGTCGCCGCGGGACTTGCCTTGTTCAGTGTGTTTACGCTGAGTGGTTGTGGCAAGGTTCCCGCCGACGAACCGCCGGTTTTGCCGGATGGCATGAAGCCTATGCAAGATCCGCCCCCATCGATATCGGACAAAACGGACACCGATGATACAGCCGATGCGGCCACACAAACAACCGTTGAAGCGCTGCCGACACTCGACACGGGATATTCGAAATTTGACCTTAATGCCGACGAAACCGTCGACGGCTGTACCACGATCGTGTTGGCGGATAACAAAACTTCCGTGACAGGCAACGGTGCGTTTTGGAAAGACGGTGTGCTGACAATCAATGCGGCGGGCACCTATGTGCTCTCCGGTAAGTTGAGCGACGGGCGTGTTATGGTTGCGGCAGAAGAGGATGACAAGGTGCGGTTGGTGTTGAACGGCGTAGATATTACCGCCACGGCAGAGGCACCCCTGATCATCTCCGGTGCCGATAAAGCGGCGTTGATATTGGCAAGCGGCAGCGAAAACCACATCACCGATGCGCGTGCAACTGTCACAGACGATACGGCCGATGCCGTTGAGAATAAGGCGGCCATCAGCGCACAGGTCAGTTTGACGATCAACGGCAACGGTTCCTTGGTTGTGACAGGAGGGTGTCGCAACGGCATATCGACCAAAAAGAATTTGCGCATCGTCAACGGGACGCTGTCGATTGAGGCGCAAAATGTGGGACTGAAAGGCAAGAATTCGGTTTCAATCTGTGGCGGTGAGATCACGGTCCGTTCGGGCGGCGATTGCATTAAAACCGAGGAGAGCGACAATACAGCCAAGGGATTTGTCGATATTACAGGAGGGAATCTGACGCTTGTGACAGACGGCGACGGTATCTCGGCATCGCAGTATTTTCTGATGAGCGGCGGTTCGGTGGACGTGACTACCGCAGGAGAGGTCACGCCGTCGGGGTCCGGCGACGACCGTTTCGGCGGATTTTTCGGTCAATGGCGCAACAACAATAAAGAAAAAACGGCATCATCCAAGGGGATCAAGGCAAACACGACACTGCGGATCAGCGGCGGTACGGTGACCGTCGACAGCACGGGACATTGCATTCACAGCAGCGGGACGGCACTGATCTCGGGAGGTGCGAATTTGACATTGCGCTCGGAGTCGGGAAAAGGAATTGCCACGCACGGAGATTTGCAGATCGACGGCGGCGAGATCAATGTCGCTTACAGTTACGAAGGGCTGGAATCCAAACGAATGTTGACGATCAACGGGGGCAATATTTCCGTCTATGCGACCGATGACGGATTGAATGCCGGCGGTACAAACGAGGAGCAAACGGCGATCATCGTCAACGGCGGCAATTTGACAATCAATGCGGCGGGGGACGGAATTGATTCCAACGGTGATATTGTATTTAACGGCGGGACAACCGTAGTCGCGGGACCGCAAGACAGCGGAAACGGTCCCCTGGATTGCGGTGATCGTTCCTCCATTTACACCAACGGCGGTACGATGATCGCCTATGGCGCGGTGTTTCAGGCAAATGCGGATAACCCCGAAAGCACCTCGAAGCAATGTTGCATTCGCGTTGGGCTTTCGGCACGTACCGGAACGGTCGTTACCCTGTCGAACAGCAAGGGCGAGGTGCTATGCGAACTCACACTTGAAAAATCTGCGACCAATATTTATATCAGTTTGCCGTCCATGGAGCAGAAAGAGACCTATACCGTCCGCGCGGACGGTTCGGAAGTTTCCTCATTGACCATGAACAGCGTCTTTGTTTCCGATCTTTCGGGTGCGATGGGCATGGGAGGCGGACGTCCGGGCGGCAGACGTTAACTAATAACGAACGAAAAGCGAAGTCGTGAGAGATCACAACTTCGCTTTTTATTTGGCCCTTGTCCGCATCGGATATATACCGTCATGGGGCGGAGAAATTCGGAAGATCGGGATGTTTTGCCGCTTTGACGAGCGAGGACGGCGGAATTCCGAAATGCTTTTTGAATGTCTTGGAAAAATTGAATTCGTCATCGTAACCGACCAAATGCGCACACTCGTTTACCGCGCACCCACGCGTGAGAAAAGTATGAGCGTGCTGCATGCGTACCTCAATGATATATTCCTTGACACCGATGTCGTAGCGTTGCTTGAATGCGCGGGACAGATGACTGCGTTCAAAACCGAAACTTTTTGCCAGCCCGGTAACGGTCAGGGGAAGCATGTAATTGTATTGAATGTAGCGCTTGATTTGGTGGAGCATGTCGCCGTTCTCGTTTTTCGACGGTTCGCAGAACAAAAAATAGGTGAGTTCGAAAAGAACGGAAATGTATATTTCGGGAGCCAGAGCGTTGCCCTTGATCAGTTCCGCTAATCTGACATCCACGCCGGACGGTGTGTCGTAGACCGATGGCTCACTATCAAAGACGGCGGCGGATTTGCCATCGAAAGCGATCCAAACGTATTCCCATGGGTCTTGGAGATCTGCCATGTAGGTGGTCAATTCGTTGGGACGAATGACAAACAATTGTCCGGCATGCACGGCATGCTCCCCGTATCGATTTTTGAGAGTGCCGCAGCCGTGAAGGCAGAAGTGGATCAGATAATGCTCGCGGACAAAGGGGCCGAAACTGTGACCGCTTGGGCACGCCTGATGCCCGACGAACAGCGGAATGAAACTGCGCGGCGTTCCGACGCCCGACAAAACGATCTCAGACATTGATGTTCACCTCTTTGCCACATTATACCATGCCTACGGCATAAAAATCAATATATTCCTTGAAATTGTCACATTTTTACATGTTTATGCCACAAAAATCAATGTACAAACGATAAAAATATGATAAACTATGATTGGGATTGAGTTTCCCGTCAAAAAACAAAAAACGAAAAGGAGAAGAGAAGAATGAAGATTACATTTATGGGCGCCGGCAGTTCGGTGTTTGCGAAAAATGTATTGGGAGATGTTTTGCTTTGTGAGGCGCTGACAGCCGATCTTGAGATCGCGCTTTACGATATTGATGCGACACGGCTGGAGGAGTCGTATCTGATGATCGATGCGCTTAACAAAAAATACAATGCAGGCAAGGCTTGCATCGGTAAATACCTCGGGGTGGATCAGCGCAAGGCGGCGCTTCGCAATGCAAATTTTGTGGTCAATGCCATCCAGGTCGGTCTTTACGATCCCTGCACCATCATTGATTTCGAAATCCCCAAAAAATACGGCCTGCGTCAAACCATTGGCGATACGCTCGGCATCGGCGGTATTTTCCGCGGTCTGCGCACCATTCATGTGCTCAAGGGATTTGCGCAGGATATGGAAGAAGTCTGCCCCAATGCCTATTTCCTCAATTACACCAATCCGATGGCGATTCTGTCGGGCTATATGCAACGATATACCGGTGTCAAAACAGTCGGCCTTTGTCACAGTGTGCAGGGGTGTACACGGGGCTTGATGCAGGGGCTCGGCATGCAAGATGTTGAAATCGGCAGTGAGCTGATTGCCGGTATTAACCATATGGGCTGGTTGATCGATGTTCGTGACAAAGCGGGCAATGACCTTTACCCCGAGATCCGTCGCCGCGCCAAGGAAAAGAACGCCAACGAAAAGCACCGTGATATGGTGCGGTATGATTACATCGACAAATTCGGTTATTATTGCACCGAGAGTTCGGAGCATAATGCCGAGTATAATCCTTTCTACATTAAGTCCAAGTATCCCGAATTGATCGAACGTTTCAACATTCCGCTGGACGAATATCCCCGTCGTTGCGTACATCAGATCGCGGATTGGGAAAACAGAAGGAAAACCTTGATGGCCGGCGGTGATATCGAACATACGCGCTCGCTCGAATATGCCTCGCGCATTATGGAAGCGATTGTGACCAATACGCCCTATAAGATCGGAGGAAACGTCCTCAATCGCGGGATGCTGATTGAGAACCTGCCTGCCGATGCGTGCGTTGAGGTGCCGTGTATGGTGGACGGCGGCGGTATCCATCCCACACATGTCGGTCGCTTGCCCGTGCAGTGCGCTGCCATGAACATGACCAATATCAACTGCCAGTTGCTCACCATCGAAGCTGCCGTAACGGGCAAAAAAGAGCATATTTATCAGGCCGCGATGCTTGAGCCGCATACCGCTGCCGAGTTATCCATCGATGATATCATTGCCATGTGCGACGAATTGTTTGAAGCACACACGAATGCGGGATATCCGATTCTGTAAAGCGGAAAACGCTGCGGTTATAAACGCAGAAAAGGGGGTACATGTCAAATAATGTTTAGTGAATTTAATGATTATCTTACGCCGTATAAATATGATCAACCTATTCTTAAACCTTCCGGAGAACCCGGTGCTTTCGACCGCTACGGAGTTGATAATATGCGTATATGCAGACATAACGGTAAATTCTATTGCTTTTATATAGGTTTTGACGGAAAAGGTTATCGTACAGCGATGGCAACCTCGGATGATCTGCTGCATTGGGATAAACAAGGGGTTGTTTTGGATACGGGATCCGGAAATTTATGGGATACAAACGGGCGGGCCATTTCTTCATTGTTGTGCGAGGTTGACCTTTACGGAAACAGAGAATTGATAAAATACGATGGAAAATATTGGATGTTTTATCACGCGTATCCGGGCGTTGGATATGAGGTAGGTGCTGCGGCAAACGGTTTGGCATGGACAACGGATGAAAGTTTAATGGAATGGCACTGCGAAAAAGAGCCTGTTTTTGAAAAGGGTAACGATGGCTGTTGGGACGGCGGCGGGCTTTATTCGACATGGATTGTTCCGCATGACGGTGAATTTTATCTGTACTACAACGGAAAAGAACATACCGAGGGAATATGGCACGAGCAAGTGGGATTAGCCTTTTCGAATTCGTTACACAATTGGAAACGGTACGAAAATAATCCTGTCTTGAAAGTTACGCCGAATCATTGGGACAGTCGCTTTTCCTGCGGTCAGCATGTTTTGTACGACAGCAGACGAAAACAATGGGTAATGTTTTATTGCGGCTTTGACGGAATAAATGCGCGCGACGGCGTTGCGGTATCAGAAGATATGATTCATTGGAAAAAATGTGATTCGCCCATTATCAATATCGGCGATCAAGGAACGATCGATTCCATCCATGCGCACAAGCCGTGCATTATTTACCATAATGATACGTTGTATCATTTTTATTGTGCGGTAAGGCCAACCGAAACCGAAGACGAAAAAAGGCTTTTCGGAAATGAATATCGTTGTCTGACGGTTGCCGCATCAAAACCGTTTTAATGCCGTAAGCATATATTGAAAAAAACGGGTATTCGTAAGTCAATTCTTACGAATACCCGTTTTGTTTGAAAGCGTTTTAGGTAGCCATTATTTGGCAAGAAAACCTAAAATTCGACATTGCATGCAAAAAAATTAATATTCGAAAATGATCGAATCATCGTTTTTCCACAATATCGTTTGAGGTTTGATATGCAACACATTGCACAACCTTGTTACCTGTTTCAGTTTTTCCGAGTTACTACTGTGCTTGCCGATATAGATTGTTTCCGCTTTTACCGTTACCGATGCCGTTTGTCTGAAATAACCGGAATCTAAAGAATGATCTTTTGATAAAAACGGGAGCGTCTCCACGGCAGTTGAAAACATGTCTAAGGAAGTGTTTTCCAAACATTGCCGAACCGTATAAACAAAAGCCTCCGTTATATTTGATACATGATGAGGCACATCCAGATAAATCACTTGCATACCGGTGCTTGGGTAGGGGAGGGGACCGGTGGAATTTAGAGTTTCCGTTCCCATTGTTTCGTCATACGAGGCGGTTTCGTTCTTCCCGAACAATTGACATACATTTTGGTAGAAAGAAGTTCCTTCATAACGACATTCTTTTAATTTTTTGTAGTTATCGGAAGTTTTAAAAGCATTGGAAATTGTGTCTGACTCGGTAACTTTAAGTGCCTTGCAATAGAAATTTGCAAAATCTTCAAACAAACGCGTTAACGCATCAAGAGAAATCTTGTCAAAAGAATAGGTAAAGTGAGAGTAATCGCTGTCGTTGCCATCATTCAAAAGATATACTACATATGCAATGAAATACCACATACCATTTTTCATTACATTGCCCTTTGCTCCGTCAAACTTTGTTTTTTTGGCAATCGATTGGCATGATGTTGCCATATCCATCGCAAATAAAATAGGAGCGTAGAATTTATCGTAACATCCTTTCTTTTCTGTTTCGGCGGCGGAGTACCACTCCGGTCTAAATATTTCTCGGTCGTGAAAGCGAGAGGTTTCGGTGTTGATTTTCAATAATGTTGCCGTGGCGTTGCTGCGTGCCGGTCCCGGATCGCCCGAACAAGCTTTCCTTGCTTTTGCAAAGTTGATTAAATTATATGCTTTATTAGACAAAAATTCTTCACCACGCCTTACCAAGGTGTATTCGGCTTTGGATGATTCGAGATAATCATTCATTGTTTCAACAAATTCATTGGTAAAAGCAATGTCTTCGGCTTTGATCGGCTTTTGGCGATTGAGCGAAATACTGATATTTTTTGCTTCTTTTCGGGCGCTGTCGGAATTGTCGTCCCTGATATGTATGATTTTAACTATGACTTTCGCCGCCGAAGACTTCGCAGTTCGTTCCCGGTCGGGAAGAGAATAGTAATACTCGGATGCAGCGGTTATCGTTTGCGCGCCATTGATCACAGAGAACTTCAATTCCGCATTTTCTGCTTTTTTCAATACAATTTCGCCGACTCTGTCGAGTTTCATTTCCTTTTCTTCTACCAGAATGGTAATTCCGTTGTTCCTAAACCAGAATGCCTCCGGTTTGTCCGTTAGAGTTTCTTTGATCGACTGATCGACGTCTAATTTATCATCTATTCCCAAGCGAACATTTTTCTTGAACAGTTGGTCTCCGATGGTATTATACAAAGATACGAGATCAAACAAGTCAGCAGTAAATACATATCCTTTCAGCGTGGATTTTTTATTATTTTTCGGAACGTCAATATCGACATCAAAGGGAGGCAGGGTAACCATCTCGTAACGCCGGATATTAGGTAATTTTATTTCGTCCGAAGATATGTCTTTATCCAAATAAAATACGGGATTGAATTTGGCATTTCTGATATTTGTGTCTTGCCTTATTTTTCGGATTGAGTCGATTGAATTTTTCGATGAAAAAGAACTTTTGAGTGCCAGTCTCATTTGAATGGTGGACACAAAGAAAAGAAGATTGACGGTTTTGAAAATATCTTTGGAAAAATCATCTTGCATTTGATTTGCGAGATTTTGCACTTTTGTTTCGATTTTCTTTTTAATATTTGCTATAAGATCGTCACTCACCGTGTCTGAATTGATTTTAACGAGCAAGAGCAATTCGTCGGCATCAATCCCCAACGACATCGAATCGATCACGTAGATGCTTTCGGATGTGTTTAACAACTTTGCAAGTTCCGCATTTTGCTTCCATTCGGTATCTTCGTTGTCAATATTCTTGTTTATTAAAACGGTCTCGATATAGTTAATATACTTGTCCAACTTTTTCATGATGATTCGCGCTCCTTTTCTTTAAATCGTTAAGTCCGGAGATAGCTGTGTATCACAATCTGATTTCAAAATATCTATGGTTTCGTTCACAATCGCGTTAAACTTAACAACAATTTTATCTTTCTCTTGCCGTATGCTTTTTTCGTCGTTTCCCCCATCGCTGTTTTCAAAATCTTGCAAAAAATCCACAAGACCGATCCGATAACTGTTTACGATCATTTCAATCGTTTGGACCATATCATAATATTCGCTGTCTTTGTTGTTTTTTCGGTATAAAAGTTGTTCGGTGTAGTATGACAATTCTTTTCGCAGCGTGCTTAATGCATATTTTATTTCGTTTTCCCAACAGAACGGCTCTGTCACCAAACTCTTACTTTTATTCACCAAATCTTCGGCAACATTGACGATTTCGGGATAAATGGATCCGGTATTGATACCGAACATTAAAGACAACTCTTTTCGGATTGTAGGTTTGGCCGAACTCGGAATGACAATACCGCTCAACATATATGAGGGGATTTTTTCGTCATCGTTGCCTTGAAAAAGAATAAACGCTCCTTGTTGCGCTACAATACGATTATTTAGTTTGGTATGATCGATGAATTTATGATTCTTTTGAAAAATTGCATGATTATTAAACCAAGCGCATTCCTTATCAATGATAGCGTTATAGTTATCGTTGGTGTTTTGAGCGCTCGGGCTAAAGATTTCGTCAATATAGAAAACATAAACCATTCCGTCTTCGGAGTCATATGCAGTTGCATCATAATGGTAATAGGGTGTGACTGCAAAATACAACGCGGTTAAGCAGTTATATGAAACATCCAACAACCTGCTTGGAAATTCACCGTGCTGAGCATCAATCGCATTTTCAAGGTAACTGTCGTTGTTGGATAATTTATTTTGCCTCATTGTGTTGAACAGACTTTTTTCATACAGAGGGTTGGTGGAAAGCACATTTTTTCGAAATATATTAGGTCGGCAATAATTGCTGTATCTTTTGCATTCGCCGCGATATAGAAAATGAACTTTTTTGCCGGAATGAGAATCTATGAGTTCGCGTACCCTGTCGATAAATTCGGATACGTGCGTGATCTCTGCTTTGGATTTTTGTTTGTTTTCCATATACCCCTCCCGAAAGACCGATACTATATTTATTATACCACTTTTTTCATTATAAGTCAATATGAACGCAATATGCGAAAAAAGGCTTGAAAGTTCTATTGAAAAGGCTATTTTGGCGAACTAATACTAACAAACACAAACGGGATACTCACCCGATGAGGTTAAGGATATTCTGCATATAATTCGTACCGTTAAC
>CAZOHP010000031.1:0-493 GCA_964579815.1 uncultured Lachnospiraceae bacterium
CACGACGAGCGCGAGCAGACGCTCAACCAGTTGCTCGTTGAAATGGACGGATTCGGCGCGCATGACGGCATCATCGTCATTGCGGCAACCAATCGCCCCGATATTCTTGACCCCGCTCTGTTACGGCCCGGCCGCTTTGACCGCCAGATTACGGTCAATTATCCCGATATCAAGGGGCGCGAGGAAATTCTTCGTGTCCATTCCAAAAACAAGCCGCTGGAGGATAGCGTCGACCTTGCCAAAGTTGCACGCACAACTTCCGGCTTCACCGGCGCCGATTTGGCCAATCTGCTCAATGAAGCAGCGTTGCTCGCCGCCCGTCGCGGCAAAAGTTTGATCGGCCCCGATGATCTTGAGGATGCTTTCCTCAAAGTTGTCATGGGACCACAGAAAAAATCGCGCGTCATGAAAGAATCCGAAAAACGAAACACCGCTTATCATGAAGCGGGTCATGCGTTGCTGGCTTACTACACAGAGCATGGCAACCCCGTTC
>CAZOHP010000031.1:503-16481 GCA_964579815.1 uncultured Lachnospiraceae bacterium
CCATCTCCATTATTCCCGCAGGTCGTGCGCTGGGAGTGACCATCAGCGTGCCCACCGAAGATAAGTTCAGTGTTTACAAGCAAGAACTCAAAGAGCGCATTGCCGAACTGTTGGCCGGCCGCGTAGCTGAGGAGTTGACGTTCGGTGATTACTCGGGCGGTGCCTCCAATGACATTGAACGCGCAACCGACATTGCCCGCCGCATGGTCACTCAACTCGGTATGAGCGAAGCGCTCGGCCCCATCCGTTACGGCTCGGGGCATGGCGGCGATGTTTTTCTCGGCAGAGACTTCTCCTCGACACAGGACTATTCCGATGCCACTGCCGCATTGATTGACGCCGAGGTCAAGCGCATCGTCGACGAAGCCCACGAACTCGCTCGCCGCATTTTAACAGAGCATGCCGACAAATTGAAATTTGTTGCGGAATTTTTGTTGGCACATGAGATCATGGACGGCGATCAATTCAAAGCCGCTATGGAAAATGACGAACCGAATGAACAAGAATTGCTTGACATTGCCGAATCCAAAGCGCGCCGTAGCCGTCAAGCAAACGACGAAGCTCGTGCCCGTGCCGAACGCGAAGCCGCCGAGCAGGCTGCCCGTGCGGCGCAGGAGGGCGACACTCAAGGCGATGAGGAACAGGCGAATACGTCCGACAACACACCACACGATGATCCGCCGACACCCTTTGACCACGATGATCCTCCCGTCATGAAAGACTAAAAAATATACCCGTCCATGCCGTATGTTGCATGGACGGGTATATTTTTTATCAAAGCGTACACACTTCGCCATGTGCCTTCATCCATCGCGGCGCATAAATCGCAGACATTCGTCCATACTAACGCTGACGGCACGTTCGTCGCGCCGCCGCACAAGCGACCGCCATGCGCCGCTTTGCGACCCAACAGAAAGGAATATGGCATATTATGATCATGGATCGTATTGCGCTGATCCTTACCATTATCGGCGCACTCAATTGGGGCAGTATCGGGCTGTTCCGCTTTGATATCGTGGCTTGGATCTGCGGCGGTCAGACCGCAATCTTGAGCCGTGTGATTTACACGATTGTCGCGCTCGCCGGCATCTGGTGTATCTCGTTGCTCTTCCGCACACGCGAATCCTTTGATGAAATATCGGAGTAAAAACGTCTCGCATATTTTATGAAAGATCGCGAAACGGAAACGGAGCGGAAACTTCCGAAAAGAAGTTTCCGCTCCGTTATCTTTGCCTCATGCGTTATTACCCCGGCATGATCGTCAGTTCCTCGCGCGAACGCTTGGGCACATAGTGAATGCCGTTTTCATCGCGATAATATTTGATATCATCGTCAATCACCGGTACGATGCGTACCTGCTCCAAGGGCTCACCCAAGGCAATCACCAGCGGGAGATCCCAACATTCACTATCCAATCCCAAGGCCTGCAATACGGCCGAGCGATCCACATTTGCGATCATACATCCGCCCAATCCGATCTCAACTGCCGTCAGCAACATACTCTGTGCCGCAATTCCCACGTCCACACCAACCGAAAATTTTCCGCTTACCGCACGCGGGCACAATATTGCCACATACCCTGTCGGGCGTTCGCCTTCCATCGGGCCATCCCAGTCGGGCAAATAGCCCGCCCAACGCAAATGGGGAAAAACGCGGTCGCAATCCGCTCCGCGCACAGGAACAAAACGGAGTTGTTGCAAATTGGCCGCCGATGCCGTCAAACCCGCCGCAATGATCATCGCTTCCAGTTCGTATTCCCTCACGGCACGATGGGTAAACCGACGGTAAGAGCGATTGGCCGTCAAAAGTTCAAGCATGTCCATTCCATCATTCTCCTTATTCATCCAAAAAATCAGCCAAATTGATCAGCGCAACATCACGCCGAAGCGCATAACTGCAAGTATAAAAAGTCCCGCCGTGATTACGCGTGCAATAGGCCATGCATACATCACTGCCGTCAACCAACCGGCGGTCACGTTCCAACATGCACGTAGGCGTATAATGCTCGGCAATGTAATGCACCTCGTCCGCGTGCTCCAAAATATATCGATAAGCGCGACAACTGGCCGCATCCCAGCCACGCGTTTGATCGCGACATGGCAAGAATAACTGCAACCTCACATCTCCCCTGGAATGCATTTCTCGCAGTTCAAGAACTTTCAACGCCGCAAGCATGTCAAAGCCGATCGCACCTCCCGCGCGAAAATCTCTCGCGCCACGCGCGATCAATGTGCGCAACTGTTCTTCCAAGAGTGCGGGGAGGCGCATCGCATGACCGGCAGGAATGCTACGGTGACCGGTAAAGCAAACGGTATGAATCAAATCGGCAGAAACGGGCATGCGATTGATCTCCTTTGATAATTGTGGAATCAGTATAGCACAAAACCCGCGTTTTGTCAATAATCAACGCCAATCCGAATGCATATGACCGAAATATCATCATCGGAGCCGCGCGCACGAGCCTCTCGAATCAATAGATCTGCCATAGCGCTGTCATCCGGCACCCGCGCGTCCTCACGCGCCAAGAAATCCGTCACCCAATCGCCGACATTTTCCTTTGCCTCGCCCCCGACAACATCGGTAACTCCGTCGCTCATCAGCAATATACAGTCGCCCTCGCACACCTCATAGGGCAAAACATGCGCATCAATCGTTTGCAAAATGCCGAGCGGCACCGTGTGCGAGGTGAGTCGATGCACTTGCCCCTGCCGCATGACATAAGACGATGCCGCGCCGCATTTGATGAAGCGCGCCTCACCTGTGTAAAGATCAAGCGCGAACAGATCTACCGTCGACGAACTCTCATCCTCCAAAGATCGCGTGCGCAAATAATGATTCAACATGCGAAGCGCAGTTCCCGCGCTCACACCGGATTGCAGCACGCGTTCAAGGAACATCGCCGCCGGCCCCGAGGTCAACGCCGCACCGCGCCCCGATCCCATACCATCACACAACAATGCATAAAACATCCCCACTTCCCCTTCAAAAATACGCAACGTATCGCCGCACGGTACACGCGAATATTTGCTCTTTCCCGCGGCACATTCGCCGCTCTCGGCCGCACAACAGGCATGTGCGTAGTCCGCACGCAGTCGCGGCAAACTGTGCATGATCAAACATCCGTCCTCACTGCCATCGTAACGGGGCTTGTCCAGCAATACACCGCACACCTGCCCCAACGCCGCTTGAAGTTCATCGCGCGAAACCGTCAAAGCGGCCGGGCTGACGCCCCTAATTCGAATTGTCAGGCGTCGTTCGCCCGACACACACACATGTCCGACCTGCATCCCGTGTTCCTCCAGCCAGCGAGCAACCGCCTCGCTTTTCTCCGTGGATAGCGTTTGCCGATCCTGCACAGTTCCCTGCTCATGTAAAATATCACGCAACAAAAGAGCAATGCTGTCATAAGAGCGCGCAAAGATTTCTCCCTCGATTCCGTCTCGGTGTTCAAACGTTCGACGCCCGATGCGATAATTCAATTCATCCAGCATTTCAATGATATGCGGACAACGTCGACGCAACCCCTCGGGCAGACAAGTCACAATCGAGGAACCGGGCTTGCTCGCCAATTGACGACTGAGCGCGCGCACCCCCTCAGCCGTTTCGCTGTATTCATCCGACCAGCAGCGCCCTTTGTGGGCACATGTGGGGCAGTGCTCGTCAAAGATCTCGTCCAACATCATGCGAATCTGCGCCGCATCCGGACGTCCCAATGTTTCCCCCAGCGCACGGAAAAGTTCCGAAAGAGAGCCAAAAGCCCCCGCCACAGCGGAAATACGCGCGCAAAGCGCCTCGCTACGCGCCTGTTCGCACATCCATTGCAACTCGGCCGCATCATCTCCCCGGCCATGGGAAACACGGCCACGACCGGGCCGCCGATCGTGATAGGCCGCCGCTTGTTCCTGCGTTTTACGCAAATACGAAGCAATCAAGCGGGAGACAGCAGAATCAAGCAACACGCCGATGACCAACGACGGCGCAACTTGCCCGCAGAAGGTCGTTCCGCCCGTAAGCAAGGCACAAAGCAACGCGGCCGACAGCGCAAACGCCGGAGCAAATACGCCGATCACCGGCGTCAAAAGCGAGTAACCTATGGTCAATATGAGCAAAAGCGGCACTGTTTTAATATCGACCGCCATTGCAGTGACGAGCGCGACGGCTCCCCCGATGCCGGATCCATACCGCCGCAACATCGAAAGGCAAAGCACCGCCCCCAAGGCCAATGCGGGTGAGACGCCGAGCGCCCACACGTCGCGAATGCCGTAACATACGAATGCCGGTAGCGCAACCGCCCCCGCGATGTGCCATAGCGCGGTCTCGACACCGTCTGCGGGGCACCACATCCCCGCGAGCAGTATAACCAGCAACGGCGTCGCAACCAAATAGAGGACCGAGCCGCAAAGATCATAGAAAGCGAACCCACCTTGCCAAGGCACACCAAAGCACGGAAGAAGCGCAAACGCCAGCGCGACCGACACCCGTAGGCGTAGGGGTTCGCAAAACCCGCCGACTTCCTCGCCCACGCACTCGGTCCGACGCCAAAGACGGGTAATTTTCCTCGCAAATTGCTTGCAAAAACGACCAAACGCATGAAACAGTGCATGTTTTTCGTGTTGCAACGCCGGCCCAAACAGGCAAACCGATCGCACCGCGAAAATCCCCAGCGCGGCGATCGCATACAACCAAGCCTGCGCGCCCGTCCACACGCCGCTGCCCGCGCCCTGCCACAGCCCGAGTAGCAAACCGACCAAAATCCAGCCGACATCGCACTCCGCCGCCGCCAACAACGCCGCACCAAGCGGGTTGACCGAAAACAGGAGCGGCGCGCGACTCAAGCAAAAGGCAACCGCCGCCAGCGCCAAACCGCGCACCGTCAACCGCGCCCGTCGCTTTTCACCGTCCGCCCCGCCGATTTCATTTGCTTGATCCCCGGAAAAATTTTCATATTCGGGGACAAACGGCAATTCTGCCGCCACAGCGATCAGCCGATCGCGCCAAGACCGCGTCACATGACCGCGCGTCGCCTCATCCTCATTTTTTCGCTTATCCATATGTACCTCCTCCTCACGGACTTGCTTTATTTTACCTCATGGCGCGTGAGAAAAAGGTCGAACGAGGGCGGGCGGCGAGAGATATGTAGCACGAACAAAGCAAAAAAACACCCCGCAGGTCCTAAGACCCACGGGGAGTTTTTTATGCTTGATCCCGATTCGGAATCATGCAAGATTAATAAAGTTTGTATTCGGTCGACTTATTGTCCTTCGTTACGGTGTAGTAAGTATGTGCATTGGCAACCTTATCCAACTCCACAACGGCAGAACCGATATAATCATAAGTGCCAATTTGAATCGGAGCCTTTGTCTTCTCGCCCCATTTGGCATCTATATTATCAACCACAGGCACAGCACTCGTCTTAACTTCCTTGATCTTGCTATCAAATACATCTTTCATATACGTGCTGTAATTAGCAACAACCTTGGAAATGGACTCGCCTTTCAACAATGCGATGTGAGGATTGTTCTTATCGGCGATCAGTTTCAAGACCTCAATATAAGTTGCCTTGAAATCATCCAATGCAAGACCGCTCTCGCCACGTTTAGCCTGATAAGAGACGATCGAGATGGAGTCGTCCGTATCGGCAGCCGTCAACGAGATACTAACCAAGACATCTCCGAACATACCATAAGTATCGTCCCCCTGATTTGCCAACTTCGTAGCATCAAAGTAAGCCTTCTTCACCGTCAACGAATTAGCACGAGCCAAGTTCAAGTAATCCTCAAAGTTTGCTTTGATGATGAGGTTCTCAACTTTAGCAATGGCCTGAGCGGCATAAGTGTCGATCTTTGCCATTGCCTCAGCGGCGTCCTTTTTCGTAGCATCGGTGCTGTACTTGTTGACAGAGATGGTCGAAACATTAGCAACCAACTGATTGTTGTTCAACTTAACGCCAAGTTTCTCACCCAACTTGTTCTCACCGGGATTCAGTTGCGTAATTTTACCATCCTTAGTCGTCGGTGTATTGCTAAACGCTAACTTTGCAGTATCAGTCATATCAACAGCAAACAAATACTGCTGAACAGCGGCCTTTACTTGCTCTTTTGTAACATTTTCATACTCTGCCGACGTTCCATTTTTGACACCAGAATCTTCCAAATAGTAGAAGTCAACTACCTTATCAGCAAGAACCTTTGTATCATTGTAGACCATCATCTTGTAGTCATCCAACAGGAAACGATCATAGACTTCATCCAAATTGGCAATTGCTTCTTTCAAAATGCTGTAGAATGCTCTATCAACGCTTACACCGGATTCTTTCAACGCTGCTTTGTCTGCGTTGGCAATTCTGATATTGAAATCAAGCACGGAACCGGTCAAGCGCAATTTGACGTCTTCAGCATTAGATTTAATAGTCTTCACGGGGTCAGCCAAAAATGCACTAAAGGTTACAGATGTGCCTCCAACACCACCGAAAGTATACGCCGCTCCGTTGTTCTTATAGTACATCCACAGATTATTATTCGAGAAGTCAACCTTCAAAGACTTGTATATCTCACTCGTAGTGAATGCTGTACCCGTTGCGAACGCGTTAATAAACTCGCTTTCAGAGGTAACGTTTTTCTGCGAGGGCCACTGGGCCGCGTCAGTGCTTCCTTTCTCTTTGGCATAGTCAACAACAGACATGTAGTCAGCCAGGATTTGATCCAGCCACTCATACGCCAGGTTCTGATACTTGCTCCAGAGCAAATCATAGGACTTAGCGATCATCTGCAGATACAGATCATACTTCTTGATACCGACAGAAGACTTGCCGTTTATCATGAGGGAACGATCCATCGCCGAGACAACATCGGTCAACAAATATTTAGGATATTCCTTAACGCCACCATCTTCGCACATATCGGCGGTCAGAGCATTCAGCAAATCAGCGTCGGTCACATTTGCCCACTGTTTGGTCGCCAAAGCATTTTTATAAATCGTGCCATAAAGGAAATTGGTGGCAATAGCATCTGTGCCGAAGATACCATTTACCTTATTCACTGCATCCTGGCAAGCATCCAACTGCTGCAGAACAGAGAAATACGCATCCTCCAACTGAACCGTTGCCGCTGCATAAGCATAACCAAACATATTAACCACTTCGGTATCGATCGCGCTGTTGTTCGAAGCATCGGAGTAAATCTTGTAATCACCCTCGCCCCCTGCGCCACTATCTGCATACTTGCCGGTGGTCTTATAATCGGTCATGACTCTGTTGGAAATCCATCCATCCACACCCGGAAGTTTCATGATCTCGTTGTCTTTCAGCGAATTGCCGTAAACCTGATGCAGGTAATCGGAATAATCACCAAAAACAGTCTCACCGACTTTCGTCCAACCGTCCATCGTAGCGTTGGTGCTGGCTGCAATGCTCACCATGGTGGTGCCATTCGTCGTAGTTGTCTGAGAGAAGACATTGCTCACCGCGAAATAATCGAGGTCAGCAAGATTTTCCTTAGCGTAGGTAACCATCAAAGCATCATAAGCCTTGATCCACGCATGGAATGCTTCCTTGTCGTTCAGCGTCACGACTTGAGTCAACTTCTGCGCGCCCTTGGCATATTTCACGCCGTGGTAAGAACCGGCCGTGGTCCACTTATCGGCGACGAACTTATTGTCACTATCATAGGAGCCAAACGGAACCAACTCGCCCAATGCATACAGGCTGTTAGCCAGTGCAACGACCTCGCTCTCGAAAGTAGGAACAGCCAAAGCGTCGGAAACGGCGTCCTTGAGATCGTTCATGGCGTCAACGGAAGCAACACGCAAGATGGTGTACTCCAGCAACTTAGCAAACTCATCGCCGTATTCGTCTTCGCGCGTCACGAGCGTCTTGCCATCATCATCCTTCTCGAATGCAACGATGTTCAAGGGCTCCAGAGCCTTGTTCACGGCAGCCATATTGGCCTGCGTGTAAGTACCGTTCTGAAGAGCCTTGATCAGATCCTGCATATCTTCGATCGTAGCGATCACGATATCGGAAGCCTTATCCCACTCTTCCTCATTCATGGCCTTGTCGACGTCTTTCAACATCTTCTGAACGGCCTCTGCGGAGAACTCGCCGAAATAATTCTTGAGTTTCGCATCAACTTCGTCCTTGGTGTAGTAATTCTCAAGGATCTTCATGATCTCGTCCTTGGTCATCGCGCCCTCGATAGCGGCGGCGGCAACCTCGTTCTTGATCAACTCGGCGACCTTATCGGTCGTCACATACTGCTCCAACTTCTTAGCCAGAGCATCAAGCTCCTCGGCGCTGGCATAGCCATCGGCCAAAGCAGCATCTACCAGTGCGGAGACCTTAGCCTCTGCATCGGCGTTCTTGAGGTAGTCGGCCAATGCAGCCTTTACTTCGTCTGCAACGGTCTTAGCCTCTTCCGCCTTTGTAAGAGCCTCATCGGCTGTCTTGTTGCCGCATCCGGTCAAGCACACGGCCATAACCATCAGCATTGCAAGCAGCATTGCGATGCTTCTTACAAAGTTCTTCTTGTTGTTTGTAAGCATAATTTGCCTCCATAAAATAAGATTTGTGCTAACATTGTACACCATTACGTTTAAGATTTCATCATTTTTTGATGAACGGGCAATATATCCGACGAACGGGATATATTTTGCGCATAACTCGCCTTTTGCGGGGCAAAACTATACGTCGGCGCCGTTCGCGGGGCCATCTTCGCGGTTTGCTTGCGGCTCGGTTTTCTTCCGAGACGGTTGCGCGCCGCTCTCATCGCATGTCTCCGTTCTTCCCCTCGCCCCGACGTAGGCCTCAAATGCCGCTTTGACCTCGGCATAGCGGTTTTTCGCCACGGCGACGGTATCCCCGTTGACCATGCGGAACTGATATCGGTCGATTCCGACCGCATATCGAAAGTTCACGACAAAACTGCGATGGGAGCGATAGAAATCCGATGATGACAGTAAGTTGCTCACTTCGACCAACGTACCCGCGCACAGAACGACACCGCGTCTGCAGTGCACGTCAAGTTCCGCGCCGAACACCTCAATATAGAGGATATCGTCCACGCCGATCATCCGCTCGCCGCCGTCAATTCCTCTCAGCACAATCGAGGACTTTTGACGGTACTTTTCCGTCACATGGCGAAACACATCTCTCAATTTTTTTCTGTCCACCGGCTTGGTGATGTATCCCGCGGGAAAAACCGTGTACGCTGCGAGTGCGCTTTCCGTCTCTTCCGAGCAAAAGACAATGTCCGTTTCCTCATCGTTGAGACGCAGGCGCCGTGCAAAATCAATCCCGCTGATACCACCGACCTGTGTTTCAAGAAAAAGCAATTGATACATGCACTCGCCCATTGCTTTTTGCAATGGCTTAAAGCCGCGAAATATCTCGACCTTGCATTCCAGCGAGATTTCTCCCGCCAGCGCGATCAAGCATTGCGCCAACTCGGTTGCCTGTGACTGCATATCATCACAAATCGCTATCCTGAACATAGTTCCCTCTCAAATCACGATTCCATGGTGCTTGGCATCATTATAACACAGTTCCGACGGAATTGCAATATTTTTCGCAAATTTTTTTATGGAAAACCCGACCAATCGGATATTTTCGGCTGTTTCGAAGAATTTTTTCGTACAAAACGCCGCCGCGCGGTCGTCTGCATCGGCATTTCATACGCACAGGGCGCAGCTCGGAGTACGAGCTGCGCCCTGTGCGTCATATAATAATGTAGTCAACTCACTTGAAAAGCGCCACGTACGGGCCCTCGACCACATTTTTGACCAATTCCTCACACGCTTCATCGGTAATGGCGATTCCGACCTCGTCGCGAATGGCTATAACCCGCGCCAGTACCGACGCGGCATCCCCGCCCAGCGCGCCTGTGACGGCCAGTTCGGTCAACTGCTCGACAAAGGCATCATATTCCTCTTGCGAGATTTTGTCCTCGTCGGAGATGTCGTATGCGGGAGTTTCGGGCAGTTTGTCGCCGGTGTCGGGGGCTTGATCGCCGCCCTCGGGGGTTTTGTTGCCATCGTCGGGCGTTTCACTTGAGGAATCGCTCGTCGTATTTGATGTGTTGTCGGCGGTCGCGTCGCCGCTGACGAAATATTGCTCCATTTCTTTGGCAACAAGGCCGATTCCCGCTTTCATCAGCACTTCTTTGGCCTCGGGCGTTTCGGCGCTCTCGTTGATCGCCTCCACCAATTTGTCGATCTTTTCGACCGTCATGCTCGACAGCGGGCCCGTAGCGGTGTCGCTGTCCGCAGGAGCGCTCGACTCATCGGCCGCGGGGGCATCGGGCTCACTTTTCATATCATTGAACGCGCGAAGCGCTGCGGAAATCGCAGGTGCCAACGCACGCGCGTCCTTGGCGATGGTATCCTTGGTGGAATCTTTCAAGACGATCATGGCGGCGTCCAGCGCGATTTCCACATCATCATCCAACTCGGGTTTGGAAATACCCAAGAACGTCTCGTTTTTGAGCCACGCTTTTGATGCGGAGGACAGCCCCTCCGCTCCCAGCACGCGCAATAATACGGACTCTTCAAACACATCGCCGACCGATTTAAGCGTATCATATTCCGCATCGCCGTACCGGTCCACCGGAACCGCAGACAAAACCGCAATATCGGCGCCCAGCGCGTCAAGCGCATGCAACTCGGTGTTAAGATCGGTCTCGACCCCGTCGATCTCGGCAGAGGTCATCGCGCGAAAAACTGCGTCACCGCCCAATGTGCGAACCGCTTTCAGAAGCAACGTATCGGATGCGTCTCTCGCATCGGTCTGTGCCGCCGTCACCTCATCGGATATTTCCTCCTCGCCTTCGTGCGATATCTGTTCATACTCTCCCCAAATGTGAAGCACCTCGGGAACATGGGCGGCGTATCCCGCCGTCGGTGCCAACACGGCAACGATCATCACAATCCCGAACGCTGTACCGATGGCCGCGCCGATCGGCTTGCTCTTTTTGGCCGTCACGGGCCATTTCCGTTCGACCGCGCGGCAGATCAGCCAAGAAGCCAATCCCAGCACCGCGATCAACACCAACAGCATGATGCGATAAAGTTCCGAGGCAACAACCATGTGAAGCAGGGCGGTCACACCGTCGCCCAACGACGGAATCGCCTCATTCAACGCCTCTATATTGTCAAAATCAAGCACGGCAAGCACTCGCGCCGCCACACGGTCAACGGCAAAATGCGCCAGCAACATAGCCAGCGGGACAGACGCCAAGGCCAGTCCCAACGAAACACCGGCACGTAAAACAGAGCGTCGCATATCCTTGAGCACGCATATTGCCAAGATCAAAGCGGCAACGGCATACATGATAATCAGCGACCAAGTCACAACATTCATGAAATATTCCTCCATCGACACGGGTGCCCGTTCAACCGCGGCACCGACTTTTCCTTATACAGTATACATCAAAAATATAAATATGTCAATAGCAATTCCGAAAATAATGAAATAATTTCTCTGTTTTTCGTCGGAAATATAACGGATTGCAAAAAGTTTTTTCGCGTTTTGTCGGCAGTATCACGCATCGACGCGACCGATGTGTTTTTTGCCTCAAAACTCTTGACGCTTGAAAACAGTCATGATATAATGTATATATCAACGGCAAGACCGATTGCCGAATCAGATTGGAGTGACAACCATGCAGTATCAATCCCCCAACGGCCGCCAAGAGCAGGAGTTAACATACAAAATCGTTGGTGAGCGCGGCATTTCCCTGTATTTTTTGCCCCCCACCGAACAAAAATATGACCGTGCCCCCGTTTATATGGTCATCCCGGGCGGCGGTTGGCACACGGCAAACTACGCGTCCATGATCGGTTTTTCGCGCCGCTCGATCGACGCCCTACGCGCACGCGGTTGGGCAGTTGTGAGTGTTTCATATCGCGTAACCGCCGAAGCCGTGATCGATCAAATCATCTCGGATTGCATGGACGCGGGGCGCTATCTGTGCCGGTTTGCGGAAGAATTGGGCATAGATACCAACCGTGTGCTCGTTTCGGGCCACTCGGCTGGCGGCCACTTGGCGCTCATGTTGTCTCACGCTCCCCATGCGGGCTTTACGGCAGATTCGCCTTTTGACGCCGTGACGGACGATTTTCATGTGGTCGGCTGTGCACCCATGAGCCCTCCCACCGTTTTGTATGCCGATATGGGCGGTTACTGCCCCGTCAATTTCAACTTCGACCGTCTTTTCAAAGACGGAATTTACGACCTTGCCGCCGCTCATCGCGCCAGCCCCATCGATTACATCACGCCGCTCTCCGTTCCCACGCTCATCTCCTGCGGCACACATGATACATTGGTCTATCCCGACAACAGTTCGCGTTTTTACGACCGTTGCCGCGCTGTCGGCGCCCCCTGCGAGATCGTCCGCTCGCATCTCGGCGGCCATTGCTTTGAGCCCATGATCGACGGCGCGCCCTCATACCCCGGTATGTCCGTCATGCAGGATAAAATCGTCGCGTTTGCCGAACAGTTTGAGTGAGCGCCAATGTGAGGAGTTTCCATGATCATCCACGGCTTTCAAAAAGTAACCCTCCTCGATTATCCGGGCAAAGTTGCCTGTACGGTCTTTACCGCCGGCTGCGATTTTCGATGCCCGTTTTGCCACAATGCCGGCCTGGTGACTCGTCTGAATACCGCCGAGCGCATAGAGGAAGATGAAATCTTTTTCTACTTAAACAAACGACGCGGGATCCTTGACGGCGTTTGCATAACGGGCGGCGAGCCGACATTGCAGGCCAACCTGCCCGCCTTTCTCCGACATCTCCGCACGCTCGGTTATGCCGTCAAATTGGATACCAACGGCAGTCGCCCCGACGTGCTGGAAGCATTGCTGAGAGAGGGGCTGCTTGATTATGTTGCCATGGACATCAAAAATCGCCCCGAGCGATATGCCGAGACAATCGGCATGCCGGGCTTCGATGTCACACCCATTCGAAAAAGTATCGCGTTGCTGTTTGATTCCTCCGTCGATTTTGAATTTCGCACCACCGTCACGGATGAATTTCATACACCGCAAGACATAGAAGTGCTGGCCGCATGGATTTCGGGCGCACCGCACTATTACCTTCAACCGTTCGTCGATTCGGGCAACATAGTCGGAACGAATATACACGCACCGAGCACCGAAAAGTTGAACGCCATGCTCGCCGCGGCAAAGCGGTTTTTACCGTGCTCGGCAATTCGTGGTGCATAATGTACAAGTTTGTCAAGCAATATTGTATAAAATGTCAAAAACACAAAATGTGTGAAAATGCTATTGACGCAACACAATATATATGGTATAATGAGCGCGTCTCGGACCGAAACTTTTCGGTCCGCCGCGCTCTGTTTCTTTGCCCTGCCGAATAACAAACAGTGTGCGGAGCAATCGTCCGATACCGAAATCATTATATGCAAGGAGACCAATCATGTACAACGTGTTAAAACGCGATGGCAAAACCGTCGACTTCGACCTTTCCAAAATATCCAATGCGATTATGATGGCATTTGATGCCTGTGAGATTCAGCACCACCCCGATGTGATCGACTTTCTCGTTTTGAAAGTCACGGCCGATTTTGAGCCAAAGATCAAAGACAACATCATTTCCGTCGAGCACATTCAAGACAGCGTCGAATCCGTGCTCATCAAGGCCGGTTACGATGAGGTGGCCAAAGCCTACATTCTCTACCGCAAGCAACACGAAAAACTGCGCAACCTTTCCACAACATTGCTCGACTACCGCGACTTAGTGGACAAATACGTTAAGGCCAACGATTGGAGAGTCAAGGAAAATTCGACCGTGACCTACTCGGTCGGCGGTTTGATTCTGCACAACTCAGGCGCCATCACAGCCAATTACTGGCTGTCCGAGGTCTATGACAATGAAATTGCCGATGCGCACCGCAACGCCGATCTTCACATTCATGACCTGGCAATGCTGACGGGATACTGCGCCGGTTGGTCACTCAAGCAACTCATTCAAGAGGGCCTTGGCGGCGTGGTCGGCAAAATCACCTCGGCGCCTGCCGGTCATTTGGCCACGCTGTGCAACCAGATGGTCAACTTTCTCGGCATCATGCAGAACGAATGGGCGGGCGCACAGGCATTTTCTTCGTTCGACACCTACCTAGCGCCTTTTGTCAAGGTCGATCGGTTGAGTTACGATCAAGTAAAAAAATGTGTTGAAAGTTTCATCTACGGCGTCAATACCCCCTCGCGCTGGGGTACGCAAGCCCCTTTTACCAACATCACGCTGGACTGGACCGTTCCCGCCGATCTGGCCGAACTTCCGTGCATCGTGGGCGGCAAAGAGGTCGACTTCAAATACAAAGACTGCCAGCGCGAGATGGATATGGTGAACAAAGCCTTTATCGAAGTGATGATTGAGGGCGATGCCAACGGTCGCGGTTTCCAATATCCCATTCCCACTTACTCCATCACGCGCGACTTCGACTGGTCGGAAAATGAAAATAATCGTCTGCTCTTCGAAATGACATCCAAATACGGCACGCCTTATTTTTCGAATTATATCAATTCGGATATGGAGCCGTCGGACGTCCGCAGCATGTGTTGCCGTTTGCGCCTTGATTTGCGTGAGTTGCGCAAAAAATCCGGCGGTTTCTTCGGTTCGGGCGAGAGCACCGGTTCCATCGGCGTCGTCACCATTAACATGCCCAGAATCGCCTATCTCGCCAAAGATGAAGCGGACTTCTATGCTCGTTTGGATAAACTGATGGACATTTCGGCTCGCTCGCTTAAGGTCAAGCGCGAGGTGATCACCAAGTTGCTTGACGCGGGACTTTATCCTTACACCAAGCGCTATCTCGGCACCTTTGCCAACCATTTCTCGACCATCGGGTTGGTCGGCATGAACGAGGCTTGTCTGAATGCCTCCTGGCTCAAGGCCGATTTGACAACCGCCAAAGCACAGCAATTCACAAAGGATGTGCTCAACCACATGCGCGAACGATTGTCCGATTATCAAGAGATGTACGGAGATCTGTATAATCTTGAAGCTACGCCCGCCGAGTCGACTTCCTATCGCTTGGCCAAGCATGATGTTGAGCGCTATCCCGGCATCATCACCGCCGCCAAAACCAAGGATGAGACGCCATATTACACCAACAGTTCCCATTTGCCCGTCGGTTACACGGCCGACGTGTTCACCGCATTGGATATGCAGGACGAATTGCACACGCTCTACACTTCCGGCACCGTCTTTCATGCTTTTTTGGGCGAAAAATTACCCGATTGGAAAGCGGCCGCCAACCTTGTGCGCAAAATTGCGGAGAATTACAAGTTACCCTATTACACCATCTCCCCCACCTACTCCGTATGTAAAGATCACGGTTACATCGCGGGAGAACATTTCGAATGCCCCGAATGCGGCGGCAAAACCGAGGTCTACAGCCGTATCACGGGTTATTACCGCCCCATTCAAAACTGGAACGACGGCAAAGCGCAGGAGTACAAGCACCGCAAATTTTATGATGTTGCCAATTCCAAATTGACTCACGGCGCCCCCGATATGGAGATCATCGAAACGACGGACGAGTCGGCCGTTGCGGACGGCACCTATCTGTTCACCACGGCAACCTGCCCCAACTGCAAAATTGCCAAGTCACTGTTGGACAAAGCGGGCGTTGTCTACGAGACGTTGCTGGCAAACGAGCATGCCGACATGGTAAAAGAGTTGGGCATCAAGCAGGCGCCCACGCTCGTTGTCGTCAAAAACGGCGAGGTGCACAAGTGCACGGGCGTTTCCGACATCAAAAAAATGCTCAACCCATAAGAGGCAAAGGAAAACAACACGATGTATGATATCATTATCATCGGCGGCGGCCCCGCCGGTCTCACCGCCGCTGTGTACGCACGCCGTGCGGGCAAAAGCGTGCTCGTGATCGAAAAGGAAACGTTCGGCGGGCAAATCACCTTTTCGCCCAAGGTCGAAAACATTCCCGGATTTGTCTCGCTGACGGGC
>CAZOHP010000032.1:0-16295 GCA_964579815.1 uncultured Lachnospiraceae bacterium
CGGTCAAGCCTTTTGCATCAAAGAACATCAAATTTGACTTCAAAATTTTCCCCTTTGAAGTATGGATGACGGATATTCAACGGGACGGTGACGGTTCCGAGCGTAAAAACGGTTTGAATGGATTTTGCCGTTTTAATTTCGTAAGAGACAAAATCCCCCGTTCTTGTGTAGCAAAGTTTGATTTTTCCGTTAACGGTGTTCAATTCTCCCTTTGCAAAATCCAGCCCTCGGGGTAACTGCGGTTTGATTACAACCTGCTTGTATCCGCAACTGTCTTCCGGTTGAGTGCAACCCAAAACGGAGGTGAACAAATGGCTCACGCAGGCGCCGAACATGGGATGGTCATGAGAACCGTTTCCGTTCCATTCTTCCCATAGAGTGGTGGCGTTGCGGCGTTTCATATATAGGAACGACCCCGGTTTTTCGCCTTCGTAAAGAGACAAGGCGATGTCGGAAAGCCCCCTTGCAAATAAAGCGTCAAACAGAAGAGGAGTTCCCAAAATTCCCGTGTTGATGCATCCGACTTGCTTGTATTTGTCCGCGACCTCATACAAAACGGAATCGCTTAACAGCCCGATATCAAAGGCAAAAAGATCGGCTCCGTTCACGCCGTTGCAGTAGTGCCCGTCAGATGAAAGAAAACGGTTTTTGATCGCTTCGCATAAATCTTGCTCCAACTTTTCGAGGACTCCGAGATTTTCGTTCTTTCCGAGAATTTTCGAAATGCGGAAAAAGATGCGTAAGGCTTTGACAAACAAGCAGGTATTCACAAATGCCGCCGGTATTTCCAACTTTTCGAGAGTGCACCAATCGCCAAGACACCAACCGCCCGGTTCTTCGTGCGTTAGGAGGTTATCTTCCAAATTGTTTTTCAGATAGTCAAACCATCGCAACATCGGCTCATAGCAGGCAGATAATATCTCGACTTCGCCAAATTGCCTGTAGTATTCAAAAGGGACGAAAACAATGGCACACCCCCAGCCGCCGGGGCCGCCCCCGCCGCCCATAAAGGGGGCGGTATGCTGAACGTGACCGCCGCTTATATCTTGACAGTCTAAGATATCCCGAATCCATTTTCGGTAAAATTCTTTGGAATCCAAAAGCATCATGGTCGGCTTTGCGCACAACTGCCCGTCCCCCGTATAGCCCAATCGCTCTCTGTGAGGACAATCGGAGGGGAAACTTCCGTGCATATTGTTCAGTTGTGTTCTTATGAACGCATCGTACAAGAAATTCAGTCCCTCGCTACTGCTGTGAAAATCGGATGTAATCGTGCAGTCGCTGTGAATCACCGAAATTTCAAGTTCGTCAACCGGGCCGACGATATCAAAATATCGAAAGGCATGCCAAACAAACTTCGGTTCGAAAACATTGTATTTTCCGTCGCAAATGAATGTGTCGGTCATGATTTGAGGACGTCCCGAACGACAAGTGTAGTCGGCGCCGGTTGAGTTGTAATTGAAAGAAAGGTCTTCGTTGATATGTTCGGTAAAGGTCAAAACGATCTTGCTTCCGGCCGTCCCTTTGGCGGTCACTCGAACGACACCGCTGATATTTTCGCCGGCATCGTATATGCTCCTGCCGTCTTTTGTTCCCAAGCAAACGGGGACGATGGTTCGAATCGTTTTGTCCGGCGTACCGATTGCTTTGCAAAGCAGCGTTTCGGGAGCGGGAAAGACGGCAACCTTTTCGAACATCTTTGCCGAAAAAGTTTTGTCATGTACCTCTCCTATGTAAAGGCTGCTGTAACGGATTTCGCTTTCGTGCCATTGCTCGTTTCCGTCCGAGCAAAACGAAATATCGTCACAATCCAGCCGATAAATAGTTTTCAGAACGGTGCCGTATCGCATATCTCCTTCGGCGGTACGTTCCTTTTGATGGTACCAACCGTTGCCGAGATGAATTTCAAGCGTGTTTTCCCCCGGTTTCAAGAGGCTTTGAACGTTAAATTCGTAGTAATACAATCGATGAGTAAATTCATCTCGGATCGGGTAGGTGAAATCGGCCGTTTTTCTTTTTTCGAAGTCGGTCGGAACGGGTATGAATTTATATTCCGTTACCTTTTTTCCGTTGACGCGGGCCTCGAAAAAACCGAGTGAGGTTATATAAAGCAAGGCTGTTTTCGGGAATTTGTCCGGGCGAAATGTTCTGACAATGACGGGAGACTCGCAATCGCTCGATGCTCCGATCCAACATGCGGAATGAAAAGGATTTTTGTCCATCGGGTTTCTCCTGACTTTTGAGATGTTGATTGGAATGGCAAACGATTCCGGCGGTTATTGAAACGACAAAGTTCCGTCCTGATCGGACAGCGGCAACAGCACGGCGCGCTCCAGCGGCGGCGTGTTGGGGCGATGCATGACAAAACACAACTGTCCTTTCAAGTCGCGGAAAATCATGCCGTGCCCACCGTTTTCCGCGGAGAGCGGCGTGTCGGAAATGGTCCAATTGCCGTCAATATCGCCGTTGTCGCTTTTGGCGACCACTTCCACATAACCGTTCTCGTCAAAGGTGGACCAAATGGCGAGCAGATCGCCGTTTTCACAGCGGTAAAGGTACGGTCCGTCCGTGACGAAACCGCTGCCGTCGCTGTTCAGGCCGTGCACGTGTCCGAAATCGCTTGCGCGCCACAGCACACGCGGTTCGGCCAGCGGAGCGGACAGATCATCCGAGAGTGGGGCGGCGCACACAGTTCCGTCGTTGATCTGTGCCCATTCGTGGCAGAACACGATATGCGGTTTGCCGGATTTGTCTACGTATAGTGTACCGTCAAGGCAATCCCAATCCGCAGGGGTGGCGGGAGAGGCGGAAACGGGGATGAATGTGCCGTCCGGTGTGTCGCTGACTAAAATATGCGTCGCGCGATGACGTTCCGGTGCCTTAAACGAGGCGAACATGTAGAATTTTCCTTTATAGAGATGCACCTCGGGCGCCCAAAAATCCGTGGTTCCCCAAAAGCCATCGTTCTGCTCGAAAACGCGCTTGGGCAAACTCCAATGCTCCAAATCATTGCCGACGTACACATCGAAGCACAGGCCTTGACGCTTGTCGTTGGAGCCGTACATGTAATATTTTCCGTTGTAGGGAAGAATAAAGGGATCGCGAATATGGATGTCATTCAAGCGCAAGGGATATTTCGGAACACCCTCAAACCCGTATACGTCACCGTAACTCCATGTGTAATCGCTACCGTTATGGCGGTCAAACGTGATCCAGAAACAGCGGGTGCGACTGCCACACTTGATGGGGAGCAGAGTCCCCCAGCCGCGCCATGCGCCGTCGGGAAAATCAAATTCGGCGGATTGCATGCCGGCTTTGGAGTAGATGCGATAATCCGAGATGGCGCCGTTGCCGCAGATGAAATATTGCACGTCGTCGATTCGGACAAACGAGCCGCCGGTTTCGGCTCCGTCGCGCCCTTGGCCGATATAGGTGTAACCGTCAAACGGACGGTCGGATTTGAAAAAGACGTAGCGATAACTCGGCTGACGTCCGGGAGTGCGATCGACGCGGCAGACGGCCAAATACCATTGTTTCGTTTGTTCATCGTAGAAGAAATCGGGGTCCTCGTCGCCGTCGTAACCGTCAAACGAGGTCAAGTCATACGTTCCCTCGTGCTCCTTGACGAGCGTTACATCGATGACATTGACGCCAAAGCGGGGGTCGCCGTCAAAAGCGGAATGCGCCAGAATGTGTCCGTGGCTGAATGAGCACACCCACAGATACCATTTTCGCTCGGTGCGATGGTAAAGGACGGATGCGGCTACATCCCCGCACCAAAGGCCATCGCCAACGTCGTAAAACAGTGCGCCGACCAAGCGGAGTTCGGCTGTTCCGGGGAGCCACGAAAACACCCCCTGGAACGTCTCCTCCTGCATACGGATCGATGCGGTCAAATACACCTTGCCGTCCTCGACCATGACATCCCCGTTTTCATAGCGAATCGAGCGCATGTCCGCCAAGGAAATGCCGTTGTCGATATAGGCCTCGGCGGCATAGATTGTTGCTTCGCCATCGACCGTAAGGGTGGCATAACCGCGCGAAAAACGGGCGTAATCGTGCGAGCGACCGAAAGCCTCCGCGCGGAATGTATGATGAAAACGGGTGACGCCGTTCGTTTCGAAATATACATCAAAATTTCCAGGGCGGCAGGAGACGATGATAGTCGTTTGATCGCTCGCTGTCTCGGGCAACGGGATGGATTCTATTTGATCACCGCAACGCAGCATGACATTTTCACTGTCCGCAGTGACGGTTGCCGCGATCTCGGGAAGATGGAATGCAAAGCCGATCTCGCCGCTCACACGGCGTGCACGGAGACGGTAAGTCGCATAGGGAAAGAAACGGCAAAACATACGTTCTACGCGGCCTTTGACGGTATAACAATTGTTTGAAATGCTCTCTTCGGTGTCCTTGTCATGCGAAAGCAGAGGATAGGTGTCGCCGCGTCCGGCGGGGTTGGTGAGGAAATTTTTGGTAAAGGTCATTTTGCCGAGCATCAATGTTTGATCCTTGTAAGTCGACATCGACCACTGACGGTGAAAAATCATATCGGACGGATTCATGTTATGTCTCCTCATTTTGAAATGTTATTTTTTCGATCCCTTGGCACTGCCATGGGGGAATCGGTCGGTTATAGTCTATCATATCCGCATGTAAAAGTCAAGCGAAAATCGGGAAAATATCCGCCGGTCGCCCGAGCGCGCAAAGATTGAGAAAAATGCCAAAAGGGCGCGGGACTGTTTTGATGCTATGAAAGCGCTCGCTGCGCCGCGGCGACGGCGGCTTTGGAATCGGGCGCGATGACGAGAAGCACATATTTGCCGAAAATGACGACCTCGGCGCGGGCGAGCAGGGCTTCGTCATCACTGCCGCGATATTGGCGGCGGAGAATCTCAAGGCGGCAAAGCAACAGGTCCGCCACGGCGGTCGTGTCCGAACGGCCAACGCAACGAAAGGCCATCCATTCGCACGGTGAGGCGGCTGTGGAAAGACGCATGGCGCCATCCTCGATGATCGCGGCGGTGCATTGCCAAAGTTCTTCGGCATTGTCACCGATACCGTTGATGCCGAAGACCGCCCGGAGCAGCGCGCTGTCTGCCGCGCGGATGACGGTTTGGTTTTCTTCAATGCCGTTCAGCACGTGAAGCGAGGTGCTGTCCGGCAGCAAATAAATGTCACCGGCCGGGATATCCGACGCGCTTTCGGTCATGGCGAGCACGAGCGAGAGGGCGGTGGTCTCGGGGCGCGGCGCGCAGGAGATCGGCAGGCAGAGCAACAGCACGAGAATACAAGCACGGTAGATGCGGCGGCAAGGCGATAACATGGCGGTCCTCCTTTTGTGTCCATAAAAGATAGAGCAAAACGCGTCGGGCGGTCGGTGATCTCTCAAAACTACACGAACCATAGAAAAAAGATGTGCGCTTTGGCGGTTTTTTGCAGTAAATGTCATTGACTTTTTGCAAAAAATATTGTATAATATGTAAGACTATAAATTGTATGCTTTCGGAGACGTTCCGTATGCGGACGGTCCGACCGAAAAACTCCTGCTGAAAGGAAAAGATATGAAACGTTCCAAACGATTTGAAGCACTCGATGCGCGTCCCGTTAACCTTGACGGTTATATCGGCGAATGGCCCGAGATGGGGTTCGTCGCCATGCACAGTCCGTACGACCCGAAGCCGTCGATCAAGATTGTTGGCGGAAAGATCACCGAATTGGATGGCAAGGCGCGCGCCGACTTTGACTTTATCGACACCTTTATTGCCGATCACGCCATCAATTTGCAGCGCGCTCCCATGTCCATGTCGGTACCCTCGCTCGAAATCGCACGTAAAATCGTTGATATTCACGTGCCGAGAAAGGAAATCCTCAAAATCTGCTCGGGTATTACGCCGGCCAAAATGGCCGAGGTCATCGGGCATTTGAATGTGGTTGAACTGATGATGGGAATGCAAAAGATGCGCGCGCGGCTCAAGCCATCCAACCAAGCACACATCACAAATCTCAAAGACGATCCGGTTCAATTGGCGGCCGATGCGGCCGAGGGTGCGCTGCGCGGTTTTGCGGAAGAAGAAACGACCATGGGAATTGCCCGTTATGCTCCGTTTTCGGCGATGGCTATTTTGATCGGCTCTCAAGTCGGACGGCCCGGCGTGCTGACTCAATGCTCGTCCGAAGAAGCAACGGAACTTGATTTGGGCATTCGCGGTTTGACTACATATGCCGAGACCGTTTCGGTCTACGGGACGGAAAAAGTGTTTGTTGACGGCGATGACACGCCCTACTCCAAAGCGTTTCTTAATTCGGCCTACGCGTCGCGCGGGTTGAAAGTTCGCTTCACCTCGGGAGCGGGTTCCGAAGTGCTTATGGGGTGCAGCGAGAAAAAATCCATGCTGTATCTCGAATGCCGTTGCCTGTATGTGACAAAGGGAGCGGGGGCGCAGGGCACACAGAACGGTGCCATCAGTTGCATTGCCGTGCCTGCCTCGGTGCCATCCGGCATTCGCGAGGTGCTGGGAGAAAATCTCGCGGCTACGCTGTTAGGGCTTGAATGTGCATCGGGAAATGACCAAAGTTTTTCCAATTCGCCCATGCGCCGCACCGCACGCACCTTGCTGGAGTTGATGCCCGGAACGGACTTTATTTTCTCGGGATATGCGGCCGAGCCGAACTATGACAATATGTTTGCCGGTTCCAACTTTGACGCGGAGGATTTTGACGATTACAATGTACTGCAACGCGATTTGCAGGTGGACGGCGGTTTGCGCCCCGTGCGCGAGGAGGACGCAATCGCAGTGCGCCGCAAGGCGGCAACGGCGGTGCAGTCGGTCTTTCGCTATTTGGGGCTGACCGAGATCACCGATGAACAGGTGGAAGCGGCCGTTTACGCTCACGGTTCGCACGATACGCCGAATCGCGATGTGCCCGCCGATCTGATCGCCTGCGAGGATATGCTCAAGCGCGGGATCACGGGCATTGATGTCTGCCGTGCGCTGGCCGAAACGGGGCATGAAGATATCGCCGAGCGGATTTTGAACATGCTCAAGCAACGCGTGATCGGCGACTACATGCAGACATCCGCCATTTTGGACAAGGATTACCGTGTGCTCAGCGCGGTTAATACCCCCAACACTTATATGGGCCCCGGCACGGGCTATCGGCTTGACGGCGAGCGCTGGGAGGAGATCAAGGACATTCCCCATCGCATCGATCCGCGCAATCTTTGATATTCGAAACAATAAAAACGGAGGATACATACCATGCAATTGAATGAAGATATACGTAAAAAACTGACCGCGGCGGTCATTGCGGAATCCGCACAGTTGGACGGCGTCCGTCCCGAAGAAATGCTACACTCTGTCGTGGATTATTTGGAGGGCGCCGAGCCGCGCCGTGAATGTGTGGCGCAAAAATTGATGGGCCATCGCGGCGTTGAGATCAATGAGGAGATCGTGCGCAAGATTGCCGTGGCCGTGGTTAAAGAGGCGGAGCAACTGGACGGGGTGGATCCCGAGGAGATGCTGCAAAAAGTGATCGGTGTGCTGCAGGGCGAACATGTGACCGAGGTCAGACCGGTGTCGACCGACAGCGAGTTATTTACCAATCGCGGCGTTGAGTTGGAGGATGAGGTCTGCAGAAAGGTTTCCGAGGCTGTCATTAAGGAAGCGGCGCAGTTGGAAGGCGTCGTCCCCGAGGAGGCGATTGAGAAAGTGCTCAGTGCACTGCGCTCACAGCCCACGCACGAGGAGGCTGTCACTGCGGCGACGAGAGAGACGGTTGTTTCCGCAGAGCCCGCTTCCGAGCGCCCGGCATCCATGGCGGGAGTCGAACGTATCAATGAGCACAAAACGTCCTACAAAGGCTATCCCGTGGCCGAAAAAGGAAGCGATCCCAAGGAGGTTGTGATCGGTGTCGGTCCCGGTTTTCAGAAAGAAATTCGCGCGACCATTTGCGGTATCCCGCTGGACGATGTAATTCGCGAAGTCAAAGCGGGAATTGAAGAAGAGGGAATGGTTCCCCGCGTGGTCAAGGTGCTCAAGACGAGCGATGTTTGCTTTATGGGCCTTGAGGCGGCCAAGATTTCCGGTTCCGGTATCGGTATCGGACTTCAGTCCAAGGGCACGGCGGTCATTCATCAAAAAGATCTGTACCCGCTGTCCAATTTGGAATTGTTCCCGCAGGCACCGCTCATGACGACGGAAACTTACCGCAGAATCGGTCAGAATGCGGCTAAGTATGCCAAGGGCGAGCAGGTGACGCCCGTTCCCTCGGTCAACGATCCGATGTGCCGCGCCAAGTACCAAGTGAAAGCGGCCATCATGCATATTGCCGAAACCGAGCAGGTAGACCCGAATTATCCCATTATCGCTTGGACGGATCGCTGATTCGCAACGAATCCGGTCGTTGCCGCCGTGTGCGACAGATGAAAGGAAATGATTGCTATGAAATACCCTTTGGGTGAAAACGAAAGAGAAAACATTGCCTCCAAAACGGGCAAGAAATTAGATGATATTACGTTGGATGCCGTCAAGCGCGGCGACGTGACGGCGGAGGATATCAAGATATCCAAGGAAATGTTGCGCCGTCAGGGACAGGTGGCTATGGAGGCCGACAGCGCCCCCATGGCGCGCAACTTCGAGCGCGCGGCCGAATTGGTTGACGTGCCCGATGAAGTGATTTTGCAGATGTATAATTTACTGCGCCCCAACCGCGCGACCAAAGCGCAGTTGCTGGCGATGGCGGATGAACTGTCGGGCAAATATCACGCGAAGACCTGCGCCAAACTGGTGCTGGAGGCGGCTGAGGTTTACGAGAAGAGAGGAATTTTGCTGTGAGACTGATTGCCGGTGTGGATATCGGTAATTCGACCACGGAAGTCTGTCTTGCCGCGCCGGATGAACGAGGAAAACTGACCTTTATCTCCGACGCGCTTGCCCCTACGACGGGGACCAAGGGAACGCCGGCCAATGTTCACGGTATCAAAGCGGCACTGACGACGGCCATTCAAAATGCCGGCCGCGAGATGCATGAGTTGGCGCTCGTTTGTATCAATGAGGCGGCGCCTGTGATCGGCGATACCGCCATGGAGACTGTCACCGAGACGATCATTACCGAGTCCTCTATGATCGGCCATAATCCCGCAACACCTGCGGGGGCGGGGCAAGCGGTCGGATTGCTGATTGCATTTGCTTCGTTGGATGCCGCGCAGCCCGGGGTGCCTTACATTGTGACGGTGCCGCGTTGTTATACGTATGAAACGGTGGCGGAGCGGATTAATCGCGCCGGAGAACGGCTGGATATTCGCGGGATCATTTTGCAGGCGGACGAAGCGGTGTTGGTCGAGAATCGTTTGAAATTAAATAAGGTAATCCCCATTGTCGATGAGGTTCGTTATATTGAGCGATTGCCCGAGGGCAAACCGGCTGCCATTGAGGTGGCATTGCCCGGCCAGTCGGTGCGTATGCTGTCCAATCCTTACGGCATTGCGACACTGTTGGAGTTGAACGCCGACGAAACGCGCATGGTCACGCCGATTGCCAAGTCGCTGGTAGGCAAAAGAAGTGCCGTGGTCATCAAAACTCCCGGCGGCAATGTGCGGGAAAATGTGCGCAAAGCCGGTTCGATCACGTTGATTGGCGAACATTCCGTCACGGTTGATATTGATGAGGGCGCCGAGCGCGTGATGCAAGGTTTGGCATCGGCGGGCGCTGTTCGTGACATTGAGGGACAGCCGGGGACCAATGTCGGCTTGATGCTGGAGCGTATTCGTCGCAGCATGGCGTCGGTCAGCAATGAGGTGACATCGGATATTACCATTACCGACCTTTTGGCGGTAGATACGATGGCCCCTGTTGCCATTTCGGGCGCGATTGCGGGCGAGACGTGTATGGAAAAGGCGGTCGGCATTGCCGCGATGGTTCGAACCAGGCAGTTGCCCATGCAACAGATTGCCGATGCGCTCTCGGCGCAGATCGGTGCGCGTGTGCATGTTGCGGGGGTGGAGGCCGTGATGGCGGCATTGGGGGCGCTGACGACGCCCGGTACGCAGACGCCGATGGCCATTCTTGATATGGGCGGCGGGTCAACCGACGCGGCTGTGATCGATTCGAACGGTGCGGTGCGCATGACGCATTGTGCGGGCGCGGGGGAATTGGTTACGATGCTCATTCAGACCGAATTGGGTCTTGCTTCGCGGCACACGGCCGAGCAGATTAAAAAATATCCGGTGGCGCGGGTGGAAAGTTTATTCCATTTGCGGTTGGAAAACGGCGGCATGCAGTTTTTCGACGGATCAATGGATCCGCGGTTTTTCGGCCATGTGGTGCTGATGGCTCCCGAGGGCATGATTCGAATTGATGAGGACATTCCCATGGAAAAGATTGTCGAAGTGCGGCGTGAGGCGAAGCGCAAGGTCTTTGCGGTCAACGCGCTGCGCGCACTGCGGCAGGTGGCGCCCGGCAGAGAATTGCGGAACATTCCCAACGTGGTATTGGTTGGCGGTTCGGCCGAGGATTTTGAAATTCCGGAAATGCTCATGGAGGAACTCGCCGCTTATCGCATTGTTTGCGGGCGCGGAAATATTCGTGCCTGTAAGGGACCGCGCAACGCCGTGGCAACGGGACTTGTACTTTCCTATTTGGGAGAAAAATCGCTATGATCGCCAAAAAACCGACAATACTGATCTATACTGCCCGCCCCGACGCTGCGTTGCTTCGTGAGATCTGCGCGGGGATTGAAGAAGAGGGAGTGCTCTATGAAGTTGTGTCCGCCTCGGTGGGGGACGCTTCAACATTGGCCTCGGCCGCATCCGATGCGTCGGTGCTCGGTTCGGGGGTTGCACTTTGCGGGCGCACGGTGGCGTTGCATATCAAAGGAATGGCACGCGGCCGATCAATGCTGACTTACGAAAACGCGACGGCGGTTCAAGCACGCGATGCGGGGGCCAACAGCGCACGTGTGATTAAAAAACTCCCTTTCAAACTGGAAGAACAAAGCGGGGAACAGATCCCCGAATGAATATCGACAGAGGAGCATGTTCATGAAGATTTACACCAAACACGGAGACGGCGGTATGACGACATTGATGTCGGCAACCCGGATATCCAAGGCGGACGAGCGAGTTGCCGCGCTCGGCTCGATCGACGAGTTGACCTCGCAAATGGGCTTGGCCAAGGCGTATATTGCCGATCTGCGGACGGATGACGGTGACATATGCGTCGGACATTTCGATCGAGTGCAAGAGGCATTGATGAAAATTATGTCGGGGATTGCCGAGCCGCACAACAAAAAATACGAACTCCTTTCGGAGGAAACGGAATTTCTCGAAAAGATTATCGATGCGGTGGAGGCTTCGTTTCCGCGCGAGCGACAATTTGCTTTGCCGGGCTATTGCGAATTGTCGGCGCGATTGGATGTTGCCCGCACGGCGGCGCGCCGCGCCGAGCGGCAATTGGCCGTGATGGATCGCAAGTATGCGGCCAATGCATCGGCGAAAGTTTATTTGAACCGATTGTCGGATTATCTCTACATGTTAGCGCGACGTGCCGACTACGACGAAAAACAGCGCCGCGAGGGCAAAATATCATCGCAGGCAACGGGAGCGGCAAAAACAAATGCGACCGATGCGGTGGTGGACGAAGTATTGCGGCGCATGAGCGGTGCGACGTTGGATCTGCAAAAGGCCAAGGCACTGATCGAAGCGATTGAAGCCGAGGCAGTGCGCACGGGCAAAAAGGCGGTGATTGCCGTCTGCAATGCACAGGGCAATCCCGTGGCGGTGCACGTGATGGACGATGCGTTTCTCGTCAGTTATGATGTGGCCATCAAAAAAGCGTACACGGCGGTATCGGTCAAAATGTCGACCATGGAGTTATCCAAGTTGACTCAGCCCGGGCAGACGTTCTACGGATTGCAAAATGTAGACAAGATGCTGGTGTTTGGCGGCGGTGTGCCGCTCAAAGTGGGAGATCGCATCGTTGGCGGCTTGGGTATTTCGGGCGGCACGGGCGAGGAGGACCACGCGCTGTGCGAATACGGATTGACGATATTTTCTCAACTGCTAAACTATTGACAAACGGCGCATAATGTGGTAATATAGTAATAGTGCGAAACTTTATTCCCCCGATTCGGGGAGATTTTCGGAGGATTTTAATGATGAGCAAGAGAATTTTCGGGTTGCTGATGGCGACGGCATTGTTGCTCGGTTCACTTTGCCTGCCCGCAATGGCGGCATATGAGGTGACCGATGTCGTTATGGTTCACAATTGCGACAGCAATTTTGGGACATTGGTCGTTGAAGCCACTCACAAGAGCGAGGGAAATGCAAGTCTCCGCTTGCCCTTGAAAGACGAGGGATTTCAATTTGCGTCCAGTACCAGGGACTTGAAAGTGGATGCTTCGCGCGCCGATACATTGGCAGTTGATTTCTATTTTTCCGACCCGGAAAAGATTATCAATGCCTTGGATAGCATGACGTTGGAATTGACTTCGTGTGGTACTTACGACAACGCCGAAATTGCTTTCAATATCAAAGCGGGATTTAAGGATTACATGACAGGCTTGAAGAAAGGCTGGAACACGTTATATTTTGTTTTCAGCGGTTGCAATCGAACATTCGCCCCCGATGAGATTGATATGGCGAAGATCAATTTCATGCGTATTTATGGCACGTTTTTTGCGCAAGACGGCTTGGCTGATGAAACGCTGCTGATTGACAACATTCGCGTTTGCCAAACGGGCGGAGCACTGTACGGCGATTTGGAGCATTTGGTTTCGTTCACTGGAGATAATTCGGATGTTGATATTGATGTAAGCGGAATTTCAAGACCGAATGTCAACCGGCGTCACGAAGAGATATCCGCGAATGAGGGCAAGAAACTGGAAGAATCCGAAAAGGTCGTCGTTCCCGAAACCTCACTCAAGCAACCCAGCGTTTCGGTCAATCCGGAAGATCAGCCGACCAGACCGACTACCCCGACTACCCCGTCCAACCCGACAACTCCCGATGATTCGAGTTCGGATTCACAGGCGTCTGCCTCCGACAGAAATAATACGATGTTGGTTCTTGTTATTGTGATCTGCGCGGCGGTTGTTGTCGTTGCGCTGGCGGTGCTGGTACTGATCATAGTGCTGAGCAAAAAGAAAAAACAATCTTGAGGGATAAACGAATCGGATAAATCCGTTAAAATAAAAATATACACGCCGAGGCAACTGTTCAAAGAGCAGTTGCCTCGGCTGTTTTTTGTTATATGATGTTTTGCCATTCCAAATTAGGACAACAAGGTTTCATTGTTATATGCCCGATATGTTATTGCAATGTTCTCCCTTTTTTCAGCGGATGGCAACAACAGCGCCGTTGTATTTGGTTGAGATGAATTCGGCAACCTTGTCGGACTGCAGAGCGGCAATGAGCGCCCGGATTTTATCCGTTGTTTCGTTGCCGCGCTTGACGGCAATGATATTGGCATAGGTTCTGGCGGCGGCGCTATCGGTGGACTCGGTGGCAAGTGCTTCGGAGATCTTAAGTCCGGCTCCGATGGCATAATTGCCGTTGATGACGGCGATGGAGCCTTTGTCGCTGTTTTTGAGTTGGGCGGGAACGGTTTGTGCTTCGACGGGAACGATACGGTAACCGCCGTCATCGACAATGTCCAGTGTAGTCACGCCCGTCTCGGCACCGGCGGTCTCGGGAAGAGTGATCAGCCCTTCTTGGGCAAGCAGGAACAGGGCGCGGGTTTCGTTGCTGTCGTCGGCGGGGATGATAATGAGCGCGCCTTCTTCCAACTGCGAGAGCGAGGTCACGCCGTTGCCGTAGATGCCGTACGGCTCATAATGGACAAGTCCCGCGCTGACGATATCGGTGCCGTTATCACGATTGAATGAATTGAGGTAGGGGGTATGCTGAAAGTAGTTGGCGTCGAGTGTTCCGTCGTTTACGCCGGTATTGGGCAGGATATAGTCATCGTAGATTTTGATTTTAAGGGTGTATCCTTGGGCGGCGAGATCATCGGCAATGAACTCGAGAATCTCGGCATGCGGCGTTGAACTGGCCCCGATGACGATGGTGTTTTCGTCCCGGTTGTTTTGGCAGGAAACGAGAGTGAGTGCGGACAATACGAGGATGAGCGTGAGTGTGGCGGAAATGATTTTTTTCATGATGATATTCTCCTTTTGTTTTTTTATGATCAATTTTTGCTTCGTTTGTCGGTTTTATGCGCCAAGCGCATGCCGATTTCTTGAATCAGTTGGACGATGATGATGGTTAAGATGACAGAGATCCAGATGATGTCGGGATTGGAGCGCTGGTGACCGTAGGTAATGGCGATCATACCAAGTCCGCCGCCGCCGACAGTGCCGGCCATGGCGGAGTAGCCCAGGATGGTGACGATCGAAATGACTGCGCCGACGATGAGTGAAGGTTTTGCTTCGGGGATGAGCACTTTGTAGATAATGGCGAAATTGGAAGTTCCCATTGACTGTGCCGCCTCGATCACGCCCGCGTCGACTTCTTTGACGGAAGATTCAACCATGCGCGCTACATACGGTGTGGCTGCAATGACCAGTGTGACGATCATGGCGCTGTTGCCGAGGCTTGTGCCGACGATCAACTTTGCGACAGGCAACATTGCGACCATTAAAATGATGAAGGGCATACTGCGAAAGATGTTGACGAGAAAACCGAGGACTTTGTTGAACACCCGCATGGGGTGAATTCCGCCCTCACCGGTGACGGCGAGCAACACGCCCAGCGGCAGGCCGAACAGGTAAGAGAAAAAGGTGGCGAGCAACGTCATATAAACGGTTTCCCAAATACCGAGTTGCAGTACGCCGTTATTCCAAAGTTTGACGAGCATTTCGGAAAACATGATTCATACCTCCTTATGATAGACGATGCGGTGGGCATCAAGATAGGCGCAAACACGGTCATACTGTTCTGCATGGTCGGGCAGTTGAATGAGCATTTGGCCGTATATACCGCCATCGGATTCGCGAGTATCTGCGAACAAAATATTGACGGGAATGCCGCATTCCATGATCAGTCCCGCGATGATGGGGCGACCGGCATCCTCGCCGTCAAAGACGAGGCGCAATTTACTGCCGGCAATGCTGTCCGGTAATGCGCGCGACATGGGAAGAATCAGTTCGCGGGCGATATCGGATTGCGGATTGGTGAATACGTCGCGCACTCGGCCGACCTCGACGATGTGACTTTTATCCAGCACGGCGACTTTGTCGCAAATGCTGTCAATGACTTTCATTTCATGCGTGATGACGATGACGGTGACGCCCAAGGTTTGATTGATGTGCCGGAGCAGTTCCAAAATGGATTGCGTTGTGGTGGGATCAAGGGCGCTCGTTGCTTCATCGCACAACAATACGCGAGGATCGGTGGCCAATGCACGGGCAATGGCGACGCGCTGTTTTTGGCCGCCGGAGAGTTGGCAGGGATAGGCGTTTTCTTTATCGGAAAGACCGACGGTGGCGAGCAATTCCCGCGCTCGTGCGATGGCCGCTTTGCGCGGCATTCGGGCGATCTCCAGCGGATAGGTGACGTTACGCAAGACCGTGCGTTGCGATAACAGATGGAAGCCTTGGAAGATCATGGACATAGAGCGCCGCGCTTTGAGTAGTTCTTTTTGAGGAAGTGCGCCGAGATCGACGCCGTCAAGCAATACCGTGCCGGCGGTAGGTGTTTCAAGATAATTGATGCATCGGATGAGGGTGCTTTTTCCTGCGCCGCTCAGTCCGATGATACCGAAGATCTCGCCATCCTCAACGGTGAGGTTGATATCTTCAATGGCATGGACCTCGCCTGTGCGTGTTTTGTAAATTTTGCTCAAATGTTGAAGTTCGATCAAGATGATTACCTCCGTGTTGATCATTGGATGTTGATATTTGACGGGAATAAAAATAGGGGAGAACGGCGCCCTCGTGCAAAGGGATGACCGTTCTCCCCGATCGGAGAAGGAGGAGTCAACCGAAAAACGGCTTTGCACGATAGGAACGACCAAAAGAGCACATGTACATGTGCATCATGTCGAGTATCATGACAAATCTGTTTTTCATGGCAATTCTCCGTTTTTTATCGATGTTCAAGGATGATATCCCCTGACTGAGACCTATTATAGCATGCGAAGGTCGGTTTGTCAACGGTACATTGCGATTTTTTTGAAAAAATGCGAGGAACGGAAATTTCCGTTCCTCGCGCGGAAGAAATAAAGATCATTCCAATTCGAACGCACCGGTGTAGAGTTGATAGTATTTGCCGCGTTCGGCGATGAGTTTTTCATGGC
>CAZOHP010000033.1:0-15838 GCA_964579815.1 uncultured Lachnospiraceae bacterium
GAGAGCCGCGCGAGGAATGAGGGCTAAGTCGTATGCCGTGGTGTAATGTTGTTCGGCATCCAATCCGTGCGGGTTTTCGAAATGAGTGTTGACCAGCCCCAATTCGAACGCCTTTTGATTCATTTTTTCGGCAAAAGCCTCCACGCTACCGCTGACGGCAACGGCAATGGCAACGGCCGCGTCATTGGCAGATTCCAATAAAAGTGCGTAAAGCAGTTGCTCCAGCGTCAGTTGCTCGCCCTCGTAAAGATAAACAGAGGACCCTTCAATGCCGACGGCGGCACGATCAATGGTGACGACGGTTCCCACATCGGCAAGTTCGACCGCGCATAGGGCGGTCATAATTTTGGTGGTGCTCGCCATGGAAAGACGTGTTTGCTCGTCCTTCCCGAAGAGCACTTGACCGCTGTCCGCATCTATGAGCACGGCGCTCTGTGCACTGACGCCGATATCGGTCAGTCTCGTCAGCGTCGGTTGTAAGATATCCGGGTCTGTCTTTGGCATCGTCGCGGTCACGGTTGCCGCCGCGGGTGGGCAACAAAGCAGACACAGCGAAAGAAAAATACATAGTGTCGCATGGACATGGCGCAAGTGGGGCATGGTCGTTACCTCGTCTTTCCGTAATGAAATGCAGTAGTTCATTATATGGGAAAGCAAAGGAGCCTATGCCGGACGCTTTGTCGATGCGGTGAAAATTTTATTTTTCTTCCGTGATGTGAATTTCGACCGTCTCACCGGTCTCGTCCTCGGATTTGATCTCCGTTTCGCTTTTTTTCTTGGAGAAAAACGCCTTGAGTTTTGCGAAGATCTCGGGGCTCCGTTCGATCACATCGGCCACTTGCTCTACCGTACCGGCAGGCGTGGGTGTTATATTGATCATTTCAACGTTTCCGTCGGCCTTGACAGTCAAAAACCCGACGGGGGTGATGGAAAGACCCGTACCGCCGCCACCGCCGAAATTTTGCTTGGCCGTGGGCGCTTTGCCGTTGTAATCAAGGCCGCCCGAGGCATAGCCCATGGATATTTTGGAAACGGGAATGATGGTCGTCCCCGATTCGGTGTGGATGGGATCACCGATGATTGTGTTGGAATCGATCAGTGTGCGCAGATGCTCGAGAGAGGTCTGAATGATGTCTTGGAGTTTGTTTTCGCTTGCCATGAAAGATGACCTTCCTTTCAATAATTGTAATTGTATGTGATGGCGGAATTACTTCAAACGGAACGCGCGGCGAACGAATTGTATAAGCGCATGTAGGGCAATGTCGAACAAGTGACAGACACGAAGACGAAAATGCAACCGAATATCGGCGCGTGTGTTGTTGCTTGTGAAATCGGCGGCAACACCGTACTGCTCGGTGTCGCGAATGCGGAGATGCGAGTACAAATCCAGCATCTCGGTTAGCGCGGCCAAAGCCGTACATACACCGCCGTAGAGAATGGCCGTTTGTGCCGCATCCGGTGTGGCGACCGTGATGGCCAATCGCTCAACGTCCACACGGGCGTGCCCGAGCGTTCGCTTGAGAATGACGCATGCCAGTTCTTTTATGAAAGAAATTTTGTCGATCAGGGGCATGTCGTTGCCGGGGCGCTGTGATCCGGAAACGGGATGATGAGATTTCCGTTTTGCGTTGCGCTGTGCACGGCGCATCTGTCGCTGTTGTTTGCGCTTGGCGGCCCGTTCTCGCCTTTGAATGGCGCGTGGGGTATAGTCGGATAACCGAACGGGACGCAGCCCTTTGGGCGATCGGTAGACCGGAATGCCCAAAATCCGCCCGCACAAACGGATATTACCCGCCTCATCCAGCGTGACGGAGAGCGAGAGGGGAATCAGCAACACCAGCGCGATCAATGCGATCAATCCCGCAAGGATATAGAGGAACATCCGTCACATCTCCTTTCCTTGCCGTGAGATTCATCGACAAGTCTAATTTGCGGTGGAAATATGTTTTCACTTTGTCGTTTTGTCGTCAAAACATGATAATATCATGAGTATTGCCGCGGTACGAACCGATCATTCAAGTGCGGACTCCTCTGCGGTCGGTTCCGAAGCCTCGGTGTCATTTTTTTCGCTTTCGACTTGTGCTGCCACGGACAAGGCCTCGGTAGCGGGCAACTCCGACAGCGAATTGATACCGAATACGCGCAAAAACTTTTCGGTGGTGGCATACAGCATGGGGCGACCGACGACATCAAGACGTCCGACCGCTTCGATCAGTCCCTTGTCCAGCAGGGAATTGACCGCATAGGAACTGTCGACGCCGCGCACCCCGTCAATAAAGGTACGCGTGACGGGCTGGTTATAAGCGACAACAGCCAAAACTTCCATGGAAGACGCGGACAGATTGCCGCCTCTCCGCACACCGAGCGCCTCGCGAATGTAAGGCGCAAACCGTTCTTTCGTGCAAAGTTGTGCCGCTTCGGGGAGCAATAACAATTGAATTCCGCGGTGCGCATCGGGGGCATTAAAGATCGGTTCCATATGTTCGAGAAATTTCTTTATATCGCCGGCGGACAGCCCCAGCACCTCGGACAGTTTGGCGTATTTGACCGGATAGCCCGCGGCGAACAGAATAGCCTCCAGCGCGGCTTCAATTTCGCCAATGCCCTCTAAGGGAGGAATATCGCCGATGGCGGCGTTCTTTTCCGTTTGCTCCGCGGCCGTGGGAAGATCTTGCGTTTCTATGTCAGTCATGGTGTTCCGACTCCTTTTCATCGATATCCGAGGGTGGGTTCTCCGGTGGGGGAGGTGTGTCATTGATCACAAAACGAGTGGCCGAGCCATGCAGCGAGGTGCCGTCATCCGGTTCGTCAACGATGAGGATTTGCCGCATTTTGACCAATTCCAACACGCCGAGAAATATGGCGATCATGTCGGGCAGGGATACCGAATCTTCTAACAGATCGTGCAAAGAGACGGCTTTGTTCTGTCGCCTGTTTTCGTTCATGTGGTGCAATATGCCGACAATCTTGAGTTCAACGGGGACGATCGGCGTACTGATCATGGGTTTGAACGTTGCTCGACGTGCCTCGCGCATACTCTCCTGATAAGAGGAAATTCGACGAATGGCGGTACAGAGCGAGGTGATCTGTTGGTCGGCCACATAGGTCTTATCAATGCTGATTTCATCGGTGTCTTTGACCAGTCGGTCACGATGCTCGGTGTACATTTTCAGCAATTTCGGCGCAACGGACTTCGCTTCTTGATAGCGCAAGAGCATTTCGGCCAGATCCGCGCGGGGATCTTCCTCCGGCTTTTCTTCCTGCGGCAACATCATCTTGCTTTTGATGAGCATTAAGTCGCTGGCCATGACGAGAAATTCCGCTGCCACATCCATATCGAGTTGCTCCATTTTGGCAATGGTGTCCAAATATTGATCGCACAGATAGGCAATCGGAAGATCGCGAATATCAATTTTATCTTTTTGGATCAGATTGAAGAGCAGGTCCATAGGACCGTTGAAATCAAACTGCTCCAATTTGAAAGTCATTGCTTCCATGAAGATCCTTCCCTTTGCGGAATTTTGAATCGAGTACGAGTATCAGATGAACGAAGAAATGTAGTAGTTGATGCAGAGGAGAGCGGCGTACGGTTCGCTGCCGGCTTTCATGCCGAACAGTGCAAACACCAAATTTTCCAGCCCGCCGACTGCCCACGAGAGGGGAATGCTCAAAACGCCGAACCACAACAACGCCAGCATGACCAGCGCGATGATGCGCTCGTATTTCATGATGCCGAAATACCATTTGCTTGGCAAAAACACGTAAAAAATACGTGAGCCGTCCAGCGGAGGAACGGGGATCAGATTAAAAATGGCGTAACTGAAATTGATGGTGATACCGAGATACAGCATAATGACCACGATGGCCATTATGATAAAGCCGTTCGAGACGGTAAAACTTGTGCCGGTTGACCAAGCGCGGGCGATTGCATTAAGATCATCGACAAACCACATTTCGGTCAGCCACAGAGAAACCCGCAAAAGACCGCCGAACAAGAAAGCAAGCAACACGTTGGATGCCGGTCCCGCCAACGCCGAAAGCGCCATATCGCGGCGCGGTTTTTTGAAATTTCTGGTATTGATGGGAACCGGATTGGCCCAGCCCACGCGAAAGAGTACCATGCAGATGAATCCGATGGGGTCGATATGCTTGAACGGATTGAGTGTCAGTCGTCCGAGGTTGCGCGCCGTCGGATCGCCGAGTTTCATGGCCGCATAGCCGTGGCAGCATTCATGAACCGAGAGTGACAGCAAAATCACGGGAAGACTGAGCAACAGCGTCGGAAGTTGCGAAATGAAATTACCCATGGATATTCTCCTTGTACTTAAAATCGAGACCGGGGGATGGATGGCGTCGTAAATGTCCTGTTGTTTTCGTATTTGCGATTTACGATTTACGAAAGGCGAATGCCCGTGTGGGCGGAAATTTGTTGCCACAGTGTCGCCTTTCCCTCACCCTTGAGCGAAGAAAAGAAAATGACGGGAACATCGGCCGCAATTTTGGAATGGGCGGCCAAAGATGCCTCGGCGGCCTTGCGCTCGGTTGCATTCAACTTGTCGCATTTGGTTGCCACGATGATATAGGGAATGCTTGAAGTGTTGAGAAAATCCAGCATCACATCGTCATCGGCCGTCGGCCCGATGCGGCTGTCGATCAATTGCAGTACCAGCGACAGCCGATCAATATTCGGGTTGCCGGTAAAGTAACTGTCCGTCAGTTTGCGCCACGTTGCCGCTTCTTGCGTCGAGCGACGGGCAAAACCGTATCCCGGCAAGTCAACAAAAAACATTTTGCGGTCAACGTCATAAAAATTGATTGTGATGGTCTTACCCGGCATCTTGCTGACTCGCGTTAGATTTTTGCGTCCGAGCAGCGTGTTGATCAGCGAACTTTTTCCCACATTGGAACGCCCCGAAAAGGCAACTTGCGGTAACGGATCGCCGGGAAACTGACGGAGCAGTCCCGCGCTGATGCGAAGAGATGTATTTTGGAGATTGAGAGCCATGGTAGCCATCCTTTCTTTCGTTGATCACAGAAGTGCGTTGCGCAGTACGTCATCGGCGACGCGACAGGGAATGAAAGTCAAATGATCCCGCGCCATAGGGTCAATGTCATCCAAATCGCACTCGTTATCGGCGGGAATGAGCACCGTTTTGACGCCCGCATTGTAGGCGGCCATGGTTTTTTCGCGCAGACCGCCGATGGGCAGTACGCGACCGCGCAACGTAATTTCCCCCGTCATGGCAACATCATGACGCACGGGACGTCCCGTCAGCGCGCTGACGAGCGCCGTCAGCATGGTTACGCCCGCGCTCGGTCCGTCTTTGGGAACGGCGCCCTCGGGGACGTGAATGTGAATATCCTTTTTTTGGTAAAAATCGGGAGATATGTCGTATTGCGAGGCGATGGAGCGCGTGTAGGACAGGGCGGCCTTGGCGGATTCCCGCATGACTTCGCCCAGCGATCCCGTCAGTTCAAGTTTGCCCGTACCTTCCAGCGCCGCAACCTCAACTTTGAGCATGTCTCCGCCCAGTTCGGTGTATGCCAGCCCATTGACCGTGCCGATTTCGTCTTGCATCTCGATCTTCTCCGGCGTGAGTTTGCGATTACCCAAATACTCTTTCAGATGCTTGGCGTCGATGGTGATGCTTTTTTTATTTTCCTCGATCATTTTTCTTGCCGCTTTGCGGATGAGCGAGGCGATGGTGCGCTCGAGATTACGGACGCCGGCTTCGTGCGTGTAATGATCGATCAATTCGATCAGGGCCTCGTCGGACAAACGCAGTTGTGCTCGGGTCAGCCCGTGTCGTTTCAATTGCTTGGGTAACAGATGATTTTTGGCGATGCTGATTTTTTCCCGTTTGGTGTAACTTTTCATCTCAATGATCTCCATGCGGTCGATCAACGGACGGGGCACCGTGTCCAGCGTATTGGCCGTTGCAATGAACAGACAGTCGGACAGATCGTACGGCACTTCAATGTAATGGTCGCGGAACGTCTTATTTTGCTCACCGTCAAGCACTTCAAGCAAAGCGGAGGCGGGGTCGCCGTGCGCGCTCTGGACCATTTTGTCGATCTCGTCCAGCAAAATCAGCGGGTTAGAGGAACCGGCTTGCGTCAGCGCGGCCATGATGCGGCCGGGCATGGAGCCGAGATATGTTTTTCTGTGACCGCGAATATCGGCTTCGTCGCGCACGCCGCCCAATGATACGCGTACATATTTTCGCTTCATGGCGCGTGCGATGGAGGCCGCCACCGATGTTTTACCGACACCGGGAGGGCCGACAAGGCAAATGACTTGGTTTTTCAATTCCGGGTGCAACTGTTTGACAGCGAGAAATTCCAGAATACGGTCTTTGACTTTCTCCAGTCCGTCGTGATCGTCGTTCAAGATCTTTTTCGCCGCGGCGATGTCAACGCGGTCCTTGGTCGTTTTATGCCACGGCAACTCAAGCACCGTATCGAGATATCCCGTCAGAACGCTTGCTTCGGATGAGCCGTAGGGCGTTTTGCTCAGTCGCTCGTTTTCTTTGAGCAATTTCCGCTCGATCTCCGCGTCCAATTTCAGCGCGCGAATGCGAGTCTCGTAGTGCTCGGTCTCGCTGTTGGCGCCCTCACCCAGTTCATCTTGAAGAACGCGAATCTGCTCGCGCAAATAAAATTCTTTCTGGTTTTGCGCCAGACGCACATTGACCTTGCGGCGAATATCGGCGGCGCATGCCAAAACTTCGTGTTCGCCCTCCAGCAGTGAGAGTAACTTATCGACACGAGGATAAGGCTCGTAGCATTCGAGAATTTCCTGCTTGTCCTCGGTTTTGATCAGCACATTGGATGCGATAAAATCCGCCAATTGGCCGGGATCGCGGATGGCGGCGGCGGTACGCAACATATCCTCGGCGCCCGACGGCAGAAATTCCGACAATGAGTGAAGCGCCTCCATGGCGGTATGCAGGTACGCGCGAGCGCGCAATTCGGTCGGATCGCCGAGCACAACGGTCTTGGTCATCAACTCCGCCACAGGGAATTCACCGTCCTCGCCGATGTTCAGCAAGGTCGCGCGGGCACAACCTTCAACGATCATACGAACTTGTTTTTCCGGGGTTTTGACCAATTGCTTGATGCGAACGATGGTTCCGACCGAGAACAGCGCCGGGGCTGTTTCCGCTTCGGCGTTCTCGCCCTCGGGGGCAAGGTATTCACGATCCTCCGGCACCTCGGTGATCAGCAACACGAGACCGTTGGTTGCGGACGCGGCTTTGGCGGCGCGCATATCGGTTTCCTCTGTCAGTTCAAAATTGAGCAGAGCGGCAGGGAAAGCAACGGTACCGCGCAATGTAATGAGCGGCAACGTCATTTTTTCGGCTTTTTCTATGTATTGTGACATGGTCTTTATTGAATCCTTTCGGTAATCGACATAAGTAAGACAGTGGACTTTGAATAGTCCGTTTCATAACATTATACCACAAACGGCGCGGAATATCTACCCCTTTTTCACATTTTTACAATTTATATATAATTGGTCAATTTTCGGTCTATATTTTGTGCGCGGGCAATAAAAATAAAAAAGGAGCACGGCAGTGTCCGTTCCGCGCAAAGGAGTATCATAAGCTTGATATCTCGCGGATGGCGAAGACGCCGTGCTGAGTTTGACAGGCAAAGACGGTCGGGGGGACACATTTTTGACTGCTCGACTATTATACCGCATTTCGGATGATTTGTAAAGAGGGCAATTTTGACGAAAACAAGCGTCAATTTTCGTGCAAATCAATGAGGAATAGAAAATATGCGTACTTTTTTAGCAATTTTTGCGCGCTTTTGCCGCGACATGAATGTCGTGCGACATCGTGTCGCACAAAAGGATGTATCGTGCACTGCCCGCACTTTTCGTTTTTGCAAAAAAGCAAAAAATATTTTTTCAAAAAACTATTGACAAAAGGCAAAGGCCGTGCTATAATACCAAGGAAAAGGAAGAAGAACAGCCGTTCTCACCCCGTCGCGACGGAGCGCACGCGGGTCGATATCGATATCGAAAATATCTGTGGGCGAATAACATCGCGCGCAGTGTGTTCGTTCGGAAGGCTGTGCATGCTTCCCGGACGATATTTTTTTGTCGGAGGTACACTGCTATTAGCGCAAAGGATTTGCTGATCAACGAGGACATTAAAGTGAGCGAAGTTCGCGTGATCGACGCCGACGGTGAGCCGGTCGGCATTATGGGTACGAATGCCGCTCTGCAAATGGCATATGACAAAGGCCTCGATTTGGTTCTTATGGCTCCGCAGGCACAGCCGCCCGTGGCTCGCATGATGGACTACGGTAAATACCGTTTCGAGTGCGAAAAGAAAGAGAAAGAAGCAAAGAAAAAGCAGCAGGTCGTGGAGTTGAAAGAAATCCAACTTTCGTATCGCATCGATACGCACGATTTCGAGACAAAGGCAAGACATGCGCATCGGTTTCTTGAGTCGGGCAATAAGGTTCGCGTTGTGATGCGTTTTCGCGGGCGCGAAATGAGCCATATGCCGATGGGACGCGAGGTTATGGCACGATTCTGCGAAACGCTTGCCGATGTCGGCATGACCGATAAGCCGCCCGTGCTGGATGGCCGTATCATCAGCATGGTGCTCGCACCGGTCAAAAATAAGTGAGATTCATCAGTCTGCACTTCGGGATCGACCGAAGGAGGCTTGTTGATAAAGCAATAGGCGGATTCCCGTCCGTCGCTTGCATTCCATGAAAATTCAAACGAAAAGGAGTTTCATAAAATGGGAAAGGTTAAGACACATAAAGCATCGGCTAAGAGATTCAGCGTGACCGGTTCCGGCCGCGTGAAGATGACTCATTGCCATCGTCGCCACAATACCGGCAACAAGAGCGGTAACAAGTTGCGTCATCTGCGCGGAAGCGCTTATGTTCATGAGGCAATGGCCGACAATATCAAGGCTTTGATCTGCAAGTAAGAGAAAGTAGAGGGAAAGAGAAATGGCAAGAGTAAAGGGCGCTATGATGGCGCGTAAGAGAAGAAATAAGGTCTTGAAGGCTGCAAAGGGCTATTGGGGTGCAAAATCCAAGCACTTCAAGATGGCAAAGCAGCAGGTCATGAAGAGCGGCAACTATGCATTCGCAGGCCGCAAGATGAAGAAGAGAGACTTCCGCAGTCTCTGGATTACCCGTATTTCCGCTCAAGCGAAAGTGAACGGTATGAACTACTCAACCATGATGCACGGCCTCAAGAAAGCGGGCATTACGCTTAACCGCAAGATGCTGGCTGAGTTGGCTGTTTCCGATAAGGAAGCGTTCGCGGCATTGGCCGCACAGGCGAAGGCTGTGCTCTGAGCCCGATGAATAAAAACCCGACAATGCGTCGGGTTTTTGTCATAGATAGGACTATCTCGCTACATAGGAAAAACCGGTGAATTTTGCCGAAAAATGCCCGCTTTTTGATCAAAATACATGCGGAACAACTCTCGTTGACAGGATCGGCGCATGTGAAAAAGTAACAAAAAGCGATGTGGCTTTGAAGGGAAAACGACTCACATGATGCCATCGGTTGGTCAATATGCACAAGGATCGGGAGGAAAATGAACATGAATCTTTCTTTTGACCTCATTACGTCACGCCAAAATTCGCTGTTGGTCGAAACGCGCAAACTCTCCGACCGCAAACATCGTGTGCGCACGGGATTATTTCGTTTTGACGGCGTCAAATTGGCGGCCGAGGCGTTGGGACGCGGCGTTTCGCTGTACGCGGTACTGCTGAGACAGTCGGATGCGGTAGGTGTAGCGGAGCGGGTTTTTTCCATGTGCGGCAAGGAATTTTCTCCCGATGCCCGTGTGGTCTGCGTTGCCGATGACATTTTTGACAGCCTGTCCGAAGAGAACGCGCCCGAGGGCATATTGTGCGTGGCCCATATGTTAAACGACCGCCATTGCGATTGCGAAGAGCCTCCCGCGTCGAACGAGCGCGTGATGCTGCTTGAATCGATACGAGATCCGTCCAATCTCGGGGCGATCATTCGCAGTGCGGTTGCTTTCGGGGTGGATCGATTGATCCTCAGCGCCGATTGTGCGGATATCTACAATGCCAAAACGGTGCGTGCTTCGATGGGAACGTTGTTTTCTCAGCGTATCGATCGCGTTGCGGATTTGGCTGGGGTTATCTGTGTTTTACGTGAGCGGGGACGCCGCGTGTTTGCCGCGACTTTGGATGCGAATGCGATGTGTCTGGGAAATTTCAATGTGCGACCGGGAGACACTGCGGTGATCGGCAACGAGGGGCACGGCCTGACGCCGAGGACGGTTGCCGCCTGCGACGGCAGTGTGTATATTCCCATGACCGAACGCGCCGAATCGCTCAATGCCGCAGTGGCGGCTTCGGTGCTGATGTGGGAATTTTGTCGCGGTCAATGAAGAAGACGGAAAGAAAAGAGGACGGACACAATGGATATGAATGCCGGGAACGGTGCAACTCACGCGGATCGACTCAAGCCGGAGTTGTACGATAAAATATTTTGGATTTGGCTGTCACGCCGCTTGGGACCGGGCAACAAATGGTACGCTCGCTTGCTGGAAGAATTCGGCACCCCGTATGAGATATTCAAGGCAAATGAGGAAGAAATTCTTACCACTTTGACGATGCTCGGCGATCGCGACCGACGTGCGTTGTGCGACAAAAATTTGGACGAGGCGTATGAGATTCTCGGCTATTGCCAGCGTAACGGCATTTCATTGCTTTGCTATGATGATAAGCGCTATCCGCTGAGTTACCGCAGTTTGACGGATCCCCCGCTTCTTCTGTATTATCGCGGACGGTTGCCGGATTTTCAGACCAAGTTGCACATCGCGCTGGTCGGCACACGTAAAATGAGCGAATACGGCAGGCGAACGGCGTATAAAATAGCCTATGAACTGGCGCATGCGGGGGCGGTGATCGTCAGCGGTATGGCGCTTGGCGTCGACAGCGTAGCGGCCTGCGCGGCCATTGAAGCAGGCGGTACGACGGTGGCTTTGCTGGGGTGCGGTATTGATGTGGCCTATCCGCCCGAACATGCGAAATTTCAGCGGATCATCGAACAGCGCGGTGCGGTTATGACCGAGTTTGCCCCCGGCGTTCGTCCCGAGGGGTATCACTTCCCACTGCGTAATCGTTTGATCAGCGGGCTTTCGCAGGGGACGCTTGTGGTGGATGCCGCCGAGGGCAGCGGTGCGCTGATCACGGCCGACAGAGCATTGATACAAGGACGCGAGGTGTTTGCCGTTCCCGCCAATGTGGGGGATGTCAACGCCGCGGGGACCAATCGCCTGATTCGCGAGGGCGCTCGCGTCGTACTGTGCGCGGATGATATTTTGAAGCAATACGAAGTGCTGTATCGCAAGACATTGCGCCCGGGAAGTGCGGCGCTCGGTCGACGTTCGGATTACAGTGCCGATGCGCTCTCGCGTATGGGCGTTTACAGTCGGACGGTCGACGGTCAATCGCGTGTTCCCGCACAGCAATTGGAAGCACAGCCCGCAACGGCCGAGACGGAGACGCAGCTGAAAAAGCGCCGTGCGAATACGATCGAGGTCGCGACGGGCGCCGACAAGGCGACGGAGGCTGTGTCCGGTCAGCTGCCGGCGGCAGATCATTCTGCCGAAATCCTCTCAACGCTCGGCGAGCGCGAGCGGCGCGTATTTGAGGCGATTCCGATGGATCACCCCGTTGCCATTGACAAATTGCAATCTGCGGGTTACGGCACGGGGGAATTGCTGACAGCGCTGTCTTTGCTGGAGATCAAGGGCTTGATACAGACACTGCCGGGCGGTCTGTATTGCCGTGCGTGATCGTATGATTTGAAAGATATACAACTTTTGCGCGGAAGTTTGTTTCGGAAAGGATAAATGAAATATGGCAAATCTCGTAATATTGGAGTCTCCTTTCAAGGTGCACACCGTTAAGGCGCACCTTGGATCAAATTATAAGGTGATTGCGTGCAACGGACACGTGCGCGATCTGCCGAAAAGTTCGCTGGGAGTCGATATCGAACATGATTTCGAACCGCATTACATCAACATTCGCGGTAAGGGCGATCTCATCAAAGAAATTCGCAAGGAAGCCAAAGCGGCAAACAAAGTCTTTCTCGCGACCGACCCTGACCGCGAGGGAGAGGCGATCGCGTGGCATTTGGCCGTGGCGCTGGGGATTCCCGTGGAGAAGACACTGCGTGTCACCTTTAACGAACTGACAAAGTCGGTTGTCAAGGCGGGCATCAAAAGCCCCAGACAGGTCGACATGAATTTGGTGGATGCTCAACAGGCGCGCCGCATTCTTGACCGCATTGTCGGCTATAAGATCAGCCCGCTGTTGTGGAAAAACATTCGCAGTGGGCTGAGCGCGGGGCGTGTGCAGTCGGTTGTGACCCGTTTGTTGGTCGAGCGTGAAGAAGAAATTCGCGCTTTTACGCCCGAAGAATATTGGACGGTTGAGGCTCAACTTTCCAATGAGGACGGCAAGACGTTTGCCGTGCGTTACCGCGGCGATATCTCATCCGACGGCAGCGTTACCGGTGTTCGCTTGGAGAACGGCGAACAGGCGGAGAAGATTGTTTCTATAGCGCGCACACGGCCGTTTACCGTTCGGTCGGTGCGGTCGTCGACCCGCTCCAAAATGCCGGCACCGCCGTTTACGACCTCAACGCTCCAGCAGGAGGCGTCGCGTCGTCTCGGGTTCCAGTCCCAGCGCACCATGCGTGTGGCACAGGAACTGTACGAGGGGATCAATGTCGGAACCGATTTGGGTGGCGTACAGGGTCTGATCACCTACATGCGTACCGACTCTCAGCGCGTTTCCGCCGAGGCGCAAGTGGCTGCGGGAGAACTGATTAAGTGTAAATACGGCAGTGATTATGTTCCGAAAACACCGCGTCAATATAAGACGCGGTCGGGTGCGCAGGACGCGCACGAGGCCATTCGCCCCGCCAGAATCGAACTGGAACCGCAGATGATTCGCAAGTCGCTTTCAAACGATCAGTTCAAGTTGTACAAGTTGATTTGGGAAAGATTCGTTTCCAGCCAAATGCAGTCGGCAACGTTATCGGTACTGCATGTTGATTTGGCGTGCGGCAATCATCTGTTCCGTGCCAGCGGCTATACTGTGACATTCCCCGGCTACATGGCACTCTATGAAGAAACGGCCGAGGAAGCGCGGGGACGCAAGGACGGCGACGGAGAAGAGAAAGATGCCCGTATTCCGCCGCTGACCGAGGGGATGACATTGCGCACCGAGCAGGTCAGCCCCGAACAGCATTTCACCGAGCCGCCGGCCCGCTATAATGAAGCGACGCTGGTCAAATTGATGGAAGAAAAAGGAATCGGCCGTCCTTCGACTTATGCAACGGTTATCACGACCATTCTTTCCCGTAACTATGTGACCCGCGAGGGCAAGTCACTGGTGCCCACGCCGCTGGGCGAGGTCACCACGCGCATGATGAAAGATTATTTTCCCGACGTCGTTGATATCGGCTTTACCGCCGACATGGAGACCGATCTGGACAACATTGAGCGTGGCGATATGACGCTCAACGGGGTGTTGCATGAATTTTGGAATTCGTTTGAGCAAGAGTTGACTCACGCCGAGAAAGCGCTGGGGGAGCAAACGCTTGAATTGCCGGCGGAAGAGACGGACCAACTTTGCGATAAATGCGGTAGCCGCATGATCGTGAAGAATGGGCGCTTCGGCAAATTCATCGCCTGCCCCAACTATCCGCAGTGTAAAAACACCAAGCCGCTGGATGCCGGAAAATCCGCGACGGAGAATGAGACTGCGGAGGGGGCGCCTGTGCCCAAAAAAATTGAGATCGTTCCGGACATGAAATGTGAACTGTGCGGCGCCGACATGGTGCTGCGCCGAGGGCGCTACGGCAATTTCTATGCCTGCTCGCGCTATCCGGAATGTAAGTTTACCAAGCAGAAAAACAAGGAAGTCGGCGTGGCGTGCCCCAAATGCGGTAAACCGGTGGTGATGCGTTACGGTCGTCGTCGCGCGTTTTACGGCTGCTCGGGTTATCCAACCTGCGATTTTTCTTCTTGGGATCTGCCGACCGAAGAAGTATGCCCCGAGTGTGGCGGAATGCTGTTCTTCAAAAAGGGAAAGACAGCGCTGGTCTGCGGAAACGAGAACTGCAAATACACGCGCCCGGCGCCGGAATATGCCGAACAAAAGGTGCAAGGGGCGGAGGATGAGATATGAGCGGAGAAAGCATTGTTGTGATCGGTGCCGGGCTGGCGGGCTGTGAAGCGGCATGGCAGGCGGCGAGCATGGGGGTGCATGTACGGCTTTATGAGATGAAACCGCACAAATACACGCCGGCCCATCACAGCGAAAATTTTGCCGAACTGGTCTGTTCCAATTCGCTCCGCTCCGACAGCGTGACCAATGCGGTCGGTTTGCTCAAAGAAGAGATGAGGCGCTGCGGTTCACTGATGATCGAAGCGGCTCGGGCTACGCGCGTACCGGCAGGTTCCGCGCTGGCTGTTGACCGCGCCGCGTTTTCCGCTTACATGACCGAAAAGATCAAAAACCATCCGCTGATTGAGGTGATCGAGCGGGAGGTCGTTTCGCCGGAAAAAGACGCGATCACGGTGATTGCCACGGGGCCGTTGACCTCGGATGGCATGGCGGATTATATTGCAAACGAGTTGGGGTGCGGGAAATTGCATTTTTTTGATGCGGCCGCTCCTATCGTTGATGCGGCGGGGATCAACATGGACATAGCATATTATGCTTCCCGCTACGACAAAGGCGATGCCGATTATATCAACTGCCCCATGACTCGTGAGCAGTATGAGGCGTTTTATGAAGCACTGATTCATGCCAAGGAGGCCGAACTCAAGAATTTTGATCGCCAAGAGCAAGAAAACTTCACGGTGTTTGAGGGCTGTATGCCTGTTGAGGTTATGGCGCGTCGCGGTCATGATACGTTGCTTTACGGTCCGCTTAAACCGGTCGGGCTGATCGATCCCCGCGTGGGAAAAGAGGCTTACGCCGTGGTGCAATTGCGACGCGAGAACGTTGAGGGGAGCATGTTCAATTTGGTTGGATTTCAGACTCACTTGACGTTTCCCGAGCAAAAACGCGTATTTCGCATGATTCCCGGACTTGAACAGGCGGAGTTTCTCCGCTACGGCGTCATGCATCGCAACACTTATTTGAATTCTCCCGGTCTGTTGGACGCAACATATGCCATGATTTCCCGTCCCAATGTGTTTTTCGCGGGTCAGATGACCGGCGTTGAGGGATATGTCGAATCTGCCGGCTCGGGGCTTGTGGCAGGGCGCAATGCCGCTCTGCGCGCGCTGGGACGAGACAGGCAAGTGTTTCCGCGCGTGACCATGCTCGGTGCTATGGCGGCTTATGTGAGTGAGGGCAACATGCAGGGCAAGGGCAATTTTGTGCCTATGAATGCCAATTTCGGTATTATTCCCGGTCTTGACGAACGTGTCAAAGGGGGAAAAACGGCCAAATACGAGCGCTACAGCGCGCGAGCGCTGGCGGCGCTTGAACCATATCAAGTTGTTTGAAGGTGAGGAATCTATCATGAGGATCATTGTTGATGTGATGGGCGGCGATCACGCACCGTGCGAGATGGTATTGGGAGCGTTTGCCGCGGCAAAAGAGTTCGGCGCCGAGGTTGAATATACGCTGGTAGGCGACGAGACGGCGATCCGTGAGATCGCGACCGAGCAAGGCGTGGATATCGCTCGGTTTGAGATCGTGCCCACGACCGAAGTTATTACGATGCATGACGATCCGATCGCCGTGATGCGTTCCAAAAAGGAATCATCGATGTCGACGGGATTGCGCA
>CAZOHP010000034.1:0-15754 GCA_964579815.1 uncultured Lachnospiraceae bacterium
TCGTCTAATATTGTAACACCGTATTTCCGATTTGTAAATAGAAAGTCAAAAATATTCCCGCTCTTGACAATAGTCCGCTCTTCGTGGTATAATCATACTATAAAACTGCAGTAGCATTTCCCGAAAGGAATTATCGTATGAAAGTTGGCTTTGTTTCCCTCGGCTGTCCTAAAAATCAACTCGACACCGAGATCATGCTCCATCACGTCCTGTCTGCGGGTTACGAAATCACGCCGGACGAAACCGAAGCGGACGTCGTTATCATTAACACCTGCGCCTTTATCGAAAGCGCAAAAAAGGAAGCCATTGAAAATATTCTCGACATTGCTTGGCTCAAAGAAAACCGCAATTTGAAAGCCATCATTGTCACCGGATGTTTGGTTGAGCGTTACCGTGAACAGATTCTTGAAGAGTTACCGGAGGTCGATGCCGTTTTGGGAGTCGGCTCTATCCACAATATCGTCGACGCGCTCGGTGCCGTGAGCGACGTTTCGCGCGTTGAAAAATACATCTCGATAGAAGATCACAACTGTGTTCAACTCGGCGGTGACCGTGTATTGACCACGCCGGAATATATGGCCTATCTCAAGATTGCCGAGGGCTGTGATAATCGCTGCACTTATTGTGCCATTCCGGCAATCCGCGGCAAATTCCGCTCGCGTCCGATGGAAGAACTCATCCAAGAGGCTAAAACATTGGAAGCGCTCGGCGTACGTGAACTGACGATCGTTGCGCAGGATATCACTCGGTACGGGCTGGACCTGTACGGGCAATATTCCCTGCACAAATTGCTGCACCGCATCACCGAAGAAACCGACATTCCGTGGATTCGTTTGCTTTACTGCTACCCCGACAAAATGACCGACGAACTGATTGCGGAAATTCGCGACAATGACCGTATCCTCAACTATGTCGACATTCCGTTGCAGCACATCTCCGATCACATGCTTCGTTCCATGAACCGTCACGGCAACGGCAAGATGATTCGCGAAACGATCGATAAATTGCGCCGCGAAATTCCCGATATCACACTGCGCACCACCTTTATCGTCGGCTTCCCGGGAGAGACACAAGAGGACTTTGACGAATTGTGCGAATTCGTCAAGCAAGCGCGCTTTGAACATGCCGGTGTATTCCCCTATTCGCGCGAAGAGGGCACCCCCGCTTACGACTTTCCCGATCAAATCGATGAACAGGTCAAGCAAGATCGCATGGATGTTCTCATGAACATGCAAATGCGAATCAACGAAGAACAGAATGAACAAAAAGTAGGCAAAACCGTGCGTGTACTGGTTGAAGATTTTGACCCTGTCAGTGAGGCACACTTCGGCCGCAGTGTAGCCGACGCGCCCGACATTGACGGTAAAGTTTATTTCAAGAGCGCTCGCCGCATCGCCCCCGGCTCTTTCGTTGATGTTATGGTCAATGAAGTCGTCGACTATGACATTTACGGCTCTGCCGTTTTAACCGATTAAGGAGGAAACATCATGAATCTACCCAACAAACTAACTGTGCTCCGGCTTATTCTCGTTCCCGTGATTCTCGCCGTTATGCTACTGCCCTATGCATGGTATAACAACCTCATCGCGGCGCTTATTTTCGCCGCCGCTTCATTTACCGATATGCTCGACGGCAAGATTGCCCGCAAAAGAGGTCTTATCACCGACTTCGGCAAATTTTTGGATCCTTTGGCCGACAAATTTATGGTCATTGCCGCCATCTTCGGCATTGTCTGTCGCTATCGCACTTCCAACGATATTATGTTTTGGATGTTCATGGTCATGCTCATCATCACCGTTTTCCGAGAACTGGCCGTCGCATCGATTCGTCTCATCACGGCAAAAAGTTCCGGCGTTGTTGTTGCCGCCGACAAGTTGGGCAAGATGAAAACGGTCATACAGATCGCCTGCATCCTGCTGGCACTCATTGAGCCGCTCGTATACGATCACATTCTCGCCCGCATCGATCCCACCTACGGGTTGAGAGGCTTCTATGTGTTGACGCTGATCAGCGCTGTGGCAGCCATCGTATTTACGCTGTGGTCCGGTATCAATTATATCGTCACCTACTGGAAATATATGGATCCGGAAAAATAATTCTTAAAAGAAACAACCGCTCCGTGCCAAAATCGTTTGTTACGAATTTTGGCACGGAGCGGTATATATTTTGATCACGCGTGTCGCTTTCGTCACGCTTCCAGACTGCGCAAGTAGCGAATGCAGCGGCCGACTTCCTCCAAGCCCGTCGGTTGCAAGCCCTCGCTTTCAACGACCATACGCATGCCATTCCGAATGGCGTATTCACGCACGGCGGCAACAGGTGCCGTTCCCTCACCGAGAGCACGACCGGAGCGATCAAGCAAACCGTCTTTGAGATGAATAACGCGGATGCGATCTTTCAATTGTTCCAACACCTCAATCGGGTCGCGACCGGCAAAATATGCCCAAAATGTGTCAATCTCAAATTCCACCTTGGTACGCTTTGCCAATTCCTCGTGGGGAACTAAGCCGTAAGCAGTTGTGCGGAACTCATAATCGTGATTATGGTATCCCAGCGCAATCCCCTCGGCTGCCAACTTTGGCTGGACATCGTTGATCAGATCGATCAACTCGTCCAATTTTTCTTTGGTGGACAAATCGAAACTGGGAATAATAATGTTTGTATTACCCAATTCCTTATGGTAAGCGATCGTTTCCGCCAATTTGTCGGGCAATAATTCGGCGCTGCTTGTATGCGTGCCGCTGACGCGCAGGCCATAGTGATCCAGCGCACCGCGCACATCTTCGGCACTGTTGCCGAAAAAGCCGGCGAATTCCACAAATTTGTAACCCAACTCGGCCACCTGCCGCAATGCATCCGTCAAATTTTCTTTGGTAATATCACGAACGCTGTACATTTGCAAACCATATTCCATCATGATATGTTCTCCTTTTCTCCCGTCATGCGGGCCGGTAGCGATTTGCTACCGTTTTATGTAACTTTATTATACTTGCTTTTGCGATCAAAGTCAACTGTTTTACGTAAAATATCTTCAATTCCTATCAAGCGCGGTCAATGGTGAGAACAGTGCAATAATTCGGATCGATGGTCTTTACGCAGGCATCGATCTTTTTCTTCAACTCCGCATCATTCTCTTCCAATTCAAAAGGAACAACCACATCAAAAATAAGATTGGTATGCGTGTTTCCTCGCACCATGCGAAAATCATGAATCGTCAGCCGACCGTCCATCTCACAAATCAGCGCGGCAACACGGTGATGTATCTCATTCACCATCGGATCGTCGGTCACGATGGGGTCCATGTGGACGGTTGCATGAATGCCTGCCTCGGTGAACAGTTGTTTTTCCATACGATCAACGGCATCATGGGTATGAAACACATTAGCGGCGCCGTCCACTTCCACGTGCAGCGAAGCGATGGTGCACCCCGGTCCGTAATTGTGCACCACCATATCATGCAATCCGAGCGCTTCGGGATAGGACATCACAATGGCGCGAATCGTCTCAACGGTGCGCCCGTCGGGGGCGGTACCGAGAATCGAATTTTTCGTGTCATTTAAGATACGAACACCTGCAACAAAAATGAGAATCGCCACGAGAATACCCATATAACCGTCGGGATCAAAGTCGGTAAAATGGTGCACAAGCGATGCGGCAAGCACTGCCGCCGTTGCCGCTGCATCGGACAGGCTGTCGGTCTTGGTTGCGCGCAACACGTCAGAATCGATTTTATTCCCCACCCGACTGTTGAAAAGTCCCAACCACAGTTTGACAAGGATGGAAACGCCCAGTACGATCACCGAAATCAAACGAAATTCGGTCGCTACGGGATGCAATAATTTATCTACGGAATCGCGAAACAACTGATAAGCAACAATCAGTATCAACATGGACACAATCATGGACGCAACGTACTCCATGCGCGCATGTCCGAAAGGATGATCGCGGTCGGCAGGCTTGGCGGCAATACGGAAACTGACAAGAGAAATGATCTGCGAGGCAGCATCGGATAAATTATTGATCGCGTCGGCACGAATGGAAACAGAACCGCTGATCATACCCACGGTAAATTTACCAATAAACAGTAAGATATTGAGTATCATACCGACCACGGCGCACAGTGTGCCGTAAGCACGACGCACACGGGCATCGTTTATATTTTCACCGTTTTTCACGAACAAACGACAGAGTATTTTTGTCATAACAACCTCTTAAAATCTGAAATACAAAAAAGGATTATAGGACGAATCAACCAAATAGGCCGTGCACAAAAGAAGACTGAGCATGCACAACACTATGTTGATCACATTCATCACGTAACAATGGCGCTCGTACACTCGCCAAAAGACACGTTTCGGGAACGGCGTCATACCAACCGCACATATCAGCAGCAGCGGCAAATGGCGAAGCAATTCATAGAAAAATACACCGTTGGCAATCCCCGCGCCGGTCTGCCCGAACATAACGCCGAGGTAAGACATCGCCGCCGATGGAGAAAGCGTATCCAACGTACCGTCAAACACAAAGATATAAAAACTGAACACAACGACCGAAATTGTCCATATATGTCCCACTGCACCGGGCAACTTCTTCAGCCACCGACCGAGGAACGCGCGCTCAACGGCCAACAGCACAAAAAAGTACAATCCCCAAATCACAAAGTTCCAACTGGCACCGTGCCATAGCCCCGTCAATGTCCAAACGACAAGCATATTGAGATAGGTGCGAACCTTACCGCAACGATTGCCTCCCAACGGGATATAAACATATTCGCGGAACCACGAGGATAGCGTGATATGCCAACGCCGCCAGTAATCGGTGACGGAACGAGCGGTCATGGGATAATAAAAGTTTTCCGGGAAGCGAAAGCCGAGCATGCGTCCCAAACCGATAGCCATATCCGAATAACCGGAAAAATCAAAATAAATCTGAACGGTATAGCAGACCACACCAAGCCAAGCGGCGGCGGTCGTCAGTTGTTCCGTCGGCGTGTCGCGCATAACGGCCCACAGCGCCCCTACCGTATTGGCCAACAACACTTTTTTGGCAAGTCCGCAAAGGAATGTCCTCGCACCGCCGGCGACCATGGTCAGCGAATGCTCTCTCTCCGTCAATTGTGTATCCACGTCGCTGTAACGCACAATGGGCCCCGCAATGAGTTGAGGGAACAACGTCACATAGGTACCGAACGCTACGATACTGCGTTGCGCCGTCACCTCACGACGATACACGTCGATCACATACGACAACGCCTGAAAGGTATAAAACGAAATGCCGATGGGTAAAGATATCTCAAAGTGAGGCAACCGAGACAGTGCCGGAATGGTGCGGAGATTATCCAACAAAAACGTGCTGTATTTGAAAAAAGCAAGCAGTCCCAAATTGACAATGACAGCAACGATCAACCAATTTCGAGCACGACGCGGACGGTTAACATTTCGCTCGATAAGCAACCCGGCGGCATAGTCAACGGCGACGGTAAACACCATCAGGAAAAGATACACCGGTTCCCCCCAGCCGTAAAAGATCAAACTGACCGCCAGCAACACAGCATTGCGCCACCGCAGCGGCAGGACGAAATAAAGCAGCAATGTCAACGGCAGATATAAATATAAAAATTCCAGCGACGAGAACAACATGCCGCTCTTACCTCCCTATGATATAAGTATTTGATCAATGCCAATATTTCCGGTCAAGCGAGCGAAATTGGATGGCCTGTGCAATATGCTCTTCGCGAATGATCTCGGATGCATCCAAATCGGCCACCGTGCGAGCGACACGCAAAATGCGGTCATGTCCGCGCACACTGAGTCCCAATCGTTCGTAGGCCTGTGCCAACAGCGCCGAGGCTCCGGGCGTAGTCACACAATAACGACGAATATCGGCGGGGTCAAGTTGTGCATTGCATTTAAGATCGGCGCCGTCTGCCGCCATGCGAGCGCCGGCATAGGCTCGCGCCGCCGCCACGCGAGCGCGAATGGTAGCCGAACTTTCAACATTCGGATCCGGGGCGTTGATCTCCTCATAACTCAATGACGGCAACTCGATCTGAATGTCGATGCGATCCAGCAGAGGCCCGCTGACATTGGCAAGATAGCGAGCCACATCACCTGCACGGCAGGTACATTTGCGAGTCGGATGACCGAAATAACCGCAACGGCAAGGATTCATAGCCGCCACCAGCATAAATGCGCTTGGAAACGTAACTCGGCCGCTGGCACGAGTGATCGTAACCTTGAGATCTTCCAGTGGCTGACGCAACGCATCGGTCACATGCTTTGGAAATTCGGGCAATTCATCAAGGAACAGCACACCGTTATGCGCGAGCGATATCTCTCCCGGCGCCGGGTTGGCACCGCCTCCGACCAAACTCACTGCGCTCATAGTGTGATGCGGCGAGCGAAACGGCCGTCGCATAATCAGCGCCTGTCCATCGAGCAATGTTCCCGCAACGGAATGAATTTTTGTCGTCATCAATGCCTCCTCAAAGGTCAGCGGAGGCAAAATGGACGGCAGACGTTTGGCCAGCATCGACTTACCCGTACCGGGCGGGCCGATCAGCAAAACATTGTGGCCACCCGCCGCGGCAACTTCCAACGCTCTCTTGGCCATGGCTTGACCGCGCACATCGGCAAAATCAGGCCCCCAATATTTGTCTTCGTCCGAAACCGTCTCGCGCGTTTCCTCGGGTACGAGCGGCTTGCGACCGTTGAGATGATCGATCAATGCCGTCATGCTCTCGACTCCGTATACACGCACACCGCGAACAGCAGCCGCTTCGGCAGCATTTTCCATCGGAACGTATATATTTTTGATTCCGGCGTCTCGCGCCGCAACACACATGCAGAGCACGCCGTGCACACCGCGTAATTTGCCCGATAGCGACAATTCGCCGATAAAACAACTGTCATCCAAAGCCACATCGTGGCGGATGGCACCGACGGCATGCAAAATGCCCGTAAGAATGGCAAGGTCAAAGCCGGATCCCTCTTTGCGACGGTCGGCAGGGGCAAGATTGATCATCAATGCCGTTTCGGGAAAGCGCAGACCACTATTCTCGCAAGCGGTGCGCACACGCTCTTTGGCTTCTTTCACGGCCATATCGGGCAGCCCGACCAATTCAAATGAGGGCAGATTCGGCCGTGCATCAACCTCGACCGTGACAAGGAAACCGTCAATGCCGAACAATCCGGCGGAATATACGGTGGATAACATAGCAGAGAGCCTCCGAATAGAAAAGTTTGCCCTATTATTGTAACATATTCAACGCCATATTACAAGTCAACAGAAAAATTTTTTGCGATATGTGTTTCAAATGGTTCGCGGTGTATATGATGAATTTGTTGATCGATGCGTTATGTGCATAAAAGTCGGGAAATCGGTCTATATTGAATAGTGAAAACAAAACGGAGGAGACGAACATGAAACTTTACAAATGCAAAGTTTGCGGCGAAATCTTTGAGGTACAGGAGGGGGAGCCCGCCGTTTGCCCCAAATGTCATGTGACGGACGATAAAGTCGAAGAAATCAAAAGCGAAGCGCGCAAGACAAAGTACACCGGGACGCAAACCGAAAAAAATTTATGGGCTGCCTTTGCAGGCGAGTCGCAGGCGCGAAATAAGTACACCTATTTCGCATCCAAAGCCAAGGCGGAGGGCTACGAGCAAATCGCCGCACTTTTTCTCAAAACGGCTGACAACGAAAAAGAACATGCAAAAATGTGGTTCAAGGATTTGGCCGGCATCAGCGACACCGCGCACAATCTGAGCGAAGCAGCCATCAACGAAAATTATGAGTGGACAGACATGTACGCAGGATTCGCCGAGACCGCCGAGGCCGAGGGTTTCCACGAACTCGCCGCCAAGTTTCGTATGGTCGCCGACATCGAAAAACAGCACGAGGAACGCTACCGTGCCTTGCTTCACAATGTCGAAACCGCGCAGGTATTCGAGAAGAGCGAGGTCAAAGTATGGGAGTGCCGCAACTGCGGTCATATCGTCGTCGGAACCAAAGCACCCGATATCTGCCCCACCTGCAATCATCCGCAAAGTTATTTTGAGTTGCAGGCCAAGAATTATTGACTACACGTCTTGACAGAAAACTCGCCGTTCGGTGATCCAAACGGCGAGTTTTTTCTTTGAGTAAAGTTTTCGAAAGAGCGGACTTCCCGTATCTGCCTATTGTTTCAATCTCTCCCATGTACCTGCGCGACCGCGGGGAGCGGCCGAAGTGAGAAAACGAAGTTCGGTCAGCATACGCAGCATGGCATAAACCGCTTTGCCGCGCAGTCCGACCGCCTTGGCATATTCTGCAGCGGTAAAAGGCGCGGGCAATCGATCGGCCGACGGCAAAAAAATGTCGGCGTAATCCTCGGGCGTACGCAAAACAACCTCATCACACAATGCAAGCGGCAAGCAATCATAGCGAGTTGAGCCGCGTTTACCGCCGTTGCCGTAGCCGTTCAGTATACGAATCTCCTCCACCTCAAGAAGAGGAATGCACAGCGTCAGCCGCCGCTCGGCCAAATACGGAAGCAACCAATACAGTTCACGGGCAACGTCTTTGACGTCACCGCGCTTGGGAGAGCGCCGCCGCTCGGTCAACGCCCCCGTTGCTTCGTCCATCCAGCGCAGCCATTTGAGATGCGCCACCGGTCGGACAACCGTCACACGATAACCGGTCGCACAAAGATAAAAATGCAGTTTTTTGACAAGGGGATAAAATCCTCCTGTCTGAATTTCAATGATCTCACCGTCATCGGTCAAAATATCGGCAACATAGCGATCCGTCGCGCGTCTCGCCGACGCATCGGTAAGTTCAGCGTAACTTCCGGTCAAATGCGAATCGGTCAATTTGACCTCTTGACAAGCACGATCGGGGCAATAAAAATCCTTGAGCAGTGCATGCAACCGCTTTTCTTTGTAAGTTCCGATGCCATCGCACACAGTGGGACAACTCTCCGCCTGTCCAAACGCTCCAAATGCTCCAAATGTTCCAAACGGTTCTCGCTCACATAGCAAAGCAAAATACGCCTGTCTGGCCGTCCATGTTTCGTTGTTTTGTAGCAAAGGTCGCCCCCCTTTCCCATTGTTACGTTGCCACACCGGCAAATTGGTTGGCATATAGTTTGGCATACTCGCCTCCTGCCGCCAACAGCGTTTCATGGTCACCCGCTTCGGCAATCACTCCGTCACGGACAACAACGATCACATCGGCATCGCGAATGGTGGACAGTCGATGTGCGATAATCAGCGACGTACGGTTTTTCATCAAATTGACCATCGCCTGTTGAATTTTCATCTCCGTGCGTGTGTCGACTGACGAAGTTGCTTCATCCAAAATCAATATTTTGGGATCGGCTAACACTGCGCGGGCAATGGCCAGCAATTGACGCTGCCCTTGCGAAAGGTTGGATCCCGCTTCGGCCAATTGAGTATCATACCCCTCGGGCAATCGCTCAATAAAAGTGTCGGCCCCCGCCATCGCGGTCGCTCGTTTCACTTCCGCTTCATCCGCCTCAAGCCTACCGTATTTGATATTGGCACGAATGCTGTCGCAAAACAGCACGGTGTCCTGCAATACAATGGCAATGGAGCGACGCAATTGCTCTTTGGGAATATCGGCAATCGAAACACCGTCGACCGTAATCGAGCCGCTGTCCGGCTCGTAAAAACGCGTCAGTAAATTGACAATAGTCGTCTTGCCCGAGCCGGTTGCACCGACGATGGCGACTTTTTGCCCCGGTTTGACCGACAAATTCAGCCCTTTGAGCACGGGCTCGCCCGGCACATAAGAAAAATGCAGATCGGTAAATTCAACGGCACCACGCATGGAATTTCGATCAAGTGTTTTTCGGCCTTGATCGACCTCGTCTGTGCTATCCATGATCTCAAAGATACGTTCGGCACCGGCCAGCGCGGTCAAAATAGCGGAATATTGATTGGCAACTTGGTTAATCGGCATGGTAAACTTTTTGGAATACTGCAACATCGCCTGAAGCGAACCGATGGTCATGTGCCCGCGCCCCGACAACATCATAAAGCCGCCCGCCGTCGCCACGGCTACATATTGGAAATTGCCGATGAAATTCATCAGCGGTCCCATAATGGAACCCCATACGCGAGCCAAAATACTGCTATGGTACAATCCCTCCGAAAGTTCGGCAAACTTCTCAACGGCCGCATCCTCACGACCGTAAGCAACAACTGTTTTGTAAGAGGTGACCATTTCCTCAACCTGCCCGTTGAGCGCGCCCAGTAACTTTTGCTGTCGCACAAAGTATTTTCGCATAAATTTGCCCAACGTTGTCGATACGGTGATCGATAGCGGAATGGTAATGAGTGTGATCAGCGTCAATTGCCAACTGTACCACACCATCATGCAAAGTGCACCGACAATGGTAATGATGCAAGACAGCAATGTCGTAATGGATTGGGACACGGCATTGGAAACGTTTTCCACATCGTTGGTCATGCGCGACATAATATCACCGTGACGGTGATTGTCGGTATAGGAAATGGGCAAGCGAGATATCTTACGGAACAAATCATTTCGCATGGTGTAAACGGTGGCCTGCGATAGTTTGGCCGAAACCAGCGATTGACACAGACTCATGATTGCCCCCAACGCAAAGGCAATTCCCATAACGGTCAAATAAGTAAACATCGCCCTAAGATCGACCGATACCGCCCCCTCCTCCAGTTGAATCGTATCAATAGCCTTTTGTTGAAACATAGGTCCGAACAGATCGATAACAGTCGTCAGCGCCATCAGCACCAACAAAATGATCAGCAGTGTGCCGTTACGGCCAATATATTGTAACAACCGGCCGACGGTGCGGCGCAAATTTTTCGGTTTTTCCGCATGCAAACGCGCGTTTGGCCCCGCTCCGGGACGCCCCGGACGAATGTCGGGCATGGCTCCGACACCGCGCGCAGGAGCCGAGGATCGATTATTCATTTGCCGCACCTCCGTTTCGCTGAGATTCCACAATATCTCGATAGGTCGCACTAATGCGCATCAATTCATCGTGCGGTGCGCAGTGCAATATACTGCCGTCCGCCTCAATCACGGCGATGCGATCGGCGTCACATACCGATGCAATCCGCTGAGCGACCATAACGACCGTCGTGTCTTTCATACGGTCCTTGAGGGCACGACGCAACTTTGCTTCGGTCGAAAGATCCAGCGCCGACGTCGCATCGTCCAAGATCAGAATATCGGGGTGACGAATCAATGCCCGCGTGATGGACATACGTTGCTTCTGCCCGCCCGAGAGCGATGCTCCTTTTTCGGCAATGTAAGTGTCATAGCCGTCGGCAAATCCCTCGATGAAATCGTTCGCTTGGGCAACTGCGGCCGCTTGCTTCACCTCGTCGTCGGTCGCATCGTCACGCCCCCAACGAACATTGCCCTCAACGGTATCGGAAAACAACTCGCTCTTTTGCATCACAAAGCCTATTTTTTTGCGCAACGCCGACAATTTCCAATTCTTCACCGGGATGCCATCGACCAGCACCTCTCCCCGCGTAGGATCGTAAAAGCGCGGAATCAAATTGACCAACGAACTTTTCCCCGATCCGGTAGCGCCGATGATAGCAACGGTCTCGCCCCGCCTAATATCCAGCGTTATATTTTGCAGTACCGGGCGTCCCGTTGTACCGGGATAACGAAAACTGACATCACGAAAAGAAACGGCCACATCGGTCGGTGTCTCCGCCTCGGCAATCTCCCCGCTGATAATGGTCGGTTCGGTTTCAAGCACTTCGCGAAGGCGCTTGCCCGACGCCATGGCACGCGAAATCGACTGGAACATCATGGTAACCATCATTACCGAGTGAAGAACGGTAGTCATAAAGTTGACCCCCGCCATCAGCGTACCCGTAGTCATACCGGCAACTCCCGCACTGATATCAATACCGGCAATGGCAATCACGGCGATAATGGCAACATTCTGCACCACATTCATAACAGGATTGATCACGGCCATCAGTTTCAGCACACGGTAATTAACATCGCGCAATTCTCCGTTGGCGCGTCTGAAACGCTCGTTTTCATAATCTTCACGCACATACGCTTTGACAACACGAGCCCCCGAAACATTCTCCTGTACAACCGAGTTGACGCGATCCAGTCGCTTCTGCACCACACCGTAAATGGGAACCGCACGCGAAAGCACCAGCACAAGCACACCGAGCACCAGCGGCAACGAGCACAGCAACACCACGCCGAATTTGACATTGAGCATAATCAGCATGACCGTGCCGCCGATTAAGAACATGGGCGCACGCACAAACATACGCAGAATGGTTTCAACGAATTCTACCATCATGGCAGTATCGTTGGTCATGCGCGTGATGAGAGAACCCGTCGTAAAGCGATCCGTCTGCTCAATGGACAGCGACATGACGCGACGATAGGCGTCACAGCGCAAATCATTTCCGAACCCCTGCGAAGCACGGGCGGCCGTGTAAGCGCACAACGTACCGAAAAATCCGCCGCATAGCGTAATAATCAACATCAAAATGCCAAACGTAACAATGATATGTAACTGCGTATAATTCCCCGCGCCGAACAATAAATTCATAATGTCGAACGCCAACCGATTCTCGGCAATAGCCGTGAGCCCGCCCTCGGCAATACCGTAGTCAACAATAAACGACATCAAAATCGGCAGACAAAGATCTGCCAGCACCTCGCCGATCATCAGCAACGGCGAAGCGATAGCAAAGGGCAAATACGGCTTGAGATATTTGGATAACTTCATTCTCGATCCTCCTCGATTTCTCCGCGCATATCTCGCAACAAATTTTCACGCATACGCGACAACATTTTTTCGAGTTGCTCGGTCTCTTCGAGTGAAAATCCTCGCATGAGCACCTCATCCAATCCGTGCAGCATATCCAATACGGCTTCATTTTGACGCCGACCATACTCGGTCAGATACACGCCGACCGCACGCGCATCATGCTCGTAATTGCGACGAACGATCAGCCCCTCGCTTTCCATACGCCGCAGTACGGCGCTGACCGTCGGAGCACTCAAATGCGCCGCACATGCCAACTCATGCTGTCGCATGCCGTCCTTATGAAACAGTAAGCGAAGAATCGTTCTGGCACTGTGTTGAGAAAGCGCGCCTTCCGGCTCCATCGACCGCATTTTAGAAAAAAACAGATGCGAAATATCGTTCACCATCATAGGCGGTGTTTCGTGCAACGTGCGCGGCGGCCGCTGCCTCAGCGCAAGTGCCAATCCCTCTTTTTTCTCTTTCTTCATTTTCATCCTCCGATGCTCATTTGTTAGTTTCCTAACTAATTATATCATGAAATTATAAAATGTCAAGTGTGAATATAAAATTTATTTTTGTCTTTTGTAACAGGAATCTTTTCACTTGACAAAACCGGAAAAATGACATCCGAGAATTTGAGCGAATCGATCTTCAGCGCAACTTTTCCAAGCGTAACACAAACTTCCTATCATACCTCACGCAAAAATGTACACAATATGTCCAGAGCCGAAGCGACGGCAGAACGAATGCGGCATATGCAAACGACGTTCGAGCCGATGAGCGCGTCGGGCGCTCGGAGCATCGGCTCGATGAATATAGATTTCAAATAAAAAGCGGTGCACAACATGCACGCGCGGAAAGGTTTTTATTATGGCAAGCAACAAGACGATGGTTCCCGAAGCAAAGGAAGCACTTGAAAAATTCAAGATGGAGGCTGCCGGTGAGGTTGGCGTCAATTTGAAGCAGGGCTACAACGGCGATCTGACCTCCCGTCAGGCCGGTTCTGTCGGTGGTCAGATGGTCAAGAAAATGATCGAGTCCTACGAAAACTCGCTCAAGTAATTCACCGCCGAATATGCACAAGGCACCGCACACATCGTGCGGTGCCTTGTGTCCATATCATTTCACAGAACCTCAACCTTTTTTATTCCAATAATTCATGCATGCGCTGCGGCGATAGGTCAACGGCGTGATTCCCAGTGCCTTTTTGAACGCATAGTTGAAATATGACTGCGATCCATAGCCGCTTTTTTCGGCCACCTCAGCAGGTTCCGTATCGGTGAACGCCAACAACTTCTTTGCTTCCCTCAAGCGCAGATCGGTGATATACTCACAGGGGGATTTGCCCACGACCTCCTCAAAGGTATCATGGAAGTAGATGGGAGAACGACCGACATGAGCCGCCACCTCATTCAAAGAGCATTTCTCGCGGAAATGCTCTTCCATGTATTCAACTGCCATATCAATGCTGTTCATCGTTTTTGTTGTAAGTTTGCGTTCGGATGTGCGGACCTGTACCAGTTCCTTTTTGAGAAATGCCGAAATACCCAGCGCGGCAATCATCACCGCATCGGCGTCCTGCGCATCATCCGCCACGGACAACTCTTCGATCAACTCCGCCAACCGCTGCGGCGCCCTCAAACTCAACGTTCGCGGGCATTCGAGCAAATACTTTATGATTGCCTCTCCGTCTTCGTTAAAACACAAATAATGTACACGGCTACGACTTAACACCCGACATGTCTCCCCCGGATTCAAGCGCACAAGCATACCGCTTTCCACGGTAAAACTCTCATCACCGATCGCAATTGTTCCCTTGTTATCAAACAGCAAAAGTTCGTATGAATCAGTCACATGAGTTGTGGCGGCTCTTTCGGATGAGGTGGTATACTGGTTGTCAAACATACCCGCAGCACATGAGAAATTATTAATTACAATATTCATAACTACTTACCCCTTATTTTTTTACACTGCTCACAGTGCCACGATTATATTTTACCACAAAGAAATAAAATGTAAATAGCAATTTCCTAAAATTCTCAAAATATTCACAAAGGATCACGGAAAGCGAACAAACTTTTCACATGATTTTTGCATTATAAAATTTTTCGCTTTTTCTCTTGACAAATCCTTCCGTTTTCTTTATAATATTGTTGTGTTGATGAGAACAAGTACCCAAACGAATAGCCTTACAGAAAGCAGCCGGAGGATGAGAGGCGCATGGCAACGTTGGCGAATACCTCTCGGAGCATTGCCCCGAAGCGGCGGACGCGCGCCGTGCGTAGGCGGCAACGGCAGCCGTCCGTTATCATGCGGTGGGGTCTAAACGCTTTTGGTTGTGACCCACAGAGGCTTCTTCCGCGAGGCAGAAGCGAATTTAGGTGGTAACACGGATATATCCGTCCTGAAGCAAATCTTCGGGCGGTTTATTTTTTGCCCGATACACAAAAGGAGAAATTATCATGACCATTTACGATGAGTTGGTTGCCCGCGGTCTGATCGCACAGGTAACAAACGAAGAGGAGATCAAAAATTTGATCAACAACGGCAAGGCGACTTTCTATATCGGCTTTGACCCGACAGCCGACAGCCTCCACGTCGGCCATTTCATGGCATTGTGCTTAATGAAACGCTTGCAGATGGCCGGCAATCGCCCCATCGCCTTGATCGGCGGAGGTACGGCCATGATCGGCGACCCCTCCGGACGCACCGATATGCGGTCGATGATGACGCGTGAAACCATCCAGCACAATTGCGACTGCTTCCGCAAGCAAATGGAACGGTTCATTGAGTTTGGCGAAGGCAAAGCCGAGATGGTCAACAATGCCGATTGGCTACTTGATCTAAACTATGTCGAGGTACTGCGTGAGGTCGGCGCTTGCTTTTCAGTCAACAATATGTTGCGCGCCGAATGCTATAAGCAACGCATGGAAAAGGGCCTCTCTTTCTTGGAATTCAACTATATGA
>CAZOHP010000035.1:0-15634 GCA_964579815.1 uncultured Lachnospiraceae bacterium
ACAGCGATCGTAACGAATGGTTGCCGCAAAGTTTTCCACCCGAATGGCGTCGTGCTCACACACCTTCTCACACAATTTGCAACCGATACACCCCGCATCGCATTGCTCACGCGTGTTCTTTCCGTTTTCCGCCGACAGACACGCCACCCAATGTGTCGCCTCGGCGGGAACCATATGTATGATATGCTTGGGGCAGTTGCTCACGCATACACCGCAGCCGCGACAACGCTCGGCGTTGACCACAGCCAGTCCGTCCTCCACCGTAATAGCCCCATAGGGACATGCCGCGGCGCAACTGCCCAGTCCGATGCAACCGTTCGGGCAGCATTTATCCCCGCCGCCCAGTCGCTCGGCCGCCACACAGTCGGAAGCACCGATATAGTTGTATTTTCGTTTGGCAACATCACTCTTGCCCGAGCACATGACCTGCGCCCGCATGGGCCTGCATGCCACCACCGGCACCCCCATAACCTCGCCGATCGCACGCGCGGCCTTTTCGCCTCCCGCCAGACATGAGTTCGGCGCCGCCTCTCCTTTGACGATGGCCTCTGCCAGCGCCGCGCAACCCGAATACCCGCAGCCGCCGCAATTGGCACCCGGCAATGCCTCGGTAATCTTTGCCACGCGTTCATCCTCCTTGACCGCAAAAACGCGGGAGGCAATGGCAAGCGCCGCACCGAAAAGAAGTCCCAGTCCGGCAAAAATAGCGGCGGGAATCAAAATATCCGTCCACTCCATCTTGCACGTTCCTCCTTATGAAAAACTCATGCCGGAAAATCCGGAAAACGCCATGGCAAGCAATCCCGCCGCAATGAGCGTCATGGGAAAGCCGCGAAAAGCGCGGGGCGGCTCAGCCGCGCGTAGACGGGCTCGCACCCCCGCAAATACAACAATGGCCAATGTAAATCCGATTGAAGCGGCAAAACCGAAGCAAATGGACTCAATCAGATTATAACCGTTTTGAATGTTGAGCAATGCCGAGGACAGCACGGCACAGTTGGTGGTAATCAGCGGCAAATAAATGCCCAGCGCCGCATACAGCGAGGGAATAAATTTGCGCAAAAACATCTCAATAAATTGCACCAATGCCGCAATGACAAGAATAAACGCCACCGTTTGCAAATATTCCAAATGAAACGGCACCAACAATCGGTCATATACAACCCAAGTTGCTGCGCTTGAAAGCGTAATGACAAAAGTCACCGCCATGCCCATGCCCAATGCCGTATCAGGTTGCGATGACACGCCCAAAAAGGGGCAGCAACCGTAGAATCGCGAAAAAATGAAATTTTCCACCAAAACGGCAGTAAACATCATCAACAAAATCTCACCGAAATTCATGCAGTTTCATCCTCCTTCGGGGAAGAACTCTCTGCGCGTGCCGCGCTTAAGCGAGCCTTGTCCTCGCGCGTATTGCGGATCTTTTGCACAACGGCAATCAGAATTCCCAACGTAATAAACGCACCGCAAGGCAAGATAAACACAGTCATGTTCAGCACTTTCGGCAATACACGAATACCGAACCATGTTCCCATACCCAAAATTTCACGCACCGATGCCAACAGCACAAGCGCGAAAGTAAAGCCCAAGCCCATGGAAAGGCCGTCAACAGCCGATGGCAGTACGGGATTTTGGGAAGCAAACGCCTCGGCGCGCGCCAAAATAATGCAGTTGACTACGATCAGCGGAATGAATAATCCAAGCGATTGATAAAGCGAATACACATAAGCACGCATAAACAACTCCACCGCCGTTACAAATCCCGAGATAATAACAATATATGCCGCAATGCGTACCTGCTTCGGAATAAACTTGCGTAGCAACGAAATGAAAATATTGGAGCAAATCAGCACCGCCGTGGCGGCCAGTCCCATGCCAACGGCATTTTTGACCGACGTGGTCGTAGCCAGCGTAGGACACATGCCGAGCAGTTGAACGAGCACCGGGTTCTGGTCCAGAATGCCGTTTTTCAATTGAGCCAAAAATTTTTTCATTGCATCTCATCCCCCGCCTGTCGATAATACAGAAGCGCCTCTAACGCCGTATTGACTCCCGCATGAACAGCCCTTGAACTGACCGTCGCCCCGGAAATGGCATCAACCTGCTCTCCCAGCGTTAAATACTCCTCGTCGCCGTAAGTAAACGAACCTTTGTATTGCGATAGATGCTCGTCTTCGCCCGCGCGCGAACCCAGCCCCGGCGTTTCCGACATCGCCACGATTTTAACGCCCAGCAGATTCCCCTCGGGAGAAATGGCAACCATCATGTCAATATCACCGCCAAAGCCCGCGCTTTTGACATTGGCGCAAAAGCCGAGCAGCGCTCCGTCGTCGGTCACCCGATACAACTCTTCCACCTCAAAACCCTCGGTCGACAGCACCTCGGTATCAACCGTCTCGCGGTCAAACAGCGAAGCAACGGCCGTACGCTTGGTCGCCAGAAGATTCTCTTCATAAGTGTCAATTGTTAACGCGTATACTCCCGCCAACAGCATCGCCACCAACGTACAGATCAGCGTCAGCACAGCAACCATGCGGGCAAGTGCCGCAAACGACGTTTTTTCAGCCATTCTTTGCCACCTTGCCTTTCTTCTTGCCGAATACACGCGGGCGGAAAGCCGCATCCAAATACCAAACAAGCGCATTCATGATCAAGATGGAGAACGACACTCCTTCCGGATATCCGCCGAACGTGCGAATCAACACGGTCAATGCACCGCACCCCACGCCGAAAACCAATTTGCCGCCCTTGGTAACGGGACTTGTGACATAATCGGTCGCCATAAAGAAAGCACCGAGCATCAGTCCTCCCGAGAGCAGTTCGCAAAGCATGACTTCAAGACGTGCTCCGTCCGCGCGACAGATGAAAAACGACAACACCGCTACCGTGCCCAAATAACTCACGGGAATGCGCCAGGAAATGACCCGCTTGGCCAACAGATAAATTCCTCCCGCCAGTAACAGCATGGACGATACCTCGCCGATACAACCGCCCGTGCGGCCGAAAAACAGATCAAGCAGCCCCGTCTCGGGTAAAACACCGTTTTTGAGCGGTGCCAACGGCGTCGCCGTTGCCACCGCATCCGCCGTCGAAAACCAAATACGGTCATAAGCGGCGGTAAATCGAGTCATGTTGCCCGCAAAGGAAAGCATCAAAAACGCGCGGCCGGCCAACGCAGGATTCATAAAATTTTTTCCTATACCGCCAAACAATTGCTTGACGACCGTAATGGCGAATATCGTTCCGATCACCGCCTGCCACAGCGGCAATGTCACAGGCAAATTCATGGCAAGCAATAACCCCGTCACGGCAGCGGACAAATCGCCGACCGTCACCTCTCTGTGCAAGAGTTTTTGCGTCACGCCCTCGGCAACCATGGCAGACACCATACAAACCAGTATCATCCAAAGCGCACGCGTGCCGAATATGTAAACACCCCAAACCGCCGCCGGCGAAAGTGCGATCAATACATCCATCATGATGCTCGCCGTTGTGTCTTTGGCACGGAGATGAGGAGAGGGCGAAACAGTCAAGAGCGTCTTGTCTCGGTTCGTTTGATTCATGTCTTGTCTCCTTTCCCGGCCGCCGCACGTGCACGATCGGCAGCCTGTTTTTGCCGAATCGCTCCCTTGGCCGCACGAATATATTGAACAATCTCAACTCCCGCAGGACAGCCGTAGGAGCAGGTGCCGCATTCGACACAACTCATGATATCGTATTTCATCGCCTCGTCCAACTGCCTACGGCGAGCAAGTTCTGTCAAAGTGTAGGGCATCAGATGCATCGGGCAATGCTCGACGCAACGACCGCAATGGATACACGCGCCGTGCTGTAACGTAGGCCGAATGAATTCTTCCGACAGGAACAGCACCGCCGAGGTTCCCTTGGTCACGCTTCCCTGCAAATCCCATTGTGCAAATCCCATCATCGGACCGCCGTTGACGATCTTTTCGGGCTGTCGGAGAAAGCCTCCGCACGCCTCGGCTAAGTCGGCATACGAAGTGCCGACGGGAACGAGCAGATTTCCTGGTTCTCGGACGCAGTCGCCGTCGACCGTAACAATGCGTGAAACCAGCGGCATCCCGTCGAAAAATGCATGCTCAACCGCCGCACAGGTCTCCGCGTTGAAAATAATATATCCGATATCGGCAGGTAACTTGCCCGCCGGAATCTCCTTGCCCGTCAAAGCGTAAATCAGTTGTCGCTCATCGCCCTGCGGATATTTGGTCTTCATCACGCATACGTGCGCACACTTGCCACCCAGCAATTCGGCGCCCCGCTCGCGAATCGTTTTTTCCAGTACCGCAACCGCATCCGTTTTGTTGTCCTCAACGGCAATGACCGCCTCGTCCAACCCAAGTGCACACAGCAACACGCGAATACCGCCCAACAGCACCTCCGGCTGTTCGAGCATCAGCCGATGGTTTGCCGTGATGAACGGCTCGCACTCGGCGCAATTCACCAGCATGTGCTTGACGCGGCCGATGGCTCCGCGCAGTTTGGCATATGTCGGGAATGTCGCGCCGCCCATGCCCGAAATTCCCGCAAGACGAACAATCTCAATGATCTCCTCGTCCGAACAGTCCTCCGGCTTGTCATTTCTCATCTTGATATCGGGATGCCGCGTTTCCTGCCCGTCATTTTCGATCACAACACTTTGCACAGGCGTGCCCATGGCGTTGCGCACTGTTTTGATCTCCTTGACTATACCCGAAACACTGCTATGTACGGGACATCCCAAACCATCGGCAACTTCGCCGATGACCTGTCCCGTCAGCACTCGTTCCCCGACCTCAACAATCGCTCGCGCAGGCACGCCGATATGCTGTGACAACGGAATCGTCACGATCGCAGGCGCAGATATGGCACGGATGGCACATGTTTTCGTATTTTTGTATTCTTCGACATGGACTCCGCCCTTAAAGGTGAATTTCAACTTGGCCCCTCCCGTTAAAAAACTGACAATATCAATGAATTTCAATCTTTCGCTCCTACAGCGAAAAAATCCTATCTTAACCAATATTATATATAAAAAACGGGTGCTTGTCAAGGTCAATTCCTGCCAAATGCTGTCACAACGGCCGCAAATCTTTCGGCAAAGTTCTTATCTCCGTTAACTCCTTGACAATGTGGTGTGCGATACATACCAAAAGAAACACAACACCCCGTCGTCAAAACAAAAGGGGAGACTATCTGTCAAAGCAGATCTCCCCTCGTTTCTTAAATTTTTTTCAATTTCGCATAGGTGGCCATCAATTTTTTTGTTCCCACATTGTCAAAGGCCACTTCCAACAGCGTATCCGCCGCCATAAAACGCGTTGACAACACAACACCCTCGCCGAAGATCGGATGTCGCACCCGATCACCTGCCGAAAATGCCGCCGCAGCGGCACGGTCGGCCGTTCCCGCGAACGGTCTGCCAACTGTGATATCGTCATGAATCGACGGCACCGTTTTGGCGTGCGCGCGCGTCCCCGCTCCGCCGTTCCTTGTTCCGGTGCCCGAGAAACCGACGGGCACTGCCACGCTCGGCTCGTTCTCCTCGGTGATCAGCGTTTCGGGGATCTCGGACACAAAACGCGAAACGGGATTGTAGGCAGTCGAACCGTAAAGCAGACGCATTTTGGCATGCAAAATATACAATTCCCGCTTGGCGCGCGTGATAGCGACATAGGCCAACCTGCGCTCCTCTTCCATCTCGGCCTCTCCGGCCATCACCGTCTGCATGCCGGGAAAAATTCCATCTTCCATACCGGGCAGGAAAACGACGGGAAATTCCAGCCCCTTGGCCGAGTGAATGGTCATCATAACGACCGCATCGGCCGTATCGTCATAGCGGTCGACATCGGCAACCAGCGCATTTTCCTCAAGGAATCCCGTCAGCGTCGGTTCATCGGCATTTCGGCAGTATTCGATCACGTTGGACTTAAATTCATCCAAGTTTTCCAAGCGATCTGCCTCTTCTTTGCCTGCATCGATCAACATTTGGCGGTAGCCCGAGCGATCGAGCACCTCGTCAATCAATGTCGGCAGTTCCACCTTTCCGATCATTTCGCTCAATTCCCCGATCATGCGGGTAAACGCGACCAGCGTCGCCGCCGAACGCTGCAGCGCTACATACGAAGATGCATGTATCATCACGTCAAACGGCGACATGTTCTGCTCTGCGGCAATCGCCTCCACCGCCTCCAGTGTTTTCTCGCCGATTTTGCGGCGCGGCTCATTGATAATTCTCCATAACCGTTCGCGATCGGCATGATTGTTGATCAATTGCAAATAAGCGACCAAATCTCGTATTTCCTTGCGATCCGAGAAGCGAACGCCTCCCAACATGCGATAGGGCACCGCGCTTTTGGCAAAGGCACGCTCAAGCGCGTTGGATTGCGCGTTGGTTCGGTACAGCACGGCAAAATCTCGGTATTTGTGATCTCCTTTGGCCACGCGACGATTGACCTCGTCCACAATAAAGCGTGCCTCATCCGTTTGGTCTTCCAAGCAGCGCAAATGAATTTTTTCGCCTTGCCCCTGCGCCGTCCACAACCGTTTGCCGCGGCGCCCCGTGTTGTTGGCAATAACCGCGTTGGCCGCGTCCAAAATATTTTGCGTCGAACGGTAGTTGCGCTCCAATTTGATGACGCGCGCCGTGGGAAAGATTTTGTCAAAGGTCAAAATATTCTCTATGGTCGCCCCGCGAAAACGATAGATGCTTTGGTCGTCATCGCCGACCACCATCAGATTGTTGTAACCCGCCGCAAGCAACTGTGTCAACGCCAATTGCGCCATGTTGGTGTCTTGAAACTCGTCCACACACACATAGCGGAAACGCCGCTGATACAAGCCACGCACATCTTCGTGCTCACGCAACAGCCGCACCGTCTGCATGATAATGTCATCAAAATCCATCGCTCCCGAAGCAAACAATTGCTCTTGATAGGTCCGATAAACCTTGGCAATCTTGGAAAGGCGGAAATCCGAGCCGGCCTCGGCGGCAAAATCATCGGGCGTCAGCAAGCGATCCTTGGCACGGCTGATAGCCGAGATCACGCTTTTAACGGGAAACTGCTTGTCATCCAAATTGCATTTTTTCATCGCGGCAATCACCGCTTTTTTGTTGTCATCGGTATCGTAGACGGAAAACTCCTCGGGATAACCGAGCAAAGTTCCGTGCACCCGCAATATGCGCATACAAACGGAATGGAATGTCCCCGCCCAAATATCGTTTGCCATGCTCTCGTCATCAAAGGCCGCACGCAGTCGCGCCTTAATCTCGTTTGCCGCCTTGTTGGTAAATGTAATGGCCAGCATTTGCCGAGGCGGGCAGGGGTTGCTGATGAACTCGGGTAAAATCAATTCGATGTCTTCCCGAGACAACTCGGCTGCCCGCTCCATTCGTTCCACCTGCTCGTCGGTCACGTCAAACGGCACATAATTCGTTTCGTATGCATTGCCATAGCGAATGATAAAAGCAATGCGCTTGACCAACACCGTCGTTTTTCCGCTCCCCGCCCCCGCAATAACCAGAAGCGGATCATTGACGGCAAACACCGCCGCCCGTTGTTCTTGATTGAGCGAGTCGTAAGCACGGTCAAACAGCGCCCGCTTGGCCGCCAAATAGCGTTGAGTAAGTTGTTGCATGTATGTATTCCTTTCGGTTTGTTTTGCTACTAACAGTATACCATGCCGACAACAAAAATTCAAGCATTTTCGTGACCGCCCGCATTATTTTTTCGTTTCTCGCAGGACAAGATATCCATACGACGGTAGCGTCACCTCGCCCATCCGTTCGCAGTCTTCCAAAATGTCGTACAGCGCGCGGTTCACCGAAACCGTCCGCGCGGCGTTCGTACCGTTGAGCACAAAATAGTAATATTCTCCGTCTCCCTCGCGGCAAACGACACGAATATACTCATCTCCCGTCACCGCATCCGGCGGGCAAATATTCGACTCGGCACAAATATCGCGCATAAAATCGGCGGCAAACTCCGCATCGGGGCAAAAAGCAACATAATATGCCTGCCCTGCGCCGTAGGCATGGCGCGACACCGCCGAACTTCCTTTGAAAAAGTCGTTCTCATACTCTGCCAGTTTTTCGGCACCGCAAAGAATCGGCACATCCGCATTGGCATGCGCGGGGTAACTTTTGTTTCGATAAGATACGCTGTTCTTAATCACACTTCCGGAGTAATCGCCCCTTTCGTCCACACGCAATCCGAACAATTCATTCAAACCGCACGCGGGCACACCGCCCAGATAGGTCAGATCGTTTTCGTTGACCATGGCAGCCATATAAAAGCAGATCAGCGTACCGCCCTCCCGTACATATGCCTTGAGTTTGTCGGCAAGTTGCTCTGTCATCAAATAAGGGCTGGGAAGCACCACAACACGATAGCGGGACAGATCGCTGTCGTAACTGATAATATCGGCGGAAATATTCTGATTCCAGCAGGCCTCGAACATACGCGTCACCGTCATATCGTAGCCGTTGTCATGGCGTCCGCCGAACGTGGTTTTGAAGAGAGTCGGACTACCGTTGAGCGCCCAAATTGTTTCATAGTCTCTGATGATTGCGACATCGGAACGAATCCCGGTACCGATCACGCCGTCCATCTTTTTAAGCAAGCCGCCTATCGTCTGCACCGCGCGGAATACACGGTGCTCAGACGTGCCGAGATGGTCAACGACGGCTCCGTGATACTTCTCTACGCCGCCGCGTCCCTTTCTCCACTGAAAATACATCACGCTGTCCGAGCCCGTGGCCGCAAACATCATCGCCTCGAAGATTTGCTGTTCGGTCGATTTGTTGGGAGTAAACCATTGGCCGCCGATATTGATACCGGGAGCACTCTCCATCACAATATACGGGCGCCCGTCTTTCATACCGCGTGCATGCGCGGCGTAGCGAGCCATCAAACTCACCATAGGGTTTCCGTCCGTCGGCATCGAATGCCACGCCGTATACAGGTCCACCGAATAGAAATCCAGATGCTTGGCCATTTTGCGGTGATCGTAGCGATCGAAAAAGGTCATGCAGTTGGTCGTGATGGGCGCTTTGGAATAACGGCGGATGCACTTGCTTTCCATCTCCACAAAATCAACAACGGATTCCGAAACGAAACGACGCCAATCCAACGAAAGACCCGTAATGGAAGTCTCCCCGAGCACCGGGTTGGGCGGCTCGATCTGATCGAAGTTTTGATAGCGATGACTCCAAAAAGGCGTCCACCACTCATGATTGAGTTCATCGATATTGTCGTGATATTTGCGACGCACCCACGCGCGGAATTCGCGTTGACATGTTTCGCAATAGCAGTCGGGTGCACGATATTCGTTGTTCAAATGCCATGCAATCAGCGCAGGATGATCGGCATACCGCTCGGCCAGTTTTTCGTCGATGATCCGCGCCTTTTCCTTGAAAACGGGGTTGCGCAGACATTGCCACACACGCTCTTTGTAATGCAAGCGAGAGCCCTCTGCCGTCGTCACCATGATATCGGGATATTTTTCGTTCATCCAGCGCGGATGTGACGCCGTCGGCGTGGCAAGAATCACTCGTCCGCCGTTGCGATAGATCGCATCCATACGTTCGTCCAAAAGCGAAAAATCAAATACACCCTCTTCGGGTTCGATGGTGTCCCAGGCAAAGATTCCCATGGTCATTTCATTGCAATTGGCCTCGCGCATCAATTCCATGTCGCGATCGAGAATGCCCTCCTCATTCACCCACTGTTCGGGGCTGTAATCTCCGCCAATCAGAAAATGCGGGAAATCATGAGATAACGGTTCGAATTTCTTCATGCTATTGTCTCCTTTGATTTATATTATTTTATTTTTTCTTTGACAATCACCGTTCCGAGCGCGGCGGATCACATCAATCCTCCAAATCGGAATAAAAGCCCATAAGGCCCTCATCGCAGCAATATCCGTTTTCCTGCTTGACCAACAACCGAACGGTATTGCGGTAAGTTTTGCCGTCGGCCGCCTTAGCCGCCAGCGCAACATCGATATATTTGCCCTCGGCAATCAGCCGAATTTCGCCAACCTTGACGCCGCCCGTCATGCCGCATTTGACCTTGCCGGTGACCGTCTTGCCACCCGCCGTATAGGAATACTCAACCTCTTGCATTTCGCCGTCCAAAGACACATAAACTTCTGCAGAAAACTCCTCGCCTATGTTCCAGACCATTTTGTCATACTTAAGGCTGACATTGAGCGGTGCAAACGCTTTGCCGACCTGCCAAAAAACAGGCTTTGGCTGCATGTAATAATCAATCAACGAGGTGCACGACAGATTCGGGAACGGCTCGTTGACCTGCCAGATGATACTGCCGCTGTTATGGAATGCATTTCGGCGATTGGCCTCAACAATATAGCGCAATCCCTCTGCCTGAACATACTGCGAGCGGGCAACCATCTGCTCCAAGGTATCCGGCTCGCCGAAAATTTCTTTATCGCGGGGCGCAACATCCCACCACTCGCCGTGGTGACGCCACACATGATTTTTCTGCATGTCCGTAGGTTTGAGATTCTCCTCCGACAAAAACTTTTTCATGGATTCCACGCACGTCATGCCGTCCACGCCGAATTCGCTGTGGAACAGGCAGTCCGAGTGGTTGTAATGAGTGTAATGATCCGCCACGCCCATAAATCTCCAGTTGCCGTGCACATCGTGGTTTTCGCCGGGGTGATGAGTGCCGCTCAATCCCTCCCACGGTCCGCTGGCCGAAGTGGGAAGCATGGGGATATGAGGGCAATTATAGGTGACGATTCCCAGCAACTCTCCCAAATTGCGGTCGGCAAATGTCGACGGAATATTCTCGGCGTCCATCAGTTCATTACCACCGCTCCAAGCCGCCAGCGAGGGGTGGTTGCGCAGATGCTTGGTTGCCCAATCTGCCGTTTTCGCTTGATTCTCAAGGAAACGTTCAATCTTGGACGGAATATTGTCGATACCGCTGGAGGACTGAATAAATTCTTGCCAAACCATAAAGCCCATGCGGTCGCACAGATCGTAAAACACATCGTCCTCGATCACACCGCCGCCCCACACACGGATGAGGTTCATGTTGGCTTTTTTCATCAGCGTGAGCAACGCCTCCATCTTGACGGGATCATTATAGCAGGTGTGATCAATGGGCGTCAAATTCACACCGCGCGCGTAGACTTTCTTGCCATTGCAAGTAAACACATAGTCGAGCGCACCCAAAGGAGCGTCATCGTTTTGCTCTAACGTGATCTGCCGGAAACCGACTTTTTTGGTCAAGGTATCAAGCACCTTTCCCTCACGCAGCACGGTAACGGTCAGATCGTATAAGTTTTGATCGCCCTCATGGTTGGGATACCACAACTTCACATGATCCACATGAACGCGCATTGCCGCCTGTCTGTTCAGACGGTTCAACCCCGCTTCGGCCACACAGCCGCCGATTTCAACTCTCACACGGCAGCCCTCTGCCGTCGTGGGGCTGTGGAGATCGACATACACCTCGGCGTCACCGTCGAGACCGACCGGCTTGAAATACAGATCTTTGACGCGGACTTCACGATACGTGCGGATATACGCGGGACGATACAGCCCAATGCTGATCAATCGCGTGCACCAATCCCACTTATAGTTAAAGCGTGCCTTTTGAGTCACAACGCGGCTGGTATGACCGATCTGTCCCACCTCGTCGGGAGCGTTTTCGAGCACAACGCGCACATTGTTCTTGCCCTCACGCGCAAGGTCGGTAACATCCGCCACAAACGGAACGTACATATTCTCGGAAACGCCGACTTCACGACCGTTGAAAAACACATGTCCTTTATAGTCGATTCCCTCGAAAACCAATTCGATCCGCTCGCCCTCGTCATGCGCGGGCAGGTCGATATCGGTGCGATATTCCCACCAATATCCCGCCACCCACTGGGCCTTAAGGCTGTTCATTTCGAAGAACGGATCCTCAATCAACCCGGCATTTTGCAACGCGTCGTAGATTGATCCCGGCACCTTAATATTGATGCGGGGCAACACCGCCGCGTTCTGAATGTCCGTTTCTCGGTTCTTGTCGCGAAGCGGCACATAGTGGTTATGCGGCTCGGCTGTCCAATCAATCAAATCGTATCGTTTCATCATAAATAGCATCCTTTCCACACGCCGGCGCTGCGGGCGTGCCGATGTTTTTTCGTACCCGAAGTACACGATCATTATAACAAATCCAATGAATAATTGCAATACTTAATACAAAAAAAGAACCGCGCGTAAGCATAAAAAGCGGAGGGTCTTCCCGACCCTCCGCTTTTTACTTCATCACGATCCGCGCACTCACGCATCGACTGCGGGAGATTGTTGCTCATCGTCATCCACAACGACCTCACACTCGGCATCGTCTTCAAGCAGACCGTCCTCGTCCGGCTCCTCGTTGTAATCGCATTCCAACAAGCAATATTTGCGATACAACTTGAGTGCAAACCAGATCACGGCGCAAGCGCCCGCCACGACCGCCAATGTGATCGCGATGATCTTACCGTAATTTTGGGATTCATTTTTCTTACTCATATCAGAACGGCTCCTTTCGTTCATGGGATGACGCCTGTCGAGCGGTCCCTATCTTTAGTATACCACGCTTTTTCAAAAATGCAAGTATATTTTAAAACATTCACAAAAGATTAAAGTTTTCGCCATGGTTCCGTATTATACGGCAAAGCCGCCGTCAACGCCCAAGCATTGCCCCGTAATAAAAGATGCTTCTTTTGAAGCGAAAAAGCACACCGCCGCCGCAACTTCCTCGACACTTCCGATTCGACACAACGGGGTTTCATCGCACAGCGCGGCGCGCTCCCGTGCATCAAGAGCGGCATTCATATCCGTATCAATAACGCCCGGTTCCACGCAGTTCACGGTAATACCCGACGGGCCGAGTTCCTTGGCCAGCGCCATCGTCAGTCCGCGCAGTCCGGCCTTGGCGGCACTGTAATGCACCTCGCACGAGGCGCCGACTTTGCCCCACATCGAACCGACATTGATGATGCGACCGTCCTTTCGACGCACCATATCGGGAGAGATGGCGCGGCAAAGATAAAACGCGGCCGAGAGGTTGGTATCCAGCATACGACGCCAATCCTCGTCGGTGATATCGGGTAGCATTTTGATTTGCGCCACCCCCGCGTTATTGACAAGCACATCGACACTGCCCAGCGTTTTCACGGCCCAGCGGGTAGCCTCGTCCGCTTGCTCGGCCGAGGAGAGATCGCAAGCGTATGCATGCGCCCCCGTCCGCCGACAAAGTTCGCTCGCCGCTTCGTCGCTGTTGCAATAAAGGAACGCCACAGCGTCCCCTTGCGCGCAAAACGCTTGTACGCAGGCGCGTCCGATGCCGCGCGAACCGCCGCTGATGAGAACTCGTCTCATGGCCGTTTCCCCTTTTCTTATTTTACAAATTCGTGATAGATCGCCGCAATGGCCCGCTCGTAGTCAGCCTCATCGACACCGACGATAATGTTTAATTCGCTCGAGCCTTGGTCGATCATGCGAACATTGATTCCCGCATCGGCCAGCGAGGTAAAGATACGTGCGGCGGTTCCTTTCGCTTTAGCCATGCCGCGGCCGACGACAGCGATAATAGCCACACCGTTTTCAATGGTCACGCTGTCGGGACGAGTGCGGCGGGTGATGGAAGAAAGCAGTTTTTCCTCTTTACCCTCCAACGAATCGGTATGAATGACCACGCTGAGCGTGTCGATGCCCGAAGGCAGATGCTCAATGGTCAACTCATGATCTTCCAGCACATCCAGCACACGACGAACAAAGCCGACCTCGGCATTCATCATATCTTTTTCGATGTTGATAAACGAAAAACCGCGCCGACCGGCTACGCCCGTAATGATGTGTTTTTTGTCATACGAAGAAGCGGCGGCCACGATCATGGTGCCGTGATCCTCGGGACGATTGGTGTTGCGTATATTGATGGGAATACCCGCAGAGCGAACGGGAAACACCGCATCCTCGTGCAATACCGAAGCACCCATGTAGGAAAGTTCCCGCAACTCACGATAGGTAATGGTATCAATGGTGCAGGGGTCCTTAATAATGCGAGGATCGGCCATCATAAAGCCGGACACATCCGTCCAATTCTCATACAAATCGGCGTCGACGGCGCTTGCGACGATCGAGCCCGTCACGTCAGAACCGCCGCGCGAAAACGTCTTGATGGTGCCGTTCGGCATGGAACCGTAGAAACCAGGAACGACGGCGTATTCATACTTTTTGAGTTCTTCCCGCATCAACTGCTGGGTTTTTTCGGCATCAAACTGACCGTTTTCCTTAAAATATATGACATTTTCCGCATCGATAAAAGCAAAGCCGAGATACTTTGCCAAAATAAGGCTGTTGAGATATTCGCCACGCGAAGCCGCATAATCGCGCCCCGAGGCATGCAACATGGCGTTTTTGACATACTCAAGTTCACCCGAAATATCGAAATCCATTCCGAGTTCATGAATAATATCGGTATAGCGCTGTTTCAGTTGCTCGTAATAGGTATCAATGCTTTCTTTGGCGCGCACCATTTCATAGCAACGATACAGCATGTCCGTTACCTTAATGTCGGCAGGATAGCGCTTACCGGGCGCCGACGCGACAACGTAATGGCGATCTTTATCAGACAAAATGATCTGAGCAACCTGGCGGAAATGTTCCGCATCGGCCAAAGAACTGCCTCCGAATTTAACTACTTTGATCATGATTTTGTACCCGGACCTTTCTTTCCGTTTTGTTGCAAGTGAAAATTGATATGTGCCCGCGTGCAACTCGCCTGTTTATTTCGGCACATTCCACTAATTATTATATGGCAAATTGTGCTATTTGTCAATAGGCTGATTACAATTTTCGACACAAACCGACCGTGCAATCACCGAATTTCCCGTTTTACGGTTTTACGGCCTGTTCAAATTGTTGAACGGTTTTTATTTTTGTATTCGGTATTCGGATATTTCCCGTGCTCGGCGCTGATTGAGAAACGCATGTTGTGTAAAAAAACGGAACCGCTCCTCGGAGCGATTCCGTTTTGTTGTAACGGCAATCAATGAACGATGCAACGTTCGGTATCCTTGTCGAACAAATGGATACGAGCAGCATCGAATGCAACCTGAATCTTATCTCCCGCACGCGATGTGGAACGAGAAGACACGCGAGCGGTCAACTTGGCCTCTTCGCCGACTTTCAAATACAGATAGATTTCCGCGCCCATCAACTCGGTCACATCAACATCGGTATCGACGACAGCATCCGCCAACATAGTCAAACTGGCGGGATCATCATGGATGCACTCGGGACGGATACCGGCGATAACTTCCTTATCGATGTAATCTTTCAGCGCGGGGTTATTGGCTTTTTCAGCGGGCAATTTAATGGTAACTTCCTCCGCATTCATCTTGGTACCCTGCGTGGTGATGCGGTCAAATGCAAAATAGACATCCTCGCCGACTTTCTTCAGTCTGCCGTCGATGAAGTTCATCTGAGGCGTACCGATGAAGCCCGCAACAAACTTATTGCAGGGAGAGTCGTAAAGATTCTGAGGCGTATCGACTTGCTGGATCAGACCGTCTTTCATAACGACAATACGGGTTGCCATCGTCATAGCCTCGACCTGGTCGTGCG
>CAZOHP010000036.1:0-15377 GCA_964579815.1 uncultured Lachnospiraceae bacterium
GTTGCGATCTGCGAACAGATGGAAGACCCGGCGACCGCCAAGGGCTTGGTCAAACGCGAAGTCGTGCGCGTGGTTACACCGGGAACGCTGATCGAGCCAACGCTCTTGTCCGAGCAAAAAAACAATTATTTGTGCGCTGTGTATTTTTCCGAGGACGGATACGGAACATGTTTTGCCGATGCGTCGACGGGCGAATTGCATGCGACGGTTTTGCGCGGCGCGAACATGGAAAGCCGCCTGCTTTCCGAGATGGGGACCTATCATCCGAGTGAGGTTATTTTCAATGTGCCGCGCAATCGTGCCGCGGCTGTGAGCGAATTTGTCTCGGTGCATTTGAAAGCGGTATTGACCGATGCCCAGGCGGAGCGGTTTGAATACGGCAGTGCGCGGTCGGCAGTGGAAAAACAGTTCGGCGCGACATTGCGCGAGGGAATCCTGGAGGATAAGGCGCTTGTTTGCGCGGTCGGCGGTGTTTTGGATTATCTGCGCGAGATGCAGAAAAACGACCCGGCGGGGTTGCGCGAATTGAATGTATATACCGACGGTCAATACCTTGAAATGGATTTGAACACGCGCCGCAATTTGGAATTGACCGAGACGATGCGCGCCAAAGAAAAGCGCGGTTCGTTGCTTTGGGTTTTGGATAAGACGCGTACCGCGCCCGGTGCGCGTATGCTGCGTCAGTGGATTGAGCATCCGCTGCTCAATGTTTCGGCGATTGAGGAGCGTCAGGGCGCGATCGAAGAATTGTGCGGCAATTATATGCTGCGCGAGGAACTTTCCGAATTGCTGGCGGGTGTGTTGGATCTGGAACGCTTGAACACCAAGATTGTGTACGGCACGGCCAACGCCAAAGATTTGAGGGCGGTGGCGGCGACCGTTGCGGTTTTGCCGGAACTCAAACAAAAGTTGAAAGATTGCACATCACGCGCTCTGCGTCGCATTTTTGCCGAACTTGATACATTGGAAGACGTTCACGAATTGATCTGCCGCGCCATTGTGGATGAGCCTCCGTTTTCCGTCCGTGAGGGCGGTATGATTGCGCCCGGTTACAATGCCGATATCGATTATTTACACAATGTAATGCGCGACGGCAAGGGATGGATTGAGCGTATTGAAGAGCAAGAGCGCGAGGCGACGGGCATCAAAAATCTGCGCATCGGCTACAACAAAGTGTTCGGATACTACATTGAGATCACCAATTCGTTCAAGAACATGGCGCCCGCGCATTATATCCGTAAGCAGACGTTGTCAAACTGCGAACGCTATATCACGCAGGAATTGAAAGATCACGAATCGACGATCTTGGGAGCGGCAGATAAAGTTTGTTTGCTTGAATATGAGGCGTTTCAAGGGGTTCGTTCAACGGTGGCCGAAGCGAGCGAGCGGATTCAAGGCGCGGCGGTGCTGTTGGCCGAGACAGACGTTTACCTGTCACTTGCCGCCGTGGCGGCGACCAATCATTATGTGCGGCCGCGAGTCGATCTATCCGATCGTCTCTCCATCGTGGACGGGCGGCACCCGGTTGTGGAACAATTTGTCAAGGACAGTTATTTTGTCCCCAATGATACCGAATTGAATACGAGCGATCAGCGACTGATGCTCATTACCGGCCCTAACATGGCGGGAAAATCCACATATATGCGCCAAGTGGCGCTGATTGTTGTGCTGGCGCAGATCGGCAGTTTTGTGCCGGCGCGGGAGGCCGACATCGGCATTGTGGACAAGGTGTTTACTCGTGTCGGCGCATCGGACGATTTGGCCAGCGGGCAATCGACTTTCATGCTTGAAATGAACGAGGTTGCCTACATATTGCGCAACGCGACGCGGCAAAGTTTAATTATTTACGATGAGGTCGGGCGGGGAACATCCACGTTTGACGGCATGAGCATTGCGCGCGCCATTGTGGAGTATACCAACGGCAAAAAGATCGGAGCAAAAACACTGTTTGCTACGCACTATCATGAATTGACGAGCATGGAAAATGAATTTGATGGCATCGTCAACTACAACGTTGCGGCCAAAAAGCGCGGTGACGGCATTATCTTTTTGCGCAAGATCGTGCGCGGATCGACCGATGACAGTTACGGCATTGAGGTGGCCAAGTTGTCGGGATTGCCCAACGAGGTGATCAAGCGCGCAAAAGAAATTTTGGCGGTGGTTGAAGCGTCGGCGGTCGATCTGAAAACGAGCGGAGCGATTCGAGAACGGGTGCCGGAAGTTGAACAGGAGGCACCGATCACGTTGCAAGATTGCGTCAATGATCAAGTGATCGAAGAATTGAAAGCTGCCGATCTGAACACGCTCTCCCCGTTGGAAGCGATGAACTTGCTCTTTGGATTGCAAAAGCGGTTAAAGAACGGATGAGGCGTCGGCGGAGTTACTCTCGCCGCATCGGTGAAAATCTTTTCGTCGCCGAGAAAAGGTTGTAACGGAAAACAAGTCAAGAGTGAAACGGAAAGGTGGTCACACGAACGGGATGGGAAAGATCAACGTACTGGATTTTTCGGTTGCTAATTTGATCGCTGCAGGCGAAGTGGTTGATCGCCCCGCATCGGTGATCAAAGAGTTGATGGAAAATGCCATTGACGCGGAGGCGCGGCAGATCACGGTTGAAATACAAAACGGCGGTGTGACCTTTATGCGCGTGAGCGATAACGGTTGCGGCATGGAGCCGGAGGATCTTCCGGTGGCCATTCGCAGACATGCTACCAGTAAGATCAAAAGCGCGGCCGATTTGGAAAATATTTTTACACTCGGTTTTCGCGGCGAAGCGCTGGCGGCCATTGCTTCGGTGTCCGATATGCGCATATTGTCCAAACAGCGCGAGGCTGCCATGGGAGCGGTGCTGGAGGCACGCGGCGGCGAAATCATCGCGCTGAACGAGGTAGGATGCCCGGACGGGACGACGGTGATTGTTGAGGCGTTGTTTGCCAATGTGCCTGCTCGGCGTAAATTTTTGAAGCGCGATGTAACCGAGGCACAGGCAGTGACGGCGGCGGTGGAGCGCGTGGCGTTGTCCCATCCCGAGATTGCGTTCAAATTGATCGTGGACGGAGATGTGAAACTCAATACGGCGGGGGACGGCAAACTGCAAAGTGCCGTTTATGCGGTATTCGGTCGGGATTTCGCCAACCGTCTCATTCCGCTTTCGGGCGAGTACGAGGGAATCGGTGTCGGCGGTTTTATCGGTCGGTCTGATAATGTCAAGGGAACGCGCAATTATCAAAACTTTTTTATCAACGGCCGTTGGGTCAAGAGCAAGACGGCGATGGCGGCTCTGGAGCAGGCGTTTTGCTCGTATTTGCCGCCGGACAAATATCCGACTTGCGTGATGAATCTCACGCTCAACCCCTCGCGAGTGGATGTCAATGTGCATCCTGCGAAGTTGGAAGTCAAATTCAGCAACGAGAAAACGGTATTTGAGGCGATCTATTATGCGGTGCGCAATGCACTGGAGCAGGACGAAAGCCGTCCCGAGATGAAGATACCGACCGTTGCCGTGCCGAGGCAGGAGACGTTCGATGCGTCGGCGCGTCGCGTGTCGAATGCGTTTGCGCCTGTGCGAGACGGGAGTGTGGCCGATGAAACGCTCAAACGACGCCAACTCAGCGTCGGTGCGGTCACGCCTCGGGAGAACGGCGGAGGGGCGGCGCAGGAAAAAACGGGATTTGCGCATCTGACCGCTGAACAATATGTGCGCGACTATTTGGGAGGACGGGTTTCGGAGCCGACAGACGTGCGCGTAGGACGTGTTGACGCGGAACAGACGTCGCCGACGCCTGCGAATGTGCGGCCTGTGGCGGAAGATATCACGTTGCCGCCGCATGATGACACACCGAAATCGGATGACGCCGACATACCGTCTGCTTCCGTTTCCGCAGAGTTTCGAGAGACTTCTGCGGTCAAATCGGAAGCGTCGGTGCTTCCCGATTATCGCATTGTAGGCGAGGTGTTCCACTCATATATCTTGGTTGAAGTGGGAGATCGTATGTTGGTGATCGATCAGCATGCGGCGCACGAGCGTATTTTGTTTGAGCAGTTGAAAGAAAAGTTACACTCGGCCGAGTCATCCTCGCAGTTGCTGATGCTGCCTGTGGATGTGATGATGATGAGCGATGAGGTGGCGGTGTTGTCGGAATATCGCGGTGAATTGGAAGCCATCGGATTTGATTTTACAACGGCCCGCAATACGGTTCGCGTCACGGCGTTGCCGACGGGAATCGATGCGACGGTGGCGGGAGATATGCTGTGCGCCATTGCCGATCGAATCAAGAGCAATACGGGCAGCGCTACATTGACGCGGGATATTTTGTTTGAAAAAGCATTGTATCAAGGCGCGTGCAAGGCTGCCATTAAGGCGGGGCGTGTGTACGCCGAGGGCCATATTGAATGGTTGGTAGCCAAATTGATGGCACTGCCCAATATCACGGCTTGCCCGCACGGGCGACCGGTGGCAATGGAAATGACCAAACAAAATTGGGATCATCAGTTTGAAAGAAGTTAACAGTTAACGATAAGGAGTAATATGATGACCGAGAACGAGAATGATCAAATGCAAAAAACGGCGGAAGCGGGGACAACCGCTTCGACGGCCCCATTCGGCAACGGGAAAAATGCCGAATTTGAATTGCTGAATATGGACGGGCGTGCCCGTCGCGGCGTTTTTCATACGGTGCACGGTGACATTCAGACTCCCGTGTTTATGAATGTGGGAACTTGTGCGGCAATCAAGGGCGGAGTGAATACCATGCAGTTGCGTGAGTTGAATTGTCAGGTCGAATTGTCCAACACCTATCATCTGCATTTGCGTCCCGGGGATCGTTTGATCCACCGTATGGGAGGAATCCGTAAGTTTATGAATTGGGATGGGCCGGTGCTTACCGATAGCGGTGGATTTCAGGTTTTTTCGCTGTCCTCGTTGCGCAAAATTACCGAGGAAGGTGTGAAGTTTGCTTCACACATTGACGGTAAACGTATCTTCATGGGGCCGGAAGAAAGCATGCAGATTCAGTCTAACCTTGCCTCGACCATTGCCATGGCGTTTGACGAATGCATTGAAAATCCCGCACCGTATCAGTATGTTAAAAATTCCTGCGATCGCACGGTGCGCTGGTTGGAGCGCTGCAAAAAAGAAATGGCGCGACTCAATGAGCAACTCGATACCATTAACCGGCACCAGTTGCTGTTCGGTATCAATCAAGGCTCAACTTACGAGGATCTGCGAATTGAGCATATGAAGCAGATTGCCGAGATGGATTTGGACGGATATGCGATCGGCGGACTTGCCGTGGGAGAAGCGACCGAGGACATGTATCGAATCATCGATGCGGTTGAGCCGTATATGCCGAAAGACAAACCGAGATATCTCATGGGAGTCGGCACGCCATGCAATATTCTCGAAGCGGTACACATGGGGGTGGATTTCTTTGATTGTGTGATGCCCTCGCGCAACGCACGTCACGGAAATTTGTTTACATGGCATGGAAAAATCAATTTGTGCAATGAAAAATATGCCGAAGATGCACGCCCGTTTGATGCGGGGTGCGGGTGCCCTGCGTGCCGAAATTACAGCCGTGCTTATGTGCGTCATTTGATCAAAGCCAAAGAGGCTGTCGGTATGCAATTGGCGGTCACGCACAATTTGTATTTTTACAACGAATTGACAAAAAAGATGCGAGAAGCACTTGACGGCGGATACTTTGAGTCGTTTTATCAGAAATACCGCAATATTTTGGGCGAGCGACTGGAGGATTGAACATGATAAAAGCCGTGATTTTTGATATGGACGGTACTTTGTTCGACACCGAGGCGATCTATGCGCAAGCGTGGCGTACGGCCGGTCGCGAGTTGAAAATCGATGCCGCTCGCGTGGAAGCGGCGATCGCTGCCTGCACGGGACGCAATGCCAAGGACACGCAAGATTATTTTGCTCAAAACATGGCCGATGCCGTGACATATGAGGACTTTATCGCTGCTCGCACCCGACATTATGATGCCGAGATCCGGCGGCGCAGAGGTATACCGAAAAAGCCGGGGCTGGATGAGTTGTTTGCTTACTTGAAAGCAAATGACTGCAAGATCGCTTTGGCTACGGCAACTCGCCGTGAACGCACCGAGGACAACTTGCGCCAAACGGGGATTGCCGATGATTTTGATGCGATTGTAACGGGGGACATGGTGGAGCATGGCAAGCCGGATCCCGAAACTTTTTTAACGGCGGCTCGCCTGCTGGGTGTTGAGCCGAACCAATGCATGGGGGTGGAGGATTCGTTTAACGGCGTGCGTTCCATTCATGCGGCGGGCATGTTTACGGTGATGATCCCGGATACGGTGCTGCCGACGCTCGAAATTGAGGCGCTGTTGGACGCCAAGTGCAAAACATTGCAGGATGTGATTTTGCTGTTGCAACAATTGGGGCAAAACGGGGTAAACTGATCATAAGGTCAAATCACAGGGAGGAGCAGTGATATGATAAAACGCAAATTGCTGGAAGAATTGCTTGCCGTTGCGTGCTCGACGGGTGCGGATTTTGCCGAGGTTTATGCCGAGCGTACGTGGAACGACAGCGTCCACTTGCTGGACGGCAAGATCGATCAGATATCAAACAATGTTATCTCGGGGGCGGGAATCCGCGCTTTTCTCGGTACACGCACGGTTTACGCATCGACGAGCGATATGAGCCGAGAGGGCCTTTTGCGATGCGCTTCGGCGGTCGCGGCGGCGATGGGCGAGGGGCGAGAAGCAATTTCCATTTGCTTGACCGAGCGGATGTTTCCCAACATCCATCCCGCGCGTATCATTTCTTCTTCGGTGTCAAGCGGCGAAAAATCGGACATTTTGAAGGCGGCGTGCTTTGCCGCGCGGGATTACGACCGGGCTATTTCACAGGTTACGGGGACACTCGCGGGAGTAGATCACTCGATTTTGATTGCCAACAGCGATGGCTTGCTCACGACCGATCGGCATATTCGCACACGGCTGGCGGTCGGCGCGGTGGCATCGAACGGGAACGAATATCAGCAGGGCTTTTACGGTCCGGGGCGTGGTATGGGACTTGAAATGTTTGACTTTATCGATCCCGTCGAAGTGGGCAAAACCGCTGCGGCACAGGCCGTGGTCAACTTGCATGCCGATTATTGTCCGGCAGGTCAGATGACGGTGGCAATTGAAAACGGCTTTGGGGGTGTCATTTTTCATGAGGCATGCGGGCATTCTCTCGAGGCGACTTCCGTTGCCATCGGCAATTCGGAAATGGCGGGAAAACTGGGGCAACAGATCGCCAATGAGAAAGTGACGGCTGTGGACGACGGTACGATAGCGAATGCGTGGGGATCGGTCAACATTGACGATGAGGGAAATCCCACACAGCGCAATGTACTCATTGAACACGGCATTTTGAAAAACTATATGATAGATCGCCTCGGTTCGCGCCGAATGGGCATGCCGATGACGGGAAATTCTCGCCGCCAGTCGTATGCTTATGAGCCGACTTCGCGTATGACGAACACGTTTATTGAGAACGGTCCGGATCGCAATGAGGATATTATCGCTTCGATCGAATACGGCCTGTATGCCAAGAGCATGGGGGGCGGTTCGGTCGACCCGCTGACGGGCGCGTTCAATTTTTCGGTCAGTGAGGGTTATATTGTGCGGAACGGTAAAATTTGCGAGGCGGTGCGCGGTGCATCGCTGATCGGAACGGGAGCACAGATCTTGCGCGATATCGATATGGTCGGGCAAAATTTGGCGACGGGGCAGGGCATGTGCGGCTCATCGAGCGGCAGTATTCCGACCGATGTCGGACAGCCGCTGATTCGGGTGTCAAATATCACGGTCGGCGGACGAAGTTGAGTGGAGGCGCAATATGGATTTTGAAAAAATGAAAGACCGTTTGCTCGCGGCGGCAAAACGTGCGGGCCTGACGGAATACGAAATCTATGCCATGAGCGGCAGTGAGATCAGCACCGAGACGCTGCACCATGAGATCAGCGGTTTTTCTTCGGGCGAGAGCGGAGGCATCAGTTTTCGCTGCATTGTGGACGGCAAAATGGGCTATGCATCCGGTGAATTGCTGACCGAGGAAGAGATGGACGCGTTGGTTGACCGCGCGATCGAACATGCTCGTAACATCGAAAACGATGACGAGGTTATGATCTACGGCGGTTCAGACCATTATGAGCAAGAAAATACGGAGTTTCCCGTATTGCCCGATGCGGCTACGCTCAAGGCGCGGGCGCTTGAACTGGAACGCAGGACGTATGCGGTGCATCCGTCGGTCAGCGAGGGTACGCAGACAGCGGCCGTTGCTTTTGAGAGCAGTATTATGCTGTGCAATTCGCATGGCTTAAATCTTTCCAACCGCGTCGGAGCACACGGTGTGTACGTTGATGCGGTGGTCAAGGAGGGCGATGAGGCGGTCAGCGCCTTTGAAATGCGCGGCGGCGATGATTTCGACGGATTGGCGGAATCGGCGGTCGAACAAGCGCGGGCAAAACTGGGGGCCGGCAAATTATCTTCGGGGAGCATGGATTGTGTGATCAGCGGACGGCAAATGCGCGCACTGCTTTCGGCGTTTTCTTCGATATTTTCTGCCAAGATGGTACAGCACGGTATGTCGCTGTTGGCGGGAAAATTGGGGCAGGCCGTCGCTTCGGACAAGGTGACGATCACCGACGATCCGCGGCGCGCCGAATGTCCGATTCATACCTCGTTTGACGGTGAGGGGGTGGCGACTTATCGCAAATCGGTGATCGAAAACGGTAGGCTGAACACCTATTTATATGATTTGACGACGGCGCGCAAAGACGGTGTGATGTCGACAGGCAACGGCCAACGCGCTTCGTATGCTTCGCCGGTATCGATTGCACCTTACTGCTTTTGCCTGGAGGCCGGCAAAGCAACGATTGACGAGTTGTTCCGCGCGGCGGGCGAAGGGGTATATGTTACCGAACTCAAGGGAATCCACGCAGGGGCAAACGCGGTGACGGGTGACTTTTCGCTGGAGGCTGCGGGCTTCCGCATTAGCAACGGCAAGCGCGCGGAACCGGTCAAAACATTTACCGTTGCGGGAAATTTCCTTGATTTGCTTCAATCGGTTGAGCAAGTGTCCGATACGATTGATTTCGGATTTCCGGGTGGTTTTACCACGTATGCGTCGGCTGATGTACTGGTGCGCGGTATCAGCATTGCCGGGGAATCGGCGGAATGCGCAAAATAACTCACAGCGCGAGATGCAAAAAATGACATCAAAAAAAGCGGGGCGTCCGGACGGACACCCCGCTTTTTCTTTTTGAATTCGTACAAACGAACTCTGTTACCGTAAAGACACGCCGGTAAAGTAGCATCCGCGCGGATGCGGAATGATTACTTGATTTCGACGGTAGCGCCTGCTTCAGTAAGAGCAGCCTTGATCTTTTCAGCTTCGTCTTTGGAAACGCCTTCCTTGACAGGCTTCGGAGCACCCTCAACCATGTCTTTTGCTTCCTTCAAGCCCAAACCGGTGATTTCGCGGACAGCCTTGATGACGCCCAACTTGTTGGAGCCGAACGATGCAAGAACAACATCGAATTCGGTCTTTTCCTCAGCGGCGGCTGCGGGAGCGGCACCGCCGGCGGCGACAGCAACACCGACAGGAGCAGCAGCGGATACACCGAACTCGGCCTCAACGGCTTTTACGAGTTCGTTCAACTCGAGAATAGTCAGGGATTTGATCTCTTCAAGAATGTTATTGATCTTTTCCATTTTCGTAAACCTCCCGAAAAATGATAAATCGTTTTTTTCGATTAAAATTTGGTATACTGTGTCAAATTGCTATGCAACGGGCATTATGCCTGTGCGGGTGCTTCTTCTGCGGGAGCGGCTTCGCCATCGCCGTTTTTGTCGACAACAGCTTGCAGGGCATAAGCCAAACCATACAGAGGAGAGCGGATGCTGCCAAGGAACTTCGCGATAAGCGTTTCCTTGGAGGGGATGTCTGCCAAGGCGATAACCGTTTTTTCATCGATCACGGCACCGTCAAGGTAACCGGCAAGGATGTTGAAAGATTCGAGTTTGTCGGCGTACTTTTTGAGCACTTTAGCAGGAGCGATTGCATCCTCTGTGCCGATGGCGAGAGCTGTCATACCGTTCAGGTAGGGCGCCATGTCGCTGGTACCGTTCAACTCGAAAGCACGGCCGGTCATCGTGTTCTTAACGACGACGTATTTCACGCCGGCTTCACGCAGTTCCTTACGCAACTTCGTGTCGTCTTCCACGGTAATTCCTTGGTAATTGACCAGGACGCAAGAGGCAGCGTTTTTAATGTTTTCTGCCAACTCGGCAACCTTTGCTTTCTTCTCTTCGAGAATTTTATTGCTGGGCATTCGATTTCACCTCCCAATGAGTAAACTGAAAAATGTTATCTCCATCATCCGGAGATAACAAAAAAATCTCTCTCCGCCAGAGCCAAGCATCTGCGCGAAGAAAGACCGAAAATCAAAGCGGCAAGCCGCGTTCTTGGTTTTGTGTCTGTCCTCGGCAGGGGAGCGGTGGCTTTTACGGAAACCTGCTGTCTTCGGATAACGGGGAGTATTATACACCCTTTTTCGGCCTTTGTCAAGAGTTTTTTGAAAAAAAGCGAAAAAATTATTTTTCCTCTTCGGCGGGGGAGATGATCGATTCGGTGTTGTTGCGCAAAACGCGCTGCGCTCCCGATATGAGTTTTTCGCGAAGCCAATCCGGTTCAAGGAGGCGCACATCGGCTTCGGCGGTCAGCAATGCGGCGAGAAACTCTTCAATGTGATGAAATTCGCATATATACCGACGATCGCCGCGACGAGCGGTGATATATTTGCTCAATTCCAGGGCGGTCAGTTTGTCGGACAGTTCCACGGTGGCGGTGTAGGGAAGTTGAAGTTGAACGATGCCGCTCTCGGCGCCGAACAACGCCAATTCATCCTGCCCCGGCAGCGCAACGGCGTAATTATCGTCATTGTCCGAGGTGATGACGACGGGCAGAGAATACGGCTCGGTATAAAAATAGCCTTTGCGCTCGGCGCTGTAAGCCAAGGGCGCTCCCATTTTGCGCATCAAAAGGTCGACATCTCGTTGCGCTTGGCGGTGCGAAATATGATAACGTTCGGACAGGCGCATCGCATTGGGGTAACTCAATTCGGTGACTTTTTTATGAAACCATTGGATGCGAAGATTGGCGGCGCGAGAGGTCTTGTTTGCCATGATCAGACTTCCTCCGTAACATCGATTTGAACGGGACGGAAAACGGCGCACCCGAGGCACGTTGCAATGTAGAATCCGAGGACGAGCATGACAACGGCGCGCGCAAGATAATGAAGTGAAACGGCTTCGCCGATTCCGACGGCGACAATATTCGAAATGCCGTTGGAGACGGCGAAAAAGACAGCCGGACAGCCGAGCGGCAGGATGCGCCCGGGCCGAGGATTGCCGGCCAATTCATTGAGTTCGATCAGAAAATACAGAACAATGAGGAGAGCGGTGCATTGTTGCATCAATTTAATGGGGCTGTTCATGGGGACGTAGCGGTCAAAATATTCGATGATCAGCGAGAGAGTACAGAAAACGGGGGCGGCGAGGCCGAACCAAGCCGAACTTTTGGTTGGCGGCAACAGAAAATAGGGAACGGCGATGACGGAAAAAACGATGCTTAAAAGCGTGCGGATGTCACCATCGCCGTCGACCGAAAAAACGGAGATTGACCGATATATCGCGTAGGCGGCAAAGGCAAGCGCGACGAGAATGCCGCCCAAGCGAACGGACAAGTTTTTTTTGTGCGAAAGGGGAAAGAGACAGATCTCGACGCGAGACAGGCGGGGCGCGACGACGGCGTAGGCGAAAGCGCCCGCCGCGGCCAACGCGATTGCAATATGAAATAATGTAGTGAAAATGTTTGCGTCAAAATAGCCGACGCTGCTATCAAAAGAGGTTACGAAAGCCAGCGAGCGGAGCAGAGCAGCCGCCGACGTCAAGATGGCAAAGCCGATGACAAAGGCGCGATCGACGGAAATGTTTCGTTTCATTTGTTTGATATCCTTTTCATGACATTTTACACTTCCATTATACGCCTACTTTGTGAACAATAAATGAACAAACGAGAAGTATCACGAAAATATGCGGCACGGTATGCATCGAATGTCCCACGGTGAACTGCTTTTTTGTTAAAAGGTTACAAAAAATATCGGGCAAATTTGAAAACGTAACGTTATTTGCGGATTTTTGGGAGCGTCAAAAGAGGGGAAATGGCCTCAAACGTCTTGAAAAAAGCTTGCTTTTGTGCATTGCCACTATAAAATCGAAGAGTGCTGAAGAAAAGTTCGTTTGTAATGATGTATAAAAAAATATACGAAACTATTGCAATTTGTAAAGTTTTCGTGTATAATTGTAAGGCTTGATATGCGATGAAGCGGGAGGTTGCCGCCGTGAGCGGGGAATTTCCGCAGAGTATGTCCGTTGATCGGGCGCAGATTTGAGCAAGCACCACCCCAAACGGCGATTTGTTACCATTGCCGTGCGTGTGCCGATGAGCCGGAAAGTCCACATGTGCCATGTGCGTTTTCCGTTTTTGAAAGGCAAAAAAAGAAACACGCGGAACGGTGTTTGCGAAACTTGCCCCACTTGAAAAAACGCGATCTCGCTCCGTTCGCCTACATTTATATTCTATATAGTGCTGGCTGCGAGACCGGGCAAATCTGAAAAGGAGGCAAAACAAATGACAGTAAAAGAGAAGATCAGAGTCAGACTTAAGAGTTACGACCACAAACTCATCGACACCGCAGCCGAGAAGATTGTGGAAGTTGCCAAGAGAAACGGCGCTGAGGTTTCCGGTCCTATCCCGCTCCCTACCGACAAAGAGATCGTTACGATCCTCCGCGCGGTACACAAGTACAAGGATAGCCGCGAACAATTCGAACTTCGCACCCACAAGAGACTGATTGACATTGTCAAGCCGTCTCAGAAGGTCATTGACGCTTTGACAAGCGTCGAACTTCCCGCAGGCGTTGAAATCGAGTTCAAACTTTAATCAAGCAGTTTGACAGATAACCGTTTGCGGTACAAAGATAACAGCCACGTCGGCGGTCGGCACGCCGTACGGACGGATGGTAACTTTGTAAATCACGTTGGCACCAATGCGCAAGGGCGTATGTGTCAACCAATAATTTACAGGAGGAAACAAAAATGAAAAAGGGTATTATCGGCAAGAAGATCGGTATGACGCAGATCTTCGATGAGACCGGAAACATGATCCCGGTCACGGTAATCGCAGCCGGCCCCTGTGTTGTCGCACAGAAGAAGACTGCGGAAAAAGATGGCTATGACGCTGTTCAACTCGGTTTCCAAGATGTCAAAGAAAAGCATCTGAACAAGCCGGAAAAAGGCCATTTCGAGAAGGCAGGCGTTGCTCTGAAGAAGTATCTGAAAGAGTTCCGCTTGGAAGATTGCTCCGCGCTCAACGTCGGTGATGTTATTTCCGCCGATACCTTCGCTACGGGCGATAAGGTCGACGTTACGGGTATGACCAAGGGCCGCGGTTACACCGGTGTCATCAAACGCTGGAACCATCATACGCTGATGGCTACGCACGGCGTCGGTCCCATTCACCGCGAGGTCGGTTCCATGGGCGCTAACTCCACTCCCTCTCGTGTTTACAAGAACAAGAAAATGGCCGGCCAGTACGGTAACGAGCAGGTCACCGTCCTCAACCTCAAGGTAGTCAAGATCGACAGCGAGAAGAATTTGATCGCAGTCAAGGGCGCCATCCCCGGCGCCAAGGACGGCATCGTGTTCATCCGCGACTCGGTCAAAGCATAAGCGGAAGGAGGATATAAACAATGCCTATCGTAAAAGTAATGGATATGACCGGCAAGGAAGTCGGTGAGATCACGCTGTCCGATGTTATTTTCGGCGCGGAGATCAACGGCGCTGTCCTCCATGCTGCTGTCAGAGTTTATTTGATGAATCAGAGACAGGGCACTCAGTCCACACTGACCCGTACCGAGGTCAGCGGCGGCGGCAAGAAGCCTTGGAGACAAAAGGGAACCGGCCGCGCTCGTCAGGGCTCGACCCGCGCTCCCCAGTGGACACACGGCGGAGTTGCTCTCGGCCCGAAGCCCAGAGATTATCGCCTGTCCATGAACAAGAAAGCAAGACGCGCCGCACTGTACAGTGCGTTGTCCGCTAAGGTTGCCGAGGGCAATCTGATCGTGGTTGACGATATTAAGTGCGCCGAGTACAAGACTCGCACGATGGTTGATATGATCAGCGCGCTGGGCGGTGCTCGCAAGCCCTTGGTCGTTTTGCCCGAGGTCGATGCTATGGTTGTGAAGAGTTGTGCCAACATTCCGGGTGCCAAGACGACGCTGGCTCATACGGTCAACGTTTATGACATTTTGAATGCAGACAAGTTCATCGCTTCCAAGGCTGCGATCGAGAAGCTTGAGGAGGTATTCGCGTAATGAAAATGTTACAGGATATTATCATCAGACCCATCATTACCGAGGCCAGCATGGATCGCCTTGCAGACAAAAAGTACACCTTTGAGGTCCGCAAGGACGCTACCAAGGCCGAGATTGCGCATGCGGTCGAGGAAATGTTCAAGGTTGAGGTCGCTGACGTCAACACGATCAATATGAAGAAAAAGCCGAAGAGATACGGTGTGCACTTTGGTTACACCTCGGCTTGGAAAAAGGCTATTGTAACGCTGAAAGCCGATTCCAAGACCATTGAGTTCTTCGAAGGCTTGAACTAAGAGTAGGAGGTTAAAGGAATATGCCTACTAAAAAGTATAACCCTACAACGCCGTCCAGAAGAAATATGGCGGTCCCGACCTTCGAGGAAATCACCAAGTTCACGCCCGAAAAGAGTCTGATTTCCATTAAGAAGAAGCATGCCGGTCGTAACAGTTACGGTCGCATCACCGTTCGTCACAGAGGCGGCGGCAACAAGATCAAGTACAGATTGATCGATTTCAAGCGTCAGACCGAGGGCGCCGCAACGGTTGTCGGTATCGAGTACGACCCCAACCGCACGGCTTATATCGCTTTGCTTCAGAACGAGGCCGGCGAGAAAAGTTATATCATCGCTCCCGAGGGCTTGACGGCCGGCGATACCGTTTACTGCGGTCCTGAGTCGGATATCAAACCCGGCAACACTCTTCCCGTTGCCAACATCCCGGTCGGTACGTTCATCTATAATATCGAACTCTATCCCGGCAAGGGCGCACAGTTGGTCCGTTCCGCGGGCGCTGCCGCTCAGTTGATCTCCAAGGAAGAGAACGGTATGGCTCAAGTGCGCCTCCCCTCCGGCGAGGTTCGCTATATTCGCCTTGACTGTAAGGCATCCGTCGGTCAGGTCGGCAACATCGA
>CAZOHP010000037.1:0-15264 GCA_964579815.1 uncultured Lachnospiraceae bacterium
GATCATAAATGCAGTAGACAGCGCATCGGCTGTCGTTCCGTCGGAGCAGAGCACCGCAACACTTCGCAGTCCGTTTTCGGGAGGGTAACCGGTGGCGGGGTCAAGAATATGGCTGTATGAAACGCCGTCAATGGTGAAATAACGTTCGTAATCGCCGGAAACGGACAGGACTTCTCCCTCGGACAGATAGATATAGCCGAGAAAGCCGGCCCCGTTGGGGTTACGAACGGCAATTTTCCAAGGTTCGCCGTCGGGCTTCGCGCCGATCACGGCAACATTGCTGCCAAATGAAACAAGCGCGGCGGACACGCCATCCTCTCGGTCAAGGTAGTCCAGCAGTCGGTCAGTCGCATATCCTTTACCGATACCGCCGAGATCAATACGCACATCGGAGACATCTTTGGCCAATCCGTCATTTGAAAGTATCAAGTGCTCACTGCCAACCAAAGCGAGCGCGTCGGTCAATTGCCGTGCGGTCGGCAATGAACCGTCGTCCTCGCAGTCTTGCCAAAGAATCGACAGGGCGGCGGTGGTAATATCAAACGTCCCGGCGGTAGCGGCACTGAGTTCCAATGCGCGGGCAATGAGAGTCAAGGTGTCCTCGGGCATCGATACATCACTCCCGTCGGCCGAAGCATTGAAACGGGCAATGGGACTCTGCGCGTTATTCACAGACAACCCCGTATCCAATCGCGCCAGCAATTCGTCGCAGTTTTGCAAAACGGTTTTGATCTCTGTGCCATCGCCGTACAATCGCACCGTAACGGCTGTGTCCATATGCCAAAATACGTCTTCGACGGCGTCCGGTACGCAGGCCGTAAGCAGAAGTATCGGAAGTATCATCGGCAAAACAAACAGGAATCGGATCGGTCGCTTCACAATTTCAATCCTCCTTTGATACGCGGGAGCAACGTGTTAAGCAGTCGGCCTCCGATGCCGCCGAACAACACGGCGGAAAAGAGCATGGCAGGCAGGTATCCTAAGAACACGCCGCTACCGTACAAAAGCGCGGCGGCCAAAAGTTGCCCCAAATTATGTAACGCGGCGCACAAAACGCCAAGGCCTATGTAACTGCAACGAGATCGGAGCAGAACGTAACCGAGCCACAGCCCGACATAGGCCAGCAGCGAACCGCACAACGAGAAAAAAAGCGAACTCGCGTTGCCGAACAGCAATCCCATGGCAAGCACGCGGATGGCCGAAACGGCGGCGGCATCGGCGCGTCCGACGCAAAAAAATGTCAGCGTAATGACCAGTTGCGAAAGCCCCAGCCGAAATCCCGGTAGTGGAAGAAACGCTTGCAACGGAAGCAGGGCCTCCAGATAAGACAACATGAACGCCGTACCAAGCAACAGTGCGTCCACGCAAAGGCGGCGGGTGACCAACCGCTTAACCGATGACGGCATCAACCTCGCCCCCCTTTTCTCGAATCACCAGCGCAATGCCGGCAGGAGCGCATACCAAGGTCTCTCCACTGCGCGAAATGGCATAAGAACGACAGATGCCATCGGGACAACTGCTCTCGACAACACGCACACTGCCGCTCTCAATGGCAACGGTCAACGTGTGACCGTTGTTGGCAAGTGCCAACTCCGTATCATTCTCCATGGCATATAGTTCTTCCCTGCCGTCCGAAAAAGACACAACAAGCAGATGATCCGTGCGCGTACTTTTCGGCAATGTCAGCAATGATATAAAAAGAAAAAGTGCGACACACAATATGAACAGAATGACAAGAATATCTGCTTTTTTGAGCGTTGTTTGCATATTTGCGTGCCCCTTTCGTTTATCTCCATTCTATTATAGCACCGCCCTGTACGATTGTCAAACATTTTTGCGCTTGACAAAGCAACAAGCGCATGCTATAATGGCCTCGACAACGGCACGGGAGGTACGAAATGAATATCGATTCTTGGCTCAAGAACAATACCGAGCGTTTGGATGGTCGCTCTGTAGCCATCACCGGGGCAACGGGCGGTTTGGGCAGCGCGCTATGTCGCTATTTACTCCTATTGGGAGCATCTCTCGTACTGCTGGATCGTAATTGTGAAAAATCCAACGCCCTGCGCACCGCCCTGCTCTCCGAACATCCGCAGGCCGCCATTCGGCAGATCCCGCTGGATCTGGAAGACCTCGAATCGGTCAAAGCGGCGTGCAAGGTGCTTGAGACGATGCAACTCGATGTGCTCATCCACAACGCCGGTGCATACAGCATTCCGCATCGTAAGTGCGACACGGGCTACGATAATGTGTTCCAAATCAATTTTGTCTCGCCTTACTACATGACCCGTCGATTACTGCCGCATCTTCGCGCATGCGGGGGGCATGTGGTGGCGGTAGGAAGTATTGCACACACTTATGCCAAGAGCGATGCGAATGATATCGATTTTTCAACGCGCAAGCGCGCCTCGCTCATTTACGGCAACGCCAAGCGCTATTTGATGTTTTCTATGATGGCGCTGTTTCGCGATGAAACCCGCGCAATACTTTCCGTGACGCACCCCGGTATCAGTTTCACCGGCATCACCGCACATTATCCGCCATGGCTGTTCGCGATCATCAAGCGCCCCATGAAGATCATTTTCATGCGTCCGCGTACGGCCTGCCTGTCTATTCTGCGCGGTGTATTCGCCCCCACGGAAGAATGCGAATGGTGGGGACCGCGCCTGTTCTCCGTGTGGGGAAAGCCCGTTTGCAAACGGTTGCACACCTGTTCGGAGCAAGAGCGACGCGCCATTGCGGAACGTGCGGAGAAAATATACCGAAAAATCAGCGACGATTGACGCCGCTGATTTTTCGTTTGGTGAAAATATCTATGAAATCTAAATCAGATAAATAAAATATAGTTGATATGCGCTTGACAGAATCGCAAATTCATGATATAATTTTTAGAGGCCATGCTATAATTGGCTGTTTATGTCTATGTGTACGGTATTCCGCTTGTCTGCCATCGTCGGACTTGTCGCGAAACGCGCCGCACAGCGACATCGCATAAGTACGGTAGATGGAAGAAAGGAATAATACACCATGAGTTCCAAAACAATGCTTTATATAGTCAAGCGCCTGTTGCTTGCTATCTTGACGATCTGGGTCGTAATCACGGTAACCTTTTTCGTCATGCACGCCGTCCCGGGCGGCCCGTTTTTGGGAGAAAAAGCAATTACAGCCGAAGCAAAAGCGGCACTGGAGGCAAAATACGGCCTTGACAAACCGCTCTTTGAGCAATATGTGACCTACCTCAAGGACATTGTAACCAAGTTTGACTTCGGTCCGTCCATCAAGCAACGCGGCCGCGATGTCATTGACATCATCGGCGACGGTATGAAGACCTCCGCAAAACTCGGTCTGATCGCCGCGTTTTCGGCGCTGATCGTCGGTGTTGTACTCGGCGCTTTAGCTGCCTTGCGCCGCAACAAATTACTTGACCGCGTGATCATGGTCATCACCACCGCGTTCGTTTCCATGCCCTCTTTCATTATGGGGTCTATACTACTATTGGTATTCGCGGTGTCACTGGCTGTCGTGCCGGCCAACGGCGAAACGCCTCAAGGATTGATCTTACCGATCATCACGCTTGCGCTGTACCCCACGGCTTATATTACTCGTTTGACTCGCTCCTCCATGCTGGATGTGCTCGGTCAAGACTATATTCGCACCGCCAAGGCCAAGGGCGTATCCGGCGTCAAAATTATTTTCGGACATGCTCTGAAGAATTCGCTCATTCCCGTTATCACCTATTTCGGCCCCATGCTGGCCTATATTGTAACCGGCTCCCTAGTCGTGGAAAAAATATTTGCCGTGCCCGGCATCGGTCGCGCGTTCGTCGGCAGTATTACCGATCGCGACTACCCGTTACTCATGGGGACAACCATTGTGCTCGCGGCATTGATCGTCATTATGAACTTGATCGGCGATATTCTCTATAAAGTGGTCGATCCTCGCATCACGCTGGAATAACGAAGGAGAAAGATGAAGATGAAAAAGAAACCTTTCAGCATGCACATTGATGTGGATGCTTTCTTGCCTGCCACCGATGCGGAAAAGGAATATATGGTGCAGATGCGTCCCTCGTCGACTTTTTTCAAAGACGGCGTCAAGCGCTTGATGAAAAATCCCATTGCCGTTATCAGTTTTTTTGTGATCGTTTTTTTGGTTCTTGCTTGCATCATTATTCCCATGGTTTGGCCTTACGGCTACGAGGAGATGCTGGGGCAAGGCAAATACGGTTCCATGGATAAATCCTACAACAATTTGGCCCCCATGGAATACGGCGAGACCGAACTGGCGCGCATTGAGAACGGCGAGAGTGTATTCCCTCACCTATTCGGCACCGATTCGCACGGCCGCGATTATTTCATCCGTGTGATCTACGGCATGCGCGTATCCCTTGCCGTCGGTCTGTTCGCTTCCATCATCGTATTGATCATCGGTATGTTGGTTGGTTCCATTGCGGGTTATTTCGGCGGTTTGGTCGATTTAATTATCATGCGAATCGTTGACATCATTTATTCGTTGCCCGACATGCTGATGGTTATTTTGCTCGCTTCCGTGCTGAAATTGGTTTTAGGCGATGCGTTGGAAGGAACAGCGCTGGAAAAAATAGGAAGCAATATTATCAGTTTGTTTATTGTATTCGGGCTGTTGTACTGGGTCTCAATGTCGCGTTTAATCCGCGGGCAGATCCTTTCGCTGCGCGAGCAAGAATATGTCCTGTCTGCCAAAGCGTCCGGCGCTCACGGTCGATGGATCATTACCAAGCACTTAATGCCCAACTGCATCAGCGTCATTATCATTTCCGCTGCCCTGCAGATCCCCAGCGCCATCTTTACCGAAAGTTATCTGTCTTTCTTGGGACTCGGTGTCAATGCGCCGATGCCCTCGTTGGGATCGCTGGCCTCGGACGCGCTGAACGGGCTTTCGTCTTATCCCCACCGTCTGATCATCCCCGCCGTCGTCATTTCGCTCATCGTTCTGTCTTTGAACCTGTTCGGTGACGGCTTGCGCGATGCATTCGACCCCAAATTGAACGGTTAAGAGAGGTAGATGCACTATGGCTTTACTGGAAGTAAAAAATTTGCGCACGTCTTTCTTCACCGATGCAGGTGAGGTCAAGGCAGTCAACGGCGTTTCATTCAATTTGGAAAGAGGCAAGGTACTCGGAATTGTCGGCGAGTCCGGTTCGGGCAAGTCCGTCACCGCCTATTCGATCATGCAGATTCTGGCCCCCACCGCTCAGATCAAAGAGGGGTCTTCCATCTTGCTGGACGGGCAGGAATTGGTCGGAGCCGGCGAAAAAGTCATGAAAACGGTTCGCGGCAATAAAATTTCCATCATTTTCCAAGATCCTATGACCTCACTCAACCCCACTTACACGATCGGTCACCAGTTGATGGAAGCGATCATGCTCCACACCGATCGTAACAGAGCGCAGGCCAAAGCACGCGCGATCGAAATGCTCCGGCTTGTGAACATCAACGAACCCGAAAAGCGCATGAAGCAGTATCCGTTTGAATTTTCGGGCGGCATGCGTCAGCGCATCGTCATTGCCATGGCATTGGCTTGCGAGCCGGATATTCTCATTGCCGACGAGCCTACCACAGCACTTGATGTGACCATTCAAGCACAAATTTTGGAACTGATGAATTCTCTTCAAAAAGAACTTGGAATGGCCATCATCATGATCACACATGACCTTGGCGTTGTTGCCCAAATGTGCGATGATGTGATCGTCATGTATGCCGGTTCCATATGCGAGCAGGGGACGGCAGATGAAATCTTCTACAATCCCTGTCATGAATATACCAAGGGCTTGATGCGTTCTATCCCGACCGTTAAGGGCGGAGAAGAAAAACTGCAACCCATCTCGGGTACTCCCATCGATCTGCTCAACATGCCCGCAGGTTGCCCGTTCGCTCCTCGTTGCGATGCGGCAATGAAAATCTGCTTGCGCGAATGCCCCGAAAACATGGTCATCAACGACAATCATTACGCCAAATGCTGGATGAATGTCAAGCAAGGGGTTGAAGATGGGTCGATCACCATGACAAAAGACGGCGGCGAGACAAACGATTCGGCAAATATCGCGGAGGGGGGAAAAGGCAATGGGTGAGATGTTGGAAAAAATATCCGTTCAAGACGCGGTAAATACCCCGAGCGAGGAAACGCCGCTGATTGAAGTCAAAGGTCTTAAGCAATATTTCAATATCAATATGGGGATGTTTCAGACCAAACCGCTCAAGGCCGTTGACGGTGTCTCGTTCTCCATCAGAAAAGGCGAGACATTGGGGCTGGTCGGCGAATCCGGTTGCGGTAAAACAACAGTCGGGCGCACGTTGCTCCATCTTTACAAACCCACGGCGGGCGAAATCTATTACAAAGGAAATCAAGTCGTTACACGTCACGATATCAACGAATTCCGCAAAAAGGCCACGATGGTCTTCCAGGATCCCTATTCTTCGCTCAATCCCCGCATGACGGTTTCGGATATTATCGGCGAACCGCTGGACATCCACAAGTTGTATGCCAACAAGCAGGAACGACAGCAAAAAATTCTCGAATTGATGGAGCACGTCGGCCTCAACAGTGAGCATGCGGCTCGTTATGCCCATGAATTTTCAGGCGGTCAGCGGCAAAGAATAGGAATAGCAAGAGCCCTTGCCATTGACCCGGATTTTATTGTTTGCGATGAGCCCGTTTCCGCACTTGACGTATCCATTCAAGCGCAGGTCATTAACATGTTTGACGAGTTGCAGGACCGGATGGGACTTTCTTATCTGTTTATCGCACATGATCTGCTGGTCGTTCGTCATATCAGTGACCGCATCGCGGTGATGTATTTGGGCAAGATGGTCGAGTTGGCCGATGCCAACGAAATTTACAGTCATCCGCTTCACCCTTATTCCAAGGCGCTGATGTCGGCCGTTCCTGTTCCGGATCCCAAAATCGCAAGAGCAAATCAGCGCATTGCGCTGGGCGGCGATATTCCCAGCCCGCTCAATGCCCCCTCCGGTTGTCCTTTCCGCACACGTTGTCCCTATGCGACCGAGCAGTGTGCGGCCGAGATGCCAGAATTCCGTGAAGTCTCAAAGGGCCATTTCGTTGCCTGCCATCATATTGACAAAGCGGATTGATCGGTAATTTGCAAACACACAACACACCGTTCATTATTTGCATCGCAAGGTGTGCAATACTTGCGGCGCAATATTGAAAATAAACACAATTTAATAATCGAAAGGAAAAAAAGACAATGAAAAAGTTTTTTGCACTTCTTCTTGCTTGTCTGATGCTTGTATCCGTCGTTTCCTGCACCGTCAGAAAAGACGATGGCAAGTTCGAAAATTTCCCTACGCTCACGTATCTTTACAATGATGACGATATGCACAAAGCTATCGGCGAGTATGTCCAAGCCGCTCTTTCCGGTGTCGGCGTCAACCTTAAGTTGGAAGTTCAAGAGTGGAACACTTTCTTGAACACCCGTAAGAACGGTGACTATTCCATCGCTCGTAACGGTTGGTTGGCAGATTACAATGATCCCATTTGTTTCCTGGATATGTGGACAACCATTTCCGGTAACAATGACGTTCAGTTCGGTAAAGGCGCACATGCCAACCTTGCTATGTACGATTTGGATTTGACCGCTTACGGTTATGATATCAAAGTCGAGAACGGCACATGGGCTCAAACCTATGATGTGCTCATCAGCACCATTAAGAGTTGCACCAACGCCGAAAACCGCTATGCAATGATGCACATTGCCGAAGATATGCTCATGGCAACCGGTTGTATCGTTCCTATCTTCTTCTATACCGATTTGTATATGCTCGATGACAGTGTGAAGGGCTTCTACTCCAATCCTCTGGGCTACAAGTACTTTATGTACTCCACCATTGAGGGGAGCACCACCAACACCATCGATGTGTGCTTGGCTTCCGAGCCCGACACGCTGGATCCCGCATTGAACAGTGCCGTTGACGGCGCTACCATGCTGGCTCACCTGTTCTCCGGTCTTGCTAAGTGGTCGCAAGATGAGAACGGTAACCTCACCATCACCGCTGACTGCGCAACCGAACTTCCCGAAGGCGTCATCAATGATGACGGCACGGTCACTTACACCTATACGCTGAGAGACGGCTTGAAGTGGAGCAATGGCGATGACCTCACCGCTACCGACTTTGAGTTTGCTTGGAAGCGTGCCGCAGACGCCGAATTGGGCGCTGACTACGGCTATATGTTTGAGATCGTCAAGGGTTATGACACCGGTGATTTGGCAGTTGAGGCCGTTGACGCCAAGACCTTGAAAGTTACGTTGTCCAACCGCGTTGATTACTGGAACGAATTGCTGGCATTCCCCACCTACTACCCCGTTCATGAGGCTACTGTCGCTAACGAGTCGTGGGCAATCAGTCCCACAACTTATGTTTGCAACGGTCCTTACACGATGAGCAGTTGGGAACATGACAGCGTAATCACGCTGACCAAGAACGAAAATTATTACGATGCAGCGAACATCACCATGGATACCATCAAATGCCATCTGTCCGATGATGCCAACAACATGCTGGCTAACTTCAAAAACGGTGCATGGCAGTTGATCGACAGCGTTCCTGTCGCCGAGATTGCAACATTGAAGACCGATTATCCCACCGAGTTCTTCGTCGCCGGCCAAATCGGCACCTACTATCTCTGCTGGAATATCAACGAGAACATTCTGCCCAAGGACAGCAAGTTGACCGGCGTTGAGGCCGAAAAGGCTCAGGCTGAGATCCGTAACGCCATCGGCTTGCTGATCAACCGTCAATATGTCTGCGACGAGATCGCACAGGGCGGTCAGGTTCCCGCTTCGTCTTTCGTGGCTATGGGCATGACGAACCCCGATGGTACCGAGTTCTACAAGACCGCTAACGGCGGTGCGGCTGTCAACAATTATGTCGGCTACTTCGACGCCACCGAGGATGCTCTTGAGTCTAACCACGACAAGGCAATGGAAGTATTGAAAAAATACTACAAATAATTATGGTTCTGTTGGATGACAGACGAGTTTGACGACAGATTCGTTATTGCACATTTTTAGAATTTTCGCTCAAAGATTCGGCATCATCCGTAATCCCAAGGCGGGGGGAACGCAACGAACATGTTGCGTTCCCCCCGCCCTTTTTATCATATAATAGGTCGTAAAGGTCATCGGATGATATATTCAAATTCGTCAAATCGCGACACTCCCATATCACGCAACAACGCTCGGCTGTTTGCACGGTCCTTCTCGGTGTTAAAACCGGGAATCAACGGTAACCGAACAAGCACTCGGTCGGCGCCGATTGCACCGATCAGCCACCGCAAATTTTGCATTACGCGCGCATTGTCTTGTGTGGTATAACGGCAGTAGATATCGGAATTGACATCTTTGATATCAACGATAAAATTGTCAAAGATGTCAGCGGCAACTTTGACCGATGAAGAAGGAACATTCAATGAGGTCTCGGCACACAACTGCCATCCGTCATCACACAAGGCGCGAAATTGTTGCAAAAAAAGAACGTACAAAAGCGGCTCGCCTCCGCCAAAAGTGACACCTCCGCCGCTGGCACGAAAATAAAGATCGTCGATTTTAACGCGACGATACAATGTCTCGGGCGTAAACCACTCTCCACTGAAATTTGTGTCCATACACTGTGGATTGAGGCAATACCGGCAGCGCAACGGGCAGCCCCAGAATGCAGCCAGCGTTGTCACGCCGGCGCCGTCTGTAGTCAGTCGGTGGCGACGAATGCCGATAAATTTTGCGATCACGACAAACGATTCCCCGGCAAAATGATTGCGCCATTTTCGTCAATCCGTTTTTCCGCGTGAAATTGTACGTCGACGATATATCCCTCGCTATCATATATGACCGTCATGGTATCATAGCCATCAATGGGACACCAATAGGTATCATTGCCGTTATCATCCTCGGATATCAGCAACTCTGCCCACCCCTTGCCGGAATAAAGCCCCTCGCGCGTGATATTGTCGGCGGTTAGGAGATCCTTGAGTTCATCCGACGTCAGATTTTGAACTTCATCGACCTCGCAGTCGTATTCATCAACCGGAATTATTCCTCCGGGCGCAACCATATCCCCATCAAATTCTTTGACAGGATCGTTCGGCGACAACGGATCGCCTCCTGTTTCCGCGAACCAATCATCACAACCGACCGCCGTCGTGGCTATAACGGCGGAAAGCCCGACAATGACAACCGTTTTGCCGAGTTTCTTCCGCTTTTCCAATTCTCGTTCGAGGTACTGCAACTCGGCCTCACATTTGGGACAAGTACCAAGGCAATCGCCCTTGTGTCGGCATTCCGAGGTAACATAAGCAATATCGTTGGCATCGGCAATTTTCTGTCGGATCTCCTTGAGAATTTTGCAACGCTGTTTTCCTTTCATGAGCAATCTTCCTCCGTTCCGTATGTTCTCTTCTGTTAGACGTAATGGTTGAGCTAAAAGTTCCCGCTTTTCCGGTATTTTATTATTTTTTCATTACTGCAACGATAGGGCTTACCGTTGAAAAGACGGCAAGCCCTTTGAAATATCATCTTACTTTAATATCGATATGGCGTCGCCAATCTTTTTTTCAAGTGCCTCGCGGCCGTATCTGTCCACATCGGCCTTACTTTTTTCTCCGTGAGTGAGACACCCCGCTCCGCCGATACAACCGCCGATACACGCCATTCCCTCAATAAAATTCCCGTCAAGGACACCCTTATTCAGTTTAAGAAGAGCCATGCGGCAGGCTTCGATTCCATCGCATACGACCGGCTTGATTTCAAAGTCAATATTCTGTTCTTTCATCGCTTGCGTTGCCGCGTCGGACAAACCTCCGCTACGAGCGAAAATACGTCCAAAGTAAGAAGCGTTATCAAGAACACCCTCTTCCAACGATGCAATATCGATCTCGCGGCTGTCAAACAGCGCTTGAAGTTCTTCAAAGGTCAAAACGGTATCCACATAAGGTTTAACTTCCTCCAGTTGAGCCTCGGCTTTTTTGGCCGTACAGGGGCCTATAAAAATCACCTTGGCGTTGGGAGTGGTATCCTTAATATATTTTGCCAGAACCGCCATGGGGGAGAGATTGTGTGAGATATGCTCTACGAGATTCGGGAATGTCGATTTGATATACTGCACAAAGGCAGGGCAACAAGAACTGGTCAAAACTCCCTTTTCGGAAAGTTCTTTTGCCTCTGCCATGGCAACCATATCCGCGCCGAGTGCCGCCTCAATCACGTCGTGAAAGCCGAGTTTTTTCAAGCCCGTGACCACTTGGCCGAGTTTTGCATAAGAAAATTGGCTTGAAATGGAGGGAGCGACAATGGCATAAACTTTATAATTTCCGCCGTGCGCACTGCTCTCGTTCTTTTTAAGTATATCAATCGCATTGACCATATAAGACTTGTCCATGATCGCGCCGAAAGGACACTGATATACACAAGCGCCGCACTGTATGCACTTGGAATTATCAATAGTTGCAGCTTTTTCATCATTCATGGAGATTGCTTTTACCTTGCAAGCATTTTGGCAGGGACGCTTGCGGCTTACAATAGCGGTATAGGGGCAAACCTTGGCACATGCGCCGCATTCTTTGCACTTAGATTTATCAATATGTGCCACATGGTTGTGATCGAAAGAGAGCGCTCCGAATTTACATACATCTTCAGAACGGTGTGCGAGACATCCGCGGCACGCGTTTGTCACCTCAAATCCGCCTACCGGGCACTCGTCGCATGCAATTTCAATAACTTCGATCACGTTGGGATTATTTTTGTCCCCTCCCAGCGCAAGTTTTACACGCTCTCCGAGTATCGCTCTTTCTTTGTATACGCAGCACCGCATCGTCGGTTCATTTCCGGGGACCAATTTTTGGGGAATATCCATCATATGTTCCAGAAGTTTATCTTCCCATGCGAGACGCGCCACTTCACGTAATACTTTATATTTCAAATGTTGCACTTTGGTATCAAACTTACGCATATTACATCTCCTTAAAAATAACTGACCTTGATGCGCTTACCCATTTTTTTCAGGCAAACGGACAATTCCTCGACCAAATTCATTTTGATATTGAAGTTGATGGGAAGATCCGGATTTTGATGGGCGGGATTGACTGCTCGTCCTACATAGAAATTGATATCCGTTGCTTCCTCAAACAAAAGTCGACTGATAAGAGAAGCGCCGTCTTTTTTGAAATTCCATTCCTCATAAAGAGCGTTCTCGCCGAGATAATCCTTTGCATACTGGATCACCTTGTTCATTGTGATCACGCCTTCGGTAACAAGATCTACTCCCTCAATATAGGCAATGGGAGGCACATCGCCTCTCTCAAAATTCAAACTGGCTTGAACGGGCTTGCCCAGATATTTTGCTGCGATTGACGAAGTTGTTCCGCCGCAAACAATATGCTTCCCTTCTTTTGAGAAAAACAGCGCCATCATGCGATTGGCGTCATCACGATTGGAAGGCGGGCCGAATAAAATGTTCATCGGTTCTCTTTTGCGAATTTTTACAACACATGCGGTGGTATCGTCTCCCGGCTTGTGACCGTACAGATCATCACACTCGTCCACAAGCATGGTGGATAGATTTTTTGCCGTATAACCTCCGGCAACGAGCGCCAACATATACTCCGCAATATCTTCATGTTTCCAGCCGAAATTATATTTTCCGCCCATGCCGGCATGAGGACACCCGTCGCTCATGGCAATAAACACATCGTCTTCCCTCAACGCAATGGTGGACTTATATATTTTTTTACCGCCGATATTCATTTCGGTCTTTGGATAATCATAAAGCTGATCATCCCTAATCACGATCACATGCGGATTATCGTATTGAATGATCTCCGCTATTTCGTTATTCATCAAATGAATAATCGTAAACGTGGAATAGGCCACGCCCCGCACCGAGCATACCGGCAAGGTCGCGGCAATCGTGGACACACACTCCTCAATGGGAAGCCCAGCCGCCATCATCGTTGAAATAATCTTGGAGGTGAGGGTTGACAAAATACTTGCCTTAACACCGGAACCAAGACCATCCGCCAGCACGATAACGGTAGAATTCTCATTTTCTTCTACGACATCCACATGGTCGCCGCAAAGTTCCTCGCCGGCATGATTGATGCTTTTATATCCGATATCCGCGCACAAATCATTCATCGTCGATGGACTCCTTTAACTTAGTCAAAGCAATCTTTGTCTCCGCCGCCGTCTCACCGAGCAAAGATGCAATCTCTTGAACGATTCTCATTTGCTTTTCAACGACAGTATCTGCGACCTCAACTGTTTTCTTATTGATTCTGGCTTTTTTCTCTCTATCTGCTTCCTCATCGGTAATGTCACGCATAATACCGATCAACATACGGGAATCCGGGTCATAAACGACAGTCTGCTCCACATATTTTTTGTATTCGGCAAGATAAGTGCGTTGATCGCGAACGGTTTTTCCGCTGTCTTTGACCCGCACAAATACCGTAGGATCCAAAATACGAACGACCGGCTCGCCCAGCACATCGGAAGCCGCACGAATATTCATAATCTTGCGAGCGGCATTATTGATCTGCTGAACCTCAAGATTTTCGTTCAAAACGATCAGTCCGTTAGGAGTGTTCTTTACAATGGTATCCGAAAAACTCTCGGCTTTATCCTTGAGAAAAGGCAAGCACATGGAAATTTCGGCCTTTCCTTGAATAATGGCAATCGCTTTTTCACGGCAGGAATTATATCCGCAAGAACCGCAATTCAACTCATCGGACGGCTTGAATTTTCCCATTTGGCGCAGGACAGTCACAATCTCATTTTCGGATGGTTGCAAAAGCCTATGCTCAATCATGGTAAAATGCTTTTTAATCTCCATCGGAGCAGGCTGTTCCACCTCAAAATCACGCTCTCCGGCGTAATCGGCAACCGTAATAAAATCTTTCACAGGAGCGGTATTGTGATATTTTTCCATCACGGGACCGCCGATGCAACTGCCGACGCATGCGGACATTTCAATGAAACATTTATGTATTTTCCCGCTTTCGATATCCTTGAGCGCGGAAATGCAATTTTCAACACCGTCAAGAGCAATGTAGGTATACCCCGGTGCATTTTGCGCCATCGTCTTGAGTATTCCGCCCGTTGTCGGGAAGAAGCGCGCACGACTCTCCGCGCAATGATCGGTTTCCGGGGCAAGTTCGATATGCTCGGATTTCAGCCAGTTTGTAAGTTCTTCGAAAGTGAGAACGGCATCGACGATCCCCTCATAATACTCCGCTTCATCCTTTTTGGCAACGCACGGACCGATAAACACCGTCTTCGCCTGCGGCATTCTTTTTTTGATATCCGCGCAATGCGCCTGCATCGGAGACATCACGTCTGCAAGGTACTCCAGGGCGCTCGGAAAATATTTTTGAATCAATAAATTGACCGAATGACAGCAAGAGGTGATAATAATGTCTCTTTCCTCCTCGGCCAGCATGCGTTCGTATTCGTTTTTAACGATAGTGGCACCGATCGCAGTCTCTTCCACATCATAAAAACCGAGTTTTTTCAAAGCGCGGCGCATGGGTTCGATTCCTACGCCCTCGTAATTGGCAATAAACGAGGGAGCAAGGCTGACAACGACGGGGTCACCGCTTTGAAGCAACACTCTTGCCTTTTCCGTGCCGTCAACGATCTCCTTCGCATTCTGAGGACAAACAACGAAACAGTGACCGCATAAAATGCACTCATTGCCGATAATATGTGCTTGATTTCCCGAAAAACGAATTGCCTTTACAGGACAGTGACGGATACATTTATAACAATTTTTACAATTTGATTTTTTCAGAGTCAAGCAATTCGCCATGACCGTCACTTCCTTTCGTTTTCAATCACATCAAGTATATTCTTTTGGAAAAATTCTCTGAAATTATCTCTCGTCACACCCACGTGAATATCATCGTTTACCTGCACGGTAACACCGACTCGGTTGCACTTTCCGATGCAAAAACTTCCGGACAGCACAACCTCATCGTCGATATGATGTTCTTGCGTGGCTTTTTCCAGCAATTCAACGATCTCTTGAGAGCCCTTGAGATGGCAAGACGAACCGACACAAACTTGAACAAACAGCATATATATTATACCCTTGCCAAAACTTCTTTGGCAAAAAACTCCCCTACATTTTCCGGAGTAACGGAATGGAACGTATCGTCCACCGTCACACATACTCCCTGCTGACACTTCCCCATACAGAACGTGCCTCCAAGTTC
>CAZOHP010000038.1:0-15249 GCA_964579815.1 uncultured Lachnospiraceae bacterium
GTCATCCATACTTCAAAGGGGAAAATTTTGAAGTCAAATTTGATGTTCTTTGATACAAAAGGCTTGACCGATCGGTCAAGCCTTTTTTCTAAAACAGCGTAGTGATCCAATAAACCACCCCGTATACGGCGCCGGCAAGTGTACCGTAGAGCAGCACGGGACCGGCAACGGTGAAAATTTTAGCACCGACGCCAAGCACCATCCCCTCGGCGCGGCTGTCGATTGCGGGCGAGACAACCGAATTGGCAAAGCCCGTAATCGGTACCAGTGTCCCCGCCCCTGCGAATTTGGCGATTTTGGGAAAAATTGCCAGACCGGTCAACAATGCCGCAATAAAGACCAACGTAACCGAGGTTGCGAGCCCCGCATCTTCTTCGTTCAAGCCGCACCACGTGTTGTATATGCGCACAAGCCCTTCGGCCAATGCGCAAATCGCTCCGCCGACAAGAAACGCGTGCAAACAATCCGACGCCAAGGGCGAGCGAGGCGCATGCGCATCCGCCAATTGCCGATATGCTTTTTTATCCATATTCATACCCGATGCTTCTCCTCTCTGTCATTCGTTCTGTTATTGTGAGTCACACATTCCCTTTTCATACTCCCGGACAAAAGTTTTTGTTCGGGGGTTGACATATCGCACCGTTCACGGTATAATATGAGTGGAGAATTATGATAGAAAGTGAGGAATCGATGATGGCATCATCTACATGGGACGATATTCGTACCACCGTTGACAGTTTTGCCAAAAAAGTCAATCGCAAAGCAGAGCAACTCACGGAGAGCGCTGCAATACATCTCAAAACATCGGCAAAAAAAGCCGAGTTGGACGAAGAATACGGCAAGTTGGGCAAACTCACATTCGCACGCATGTACGATATGACCGCCGAGTCTTCCACCCCGATCGTCATGTCCGACGAAGATGCGGACACCGCTACGCTTGATCAAAAAATCGCCGCCTCGGTCGCCCGTATCACGGAATTGCGCGAAGAAATTCAAACATTCGAGAAAAAAACGGATTCAAAAGCAGATCAGTCATAACCACCCGTCAAACGGGTGGTATGCGCAAACTGCCCGAAGACATTAACGCGAAAAAGCGCGAAACATCCGTTTCGCGCTTTTTCATTTTGTAACAAAAACGATCGTACTCACCGCAAATAACCGCAGTGCAACATTCCGCACCTCAAAAGGAACCCCTCTCTCGGACAGAATACCGCATTCGGACAACATCGCACCGCGCTCATCTACCGGTCAAAGGAACAGACAGCGCACCGCGACGGTATTTGCGGCGTTCTTCGCATGATTCACCCACATCAAAAACGGTACAATTACCCGCTCGCTATTTTTACATTGCTGCGCCACACCCATATCTCCTCGGCTCGCAGTTCCGACTCGACACAAGAGTGTCGCTGAAATCTCAAAAACAACGTCTTCGCGGGAGCGTACCGTCCGCTCAAACGTGCACAAAACATACGAAAAAACAATGGGAACGACGCCGACGCGCACACAAGGGCGCTCGGCAACCATTTGCCCGCTTCATGGCAAGCCGCCGCTCGGACGACCGAGGAGCGACACGTCCGAACGCACACAGCGTTACGGGCAGACATAGGATCTCATCGACCGCCCCGCGATCTTCCTCGCGCGGTCGGCTCTCCGTATGCCAAAGCCTCAAAGCCACTTTCGACTCTGCCACCTTGTTTAATATATAACCACATTTTTATGAACTTGGAAATAACAAATAATGAACAAATTGTTATTTTGAGGGAAAGCCTGCCGGTTCTGTCGGAAAAACGAACGATTTCGTCCGTCAACGGCTTGACATTTGTGCCCAAAAAGAATACAATATTGTTTGATAAATAAAGATATCCCGCTTTGCCCGTGCGGCGGCGGAAATATGGAAAGGACAGGATTCTGAAGCCATGACAAAAATCGATATTTTCTCCGGATTTCTCGGTGCCGGGAAAACCACGCTGATCAAAAAATTGCTCGCCGAAGCATACGCGGGCGAAAAAGTCGTATTGATCGAAAACGAATTCGGGCAAATCGGCATCGACAGCAGTTTTCTCAAAGAATGCGGCGTCCAAATTACCGAAATGAACCAAGGCTGCATTTGCTGCTCGCTGGTCGGCGATTTCGGTCGTGCATTGCGGCAAGTGCTCTCCGACTTTACCCCCGATCGCATTCTCATTGAGCCGTCGGGTGTCGGCAAATTGTCGGATGTAATACGCGCCGTACGCGATGTGACCGCAGACGGTGCGGCCGAATTAAACAGCGCCACCGTTGTTGTCGATGCAGGCAAATGCAAATTGTACATGAGAAATTTCGGCGAGTTTTTCAACGACCAAATTTCGAATGCGGGTTGCATCGTCCTCAGTCACACCGACAAGATCGCCGCAGACAAGTTGGCCGCAGCAGTCGCCCTGCTCCGCGAGCACAACGAACACGCTACAATCGTTACCACTCCTTGGGCATCGCTTGACGGCGGCCGATTGGTGGAAGCCATAGAGCAACGCAATACCTTGGATGATGTGTTAAAGGAAATGGCGCACGAGCACCACCATCACCATGACGGTGAGTGCGATGATCCCGATTGCCACTGCCACGACCACCACCATGACGAGGAGCACGAGCACCATCATCATCACGACGGCGAATGCGATGATCCCGATTGCCACTGCCACGACCACCACCATGATGAGGAGCACGAGCACCATCATCATCACGACGGCGAATGCGATGATCCCGACTGCCACTGCCACGACCACCATCACGATCATGACCACCATCATGCCGATGATGTGTTTACCAGTTGGGGAATCGAGACCACACGCAAATATACCGCCGAACGCATCCGCGCGATTTTGGAAGCGCTGGACGAGACGCACTTCGGCATTGTGTTGCGCGCCAAAGGCATCGTCCCGGCCGAGGACGGCAGTTGGATCCACTTTGACTATGTACCCGGTGAACCCGATGTGCGCACGGGTGCCGCCGACATCACCGGCAGACTGTGTGTGATCGGTACCGGCCTTGACAAGGCCGCCATCGCCGCGCTGTTCGAGTCGGAGGCGTAATCCTATGGCAAAGCAAACACAGATTCCCGTTTATCTGTTCACAGGATTTCTGTCCGGCGGCAAAACGCACATGATCCAAGAGTCCATGGAAGATCAGCGCTTTAACTCCGGCGAAAAAACATTGATCATCCTGTGCGAGGAGGGAGAATCCGAACTGGATCCATCTCTTTTCTACGGTCAAAACGTTTACCTTGAGATCATCGACGACGAGGACCGGTTAACCAAAAAGCACCTGACCGAATTGACCGGCAAGCATCTGCTTGATCGCATCATCGTCGAATACAACGGCATGTGGCCGCTGCAAAAGTTATATGAAAATATGCCCGACAGTTGGGGCATCTATCAGCAGATGATGTTTGCCGAGGCCGAAACTTTTCTCGCATATAACACCAACATGCGCCAGTTGACGGTCGACAAATTGAACGACGCCGAGATGGTCATACTCAACCGCACCCCCGCCGACATCGACAAAAACGAAATCCACAAGATTGTCCGCGCCGTCAACCGCCGCGCTGCCATCACCTACGATTACCCCGACGGACATGTGGAGTACGATGACATCGAAGATCCTCTTCCCTTTGATCTTGACGCTCCCGTCATTGAGATTACAGACAACGATTACGCCGTTTGGTACCGTGACATGGCCGAGGAACCGGACAAATATGCGGGCAAAACCGTGCGAGTGAAGGGACTGGTCGCCCGTGACAAGTCGCTGGGCAAGGATTCGCTTGTGCTCGGCCGTCACGTTATGACCTGCTGCGCCGATGATATCGCCTACCACGGTTTGGTCTGCCGTTTTCCCGAGGAAATTACGCTGAAAACCCGTGATTGGATCTCCGTCACGGCCACGCTGGCACTTGAGGAACACAAACTTTACCGCCGCACGGGGCCGGTGCTGAATGTACTGAGTTGGGAAAAAGCCGAACGTCCCGATCCCGAAGTTGCCACTTTCTATTAAAAAGCGCCGAGAATCAAACACGGTATGAAAAGAATAAAGCGGGACACGCTGTCCCGCTTTATTCTTTCGGAGGGTCGTTCGAACGCGCAACTGCGGAGTCGATGGCCGTTTGCAGGGAATGCGAAAACAACACGTCTACCTCATTCAAGGCGTCTTCGGCCGCCCCCTGCATACCGTTTTCAACCCACTGACAGAAAAAGCCGAACATCACGAAACGGCAGGCATTCACGATGAGGGCCCGATCTTCCGCGCGAATCGGTCGGTCTCCGAGCAAGCTGTCCACCAAGCGCGAGGCCGTCATCTCCAGCGCTTTATCAAAATAACGCATCAGTTCCTCTCGTTTGGATGAGCAAAACAGATGCCGCACCGCTCGCGGGTGTTCCATGGCAAAACGCGACACGGGCCGTATCATTCGGGCAAGGGCGAACGAAGACACCGATGCTATCTCGCCCTCGGCATGACGAATCAGATCGCACATCTGCGAACGCAACAACCCGTCGACGATGTCATAAATATCTTCAAAATAGTTGTAAAAGGTGTTGCGAGTCAAGCCGCAGTCATCGACAATATTCTTAACCGTAATCTTCTCAAACGGCATTTCGTCGAGCAATTTAAGAAAAGACGCCTCTATCGCTCTCTTGATATACAATTGCTTACTGCGCAAACCGGCACCTCCCTCTCATCGTTGCTTCACCTAACAGTATATCATAAAACGTCCCGTTTGCATCCTTCTTCGCGCAAAATATTTTCAAAAGGACGGTTTTGACCGATTCAAAACACGAGATTGCTTTCATTATAGCGGATAAAAAGAAAAAAGTAAAGTGTTTTTTTGAAATTCTCTTGACAAAGCGGAAACGGTATGCTATAATATGTAAAGTGTTTTGCTTTACAGCGTGACAATCCAGCGATCGGAGGCTGCCGTATGTTTCAAAAAGACCTAACCATGGCGTATCTTTTGGACTTCTACGGTGACATTCTGTCCGAACGCAAACGAGTTGTCATGGATGATTATTACAATAATGATCTGTCGCTCTCGGAAATTGCCGCGGAATTGGGAATTTCACGGCAGGGTGTGCGCGAATTAATCAAAAAATCGGAAGAAGAACTCACGTTTTTGGAAGAAAAATTACAACTGGCTCACCGGTTTCGCGAAACGGGCGAGCATACAAGAGCGTTGCAATCACTGGCGGGAGAATACGCGCTTCCCGACGCAATATTGCAGGAGATCCGCGCGTTGGTGGATTGCATCCGCTGACCGCAAGGAATACAATACAAGATCAAGATAGGAGGAGCATATGTTTGCAGGGTTGAGCGAAAAATTGGACAATGCCTTTAAGCGCTTACGCAGCAAAGGAAAATTGACGCCCGATGACGTTAAGGTCGGCATGCGTGAGATTAAAATGGCTCTGCTTGAGGCCGATGTTAACTATAAAGTCGTCCGCGATTTCATCAAGACCGTGTCCGAACGCGCCGTCGGGGCGGAAGTGCTGGAATCGTTGCTCCCCGGTCAGCAGATCGTCAAAATCGTTCACGAAGAAATGATCGCTTTGATGGGCGGTTCGCAGGCAAAGTTAGCCATCGCGTCCAAACCGCCGACGGTCATCATGATGGTCGGTTTGCAGGGTGCGGGCAAAACCACGCACGCCGCTAAATTGGCCAACATGTATAAAAAGCAAGGCAAGCATCCGTTGCTCGTCGGCTGCGACGTTTACCGCCCCGCCGCCATTCGCCAACTTGAGGTATTGGGCGAACAACTTGATATTCCCGTCTTTCAGATGGGCGACAAGGTCAAGCCCGTCAAGATCGCCCGCGAAGGCGTCAAACACGCCGTTTCAAAAGGCTACGACATGGTATTTGTGGACACGGCCGGCCGTTTGCAGATCGACGAAACGCTGATGAACGAACTAATCGACATCAAAAACGAAATCGAACCGACCGAAATCCTGCTCACCGTTGATGCCATGATCGGTCAGGAATCCGTCAATGTCGCCGAGACATTCAACGAGTTACTTGATGTCACGGGCGTCGTGCTGACCAAGTTGGACGGCGACACGCGCGGCGGTGCGGCGCTGTCCATTCGTCACGTCACGGGCAAGCCCATCAAGTTCATCGGCGTGGGCGAAAAGATGGACGCCATCGAACCGTTCCACCCCGACCGCATGGCGAGCCGCATTTTGGGAATGGGCGATGTGCTTTCGCTGATCGAAAAAGCCGAGCAAGCCTACGATGAAAAAAAAGCGGCGGAACTTGAGCAAAAATTGCGCAAGTCGCTGTTTACGCTGGACGATTATCTCGACCAGTTGGAACAAATCAAAAACATGGGCAACCTCGAACAACTGATGGGCATGATCCCGGGCATGAAGCCGGGAGCGCTCAAGGACGCTAAGATCGACGAAAACCTTTTGGCACACACCGAAGCGATGATTCGAGCCATGACAAAAAAAGAACGCGAACACCCGGAAATCATCAACGCATCGCGCAAAATCCGCATTGCTCGAGGAAGCGGAACCGGCGTTGAGGAAGTCAACAAACTGCTCAAACAGTTTGAGCAAATGCGCAAGATGATCAAACAATTTTCGGGCGGCGGCATGGGGCGTCGTTCACCTTTCGGCAAAATGAAAATTCCGTTTGGGTAAAATCTCACGGGTTTTTATAAATTTTTCTATACAAAACAATTGGAGGAACAAAACAATGGTTAAGATCAGACTGAAAAGAACGGGTAAGAAGAAAGACCCCAGTTACCGTGTCGTTGTCGCCGATGAACGTATGCCCCGCGACGGTCGTTTCATCGAAGAGATCGGCTTCTACAACCCCATGACCGAGCCCCCGGTGATCAAAATTGACGCCGAAAAAGCTCAAAAGTGGATCAAAAACGGCGCTCAACCTTCTGACACCGTTCGCGCTCTGCTCAAGAAGAGCGGTATCATTGACTGAGCCTTGACACGGAGGGCATCATGGCAGATTTGAAAGAAACCCTTACGGGTATCGTCCAGGCCATCGTTGACCACCCGGACAGTGTCGTTGTCACCGAGGAAGTCGACAACTCGAGCATCGATCTGACGCTCACTGTCGCTCCCGATGACATGGGTATGGTCATCGGACGGCACGGGAGAATCGCCAAGGCGATCCGTACCGTCATCAAGGCGGCCGCCGCAGGCAGCGGAAAAAAAGTCAACGTTGAGATTCGTTGACGATTTCCCGCTTACCCTTGGCCGTTGGCCTATGTCGAAACCGAAAAGCAACGGATGCCGTAATGCCGTTGCTTTTTCATTTATTTCTTTAAATTATTTTGATTTATTGTAGACAAATACAAAGATCTGTGGTAGAATATAAGAGAGATCAATCAATGGAGGTCATGCATGGTCATTCGTTCCATTGCGCCGCAATCGTTTGCATCCAATTGCTATCTCATCGTCGAAGGTGAGCATGCGCTGGTGGTCGATCCTGCGGTATCGCTGTCGGCAATCTTGTCTGCCTTGGGAGAGGAAAGTGCCCTCTGTGACGGCATCGTCTTGACGCACGGGCATTTTGATCACATGTTGACGCTGGATGAGTTGCGCCGTGCTTTCCCCAGCGCCGTCACTTATATACATGAAGCAGACGCCTCCTTTCTCGGAAACAGCAGCAAAAATGCGTTTTCTTATTTTTTTCATCAAGACCGCACATGGGCGCCCGCCGATATGTTGCTGCACGACAACGACGAGATCGTTTTAGGCAACAAAAGCATTCGCGTTCTTCACACGCCGGGGCACACGCCCGGTTCTATCTGCTTGAGATGCGGCGAGCATGACCTCATCACAGGTGACACGCTGTTTGACGGCGGTTACGGTCGCTGTGATCTGTGGGGCGGCAATCCGGATGCACTCACAGAATCGATGAAACTGCTGGCAACGCTCCCCGAGCACCTGACGATTTATCCCGGCCATGGCTCAAGCGCACAACTCGGCAACGCTCTCCGCATGACAGGCTTGATAGGATAGATCTTACCATCTCAACATTTCATTCAGCAAAGGAGCCAAAGTTATGGACCACAACCGACTTGCCGACTTACTTTTTCCTACCGTGACCGAGACGCCGGCAGACATGGAAGCCCTATATCCTCCCAGAACACTCCCCGAGGGAGCAAAGGTCACTCGCTTTGCCCCCAGCCCCACCGGTTTCGTACATTTCGGAGGACTGTTCCCGACCACGGTCGCCGAGCGATTGGCACATTTGAGTGGAGGCGTCCTGTATCTCCGTATCGAAGATACCGATGCCAAGCGTGAAGTGCCCGGCGCAGCCGAAGAACTGATCAAAACACTCAACCGCTACGGCATCCGTTTTGACGAGGGCGCCATTTTGAACGAGCGGGGCGAAATTGCCGATTACGGTCATTACGGCCCTTACAAACAAAGTCTGCGCGGCCACATCTATCACGTCTTTGCCAAGCAACTGGTACGCCAAGGATTGGCATACCCTTGTTTCACGACGGAGGAACAGTTAGAGGAGTTGCAGCAGATTGATAAAAAAGAAGAATTGAAACATGTCGATTGGGAAGAACAATCCGCGACGCGACGCGCCGAAATGCTCAAGGGCCGCGAGATCACGCCGGAAGAAGTCGAAGCGCATCTCCGCGCCGGCGACCCATTCGTGTTACGTATTTTGTCGGATGGCGACGGTAAAAAGCGCGTAAAGGTAACCGATTTGATCAAAGGAGACATGGAAATTCCCGACAACGATGAGGATTTCGTGCTGCTGAAGTCGGACGGCATTCCCACCTACCACTTTGCGCACGCGGTCGATGATCACCTCATGGGCACGACTCATGTCATTCGCGGCGAGGAATGGTTGCCGAGTTTGGCTAAGCATTTGCAACTATTCCGCTATCTCGGCTTCAAACCGCCCAAGTATATGCACATTGCCCAGATCATGCGGTTGGACGAAAACGGCAACAAAAAGAAATTGTCCAAGCGCGACATGGGCGCCAACATGAACGACTACACCCGCATGGGATATTCACCTGAGGCGGTTTGCGAATACGTGATGACATTGCTCAATTCCAACTACGAAGAATGGCGCACGCAAAACCTTGACAAGCCTTACACCGATTTTCCTTTCAGCATCAAGAAAATGTCGGTTTCGGGGTGCCTGTTTGACTTCGACAAATTGAACGACGTTTCCAAAAACGTGCTCTCGCGCATGACCGCCGCCGAGATAACAACGGGCGTGACCGAATGGGCACAGCAGTTTGATCCCGTATTCGGCGCTTTATTGGCAACCGACGCGCGTTATGCGCAAGAGATTTTCGCCATCGGTCGCGGCGGCAAAAAGCCGCGCAAAGATTTGGCCACCTGGGCCGACGCCAAACCTTACATGGGCTTTTTCTACGATGAATTGTTCATCATCGAAAATGAATACGGCGAGCAATATGACCGCGCCGACATCATCACGGCATTGAACATGTTCTTGCAAAGTTACGATGAGACGGATGACATGAACGTATGGTTTGAAAAAATCAAAGACATTGCCCGTTCACTCGGTTACGCCGACGACATGAAAGCCTACAAAGCCGCTCCCTCCAACTTCAAGGGAAGCGTTGCGGATATCAGCATGTTTTTGCGCATTGCCGTCACAGGCAAACAAAACGCACCCGATCTTTACACGGTCATGCACATTCTCGGCCGCATACGCACCGAGGCACGTATTCATGATATGATCAAACGAATCGACAGAGTAAAGGGATAAAAGGAAATGGAAGAGATTAACAACAATTTTATACACGATATTATCGACGCCGATCTTTCGGCCAATCCCGGACTGAAAATCCACACGCGCTTTCCTCCGGAACCAAACGGTTATCTGCACATCGGTTCGGTCAAGGCCATTTGCATCAACACCGATGTTGCCAACAAATATCACGGCCTATTCAATCTTCGCTACGATGACACCAATCCGGCCAAGGAAAGCGATGAATTCGTTCGCTCCATTCGCGAAGATTTGGAATGGCTCGGCGCCACGCCTACGGGCGGCGTGTTTTACGGTTCGGATTATTTCGGCAAATGCTACGAATATGCGCTGCAATTGATCCGACAGGGCGATGCTTATGTTTGCGATCTTTCCAAAGATGATTTGGCGGATTACAAGGGCACCGACCGAGCAGCGGCTTCCAAGGAGTCTCCTTACCGCAACCGATCGATTGAGGAAAACATCCAACTGTTTGAACGCATGAGAGCGGGAGAATTTGAGGACGGCGCACGCACGCTGCGCGCCAAGATCGATCCCTCATCCGATAATCCCTATCTGCGCGATCCCGTCATTTACCGCATCAAGCACATCCATCATCACCGCCAAGGCGACGAATGGTGTGTTTACCCCATGTATGACTTTGCACACCCCATTCAAGACGCGCTGGAGGGCATCACTCATTCGCTGTGCTCAAGCGAATTTCGCAACCACCGCCCCCTGTATGACTGGGTAGTGAACAAGATCGGTTTTGAGCAAAAACCGCATCAGTGGGAATTCGGGCGTATGAACATTACTTACACCGTCATGTCCAAACGCTATCTGCGACAACTCGTCGAGGAGAAGTATGTGGACGGTTGGGATGATCCCCGTTTGCCTACACTCAAGGGGTTGCGTCGCCGCGGCTACACGCCCGGTGCCCTCTTCACGTTCGTGCGCGAGGCCGGCGTGACCAACACGGACCATACGGTCGATGTCCGTCAACTGGAAGCCTGCGTGCGCGACGATCTCAACGAAAACGCGCTTCGCCGCATCGCCGTTGTGTCTCCCGTTAAGGTTATCATCGACAATTATCCGGAAGACAAGGAAGAGGTATTTGCTCTACCCAATCATCCGCAAAAGTCGGAACTCGGTACACGCGATGTCCCCATGACACGCGAAATCTATATCGACGCCGATGACTTCGCCGAAGTTCCGCCTCCCAAATTCTTCCGTCTTAAACCGGACGGTGAAGTGCGGTTGATGGGCGGTTATATCATCAAATATGCCGGCATTGAGAAGAACGACGACGGTTCGATCAAGTGCATTCACGCCACTGCCGACCTTGAAACGGGCAACGGAATGCCGACCGACGGTCGCAAGGTCAAGGGTACCATTCATTGGCTTTCGGCCAAATATGCGCGACCGACCGCTTTGATGCTGTATGATCGCCTGTTTAACATTGAAAATACCGCCGATGTGCCAGAGGGTAAGACCTATCTTGACTTTTTGAATGAAAATTCACTGACACGCGTTGACAACGCTATGGTAGAACCCGCTCTGGCCGAAGCGCAGGCAGGCGACAAGTTCCAATTTGTCCGCGTCGGTTACTTCTGCAAAGACACTAAAAACGAAAATACGTTCAACCGTGTGGTCGAATTAAAGGACAGTTTCCCTAAGAAATAAACAACCGAAATTCAACGATCACGGCCGTGATCGTTGAATTTTACCGTTTGAAAGGAGTCCTCTATGAACATTATCACCATTAGCCGCGAATTCGGCAGCGGCGGCCGCGAACTGGGAAAACGCATGGCCGATCTGCTCAACTACGACTATTACGACAAGCAAATCATTTCAACAATTGCCGAGCGCCGCAACATGGACGAGCACTATGTCGAACAGACGCTCGCGCATCACGGTTGGCAGGCCATCCCTCTGACCTACCGTCATTCCTTTGCCACCGTAGCTGCCATGCAAAATGTGCAAGTGTCACTGCTGTTGGAGGAACGGCGCATCATCAAGCAGATCGCGCAGGCAGGAAAAAATTGCGTCATCGTCGGACGCAACGCCGACATTTTGTTACGCGATTATGCACCTTTCAATTTATTTGTTTGCGCCAATATATCGGCCAGAATCGCGCGTTGCATGAAACATGCAAGCGTTGAAGAAACAAAGATGACCGAAAAGCAAATGGAGCGCAACATCCGTGCACTGGACAAAGCGCGCGCCGAAACTCGGGCAATGCTTTCGGACAGCGCGTGGGGGCAACGCGATGCATACCATTTGATTGTTAACACCACGGGATGGGAGATCAAAGCTCTGACCCCGGCCGTGGCTGATTTTGCACTAAAATATTTTGGAGATAAACCATGACCCATCAAATTAAATTATCCGATCACTTTACTTATAAAAAATTACTGCGCTTTACTATGCCATCCATCATCATGATGGCATTTACTTCCGTCTACGGCGTGGTTGATGGTTTTTTTGTTTCTAATTTTGTCGGGAAAACGCCCTTTGCCGCCGTCAACTACATCATGCCTTTTCTGATGATCTTAGGCACCATCGGTTTTATGTTCGGAACAGGTGGTAGTGCCATTATTTCTCAAGCCATGGGCGAGGGCGATATGAAGCGAGCACAGCGCACATTCTCTTTGCTCGTATATGTTTCGCTGATTCTCGGCATCGTCATCGCAGCGCTCGGCCTTGTTTTTCTTCGCCCTTTGGCAACCTTGCTGAAAGTGGAAGGACAAATGCTGGAAGATTGCGTCACCTACGGGCGTGTCATTCTGTTCGCGCTTCCCTTTTATATCATGCAAATGGAATTCCAAAGTTTTTTCATCACGGCGGAAAAGCCGCAACTCGGCCTATGGATCACCGTGATCTCGGGCGTCACCAATATGGTACTTGACGCTTTGCTGGTCGCCGTTATTCCGATGGGACTGGTCGGCGCCGCATTGGCAACGGCGCTGAGTCAGGCGGTGGGTGGCATCATTCCTCTCATTTATTTTTCCCGCCCCAACAGTTCCCTGCTGCGCCTCGGCGCGACGGCAATGGACGGCCGCACCATCCTCAAAACCTGTACCAACGGTTCCTCCGAATTGATGAGTAACGTATCCATGTCATTGGTCAATATGCTGTACAATTTCCAACTTCTCAATTACGCCGGAGAGGACGGCGTTGCCGCTTACGGTGTGTTGATGTACGTCAATCTTATCTTTCTTGCGGCGTTTATCGGCTATTCGATCGGCACCGCACCCGTCATCGGCTATCATTACGGTGCGGGCAACCAATCGGAATTGCGCGGGCTGTTGCGTAAAAGTTTCGTAATCATTTCCGTTTTCTCAATCTGCATGTTGGGACTGTCCGAACTGCTCGCCTATCCGCTCTCCAAGTTGTTCGCCAACTATGACCCCGTACTTTTGGAGATGACGCAACATGGATTTGTCATCTTCTCATTCTCTTTCCTATTTGCCGGTTTCTCGATCTTTACCTCGTCTTTCTTTACCGCACTTGGCGACGGACTGACCTCGGCGCTCGTCTCTTTCCTCCGCACGCTTGTTTTTCAAGTTGCCGCCGTTTTGTTGCTTCCGCTCATTTGGGAACTGGACGGTATCTGGTTCTCCATCGTCGCCGCCGAATTGGTTGCCGTGCTAACCTCGGCATTGTTTTTGGTATTCAAGCGAAAAAAATACGGATATTAAAAAAATCGCCGCTTTGTTTTCAAAGCGGCGATTTTTGATATCCGATATCGGCATGCAAAATATTTCAAAGCGGATAAGGCTTTGATTGTAACGCAATACGATCGTTTCATTCACCGATTTCTTTTTGCAATACAACAGTGCCGCAATTCGTACAGCGCACGTGCAGTGCGGAACAATTTTCAAAGGTATTGCCGACAAACGTTACCGCGGAAAAGCCGAACAGATCGCCCAACGAAGCCGCGCAATCGCGAAATACATTATCGCGCACAGTCAATGCGTTGTGAATATATTGCCCCGCTTCGTGCGGATAGTGGCGGCCCCCTATCACCTCTCGCCCCCAACCGGCATATGCACAATTGACAAATTCGTTGCCCTCGATGAGTACAGTTTCGCCGCCGCAACTTTCGTACCAATAACATGCCTCTCCGCCGAAACGCACCGCCGGCCCCGGGGTACGAAAAACATTATCGCGGAGAGTATATTCGGCACCTCCATCAAGCACCACGCCGCGTGCGCGATTATTTTGCAGAACATTTCGCTCAAACACGACAACAGGGCGATAGGATATCTCGTGCAGACAATCTCCGACGTGAATGATCGAAAGATCGGCACTGTCCTCAAAAGAAATTTCCATATGATCCACATTAAGCGAGCGCACATCTGCCACGCGCAACTCGCCACGAGAAAACAATGTTTCGGGATCAATGACAGCCGCCGTCATTCCCGGCTGAAATATCTCGATTCCTCTTGATTCCGGGTGCATAAAGCGAACAACGACAGAGTGTTCGCTTTTCGACACAACCTTGAGATAAATGCTGTGGACATTGATGGCATCGTCGTGCTGGCCCTCAAAAAAGCAATCGTGAATATGGATCAATCCGGTGCAATGAACAAAATGCGTGGCATCGGAATTAATGCTGAACAGTCTCCCCTTGGGAATACGCGTTGCCATACGGTCAATTTCGATGTTTTCACAGTTTTGAGCGATCAGCCCCATGCCGATACCGCTGTACAGCGTGATATTACGCAAAACGGTATTGATACAGTTCTCGGCAAATACGCCCGCCGCGCACCGCGATTCCGTCCCAAGCACAACATGATTTCCCGCTGTAAACGAGCGCTGTAATCCATCAACTCGGATGCAACCGTCTTCGCATAGCGAAAAAGTTAAGTGCGGCAAGATACCGCCGTCCCGCGTGCGCGTGACGTATTCGGCATGTTTCTCAATCAAGCGACCGTTGTCGGCGTTGTATTCATCAAAGTAGAAAACAAATTGCGGATCCTTTTCTTTTTCTCCGAGCATCAAATCTCCGTCCGAAATAAAATATTTCGTCCCCTTATACAAACGAATATCCATTCTATCACCATCGGCGCGCACGATTTCGGCTTGAGCGTTTTTGGTATCATGCGAAACAAATGCCATGTTCCGCAGCGTTACATTACAACAGCGGAGCAATGCGGCAGGTTGAACGATGTCCTCAAAGACAAAGGTGCTCCCGCCGCCGTCAAGCGTGAAATTTTCCATATCCTCCAACAAAAAGCAAACACGTTTGAGAGCAGGTTCACCGTGGTTGGACATGCAAAGTGTCCGCTCGGCAGCCATGGCACGATAAATATGGTACTCCCCTTGATCGAACACCAAACCGTCGGCGCCGACCGTCTTACAATAGCGCAGTGCGCGAGCAATGTTATAGGCATGATCGGGCGTTGTGTTGAAATCGTTATAGCGGATCATAAAACGGCTCCTTTGTTATTTTTACGTATTCGTCTAATATTGTAACACCGTATTTCCGATTTGTAAATAGAAAGTCAAAAATAT
>CAZOHP010000039.1:0-14928 GCA_964579815.1 uncultured Lachnospiraceae bacterium
CGTTGCGGCGCATGTATCGGACGGGCGATATGGCGCGGCGAAACGAGCGCGGCGAGTTGGAATTTCTCGGTCGATGTGACAGCCAAATCAAGCGCGGCGGACACCGTATTGAACTTGGGGAAATTGAAACCGCCGCACTGCAATGCGAGGGAGTGTTGCGTGCTGCCTGCGTCGTTTATGATGAAAGCGCGGACATGATGCTATTCTACACGGGAAACGCTGTTGCGGAGACGGTGATGAGCGCCCTGCGCGCCCGGTTGCCGCGCTACATGTTGCCGCGTGTGTGTCGTGCGCTTGCCAATATGCCGCAGACCGAAAACGGAAAAACGGATCGCCGCAAACTGGCGTCCATGGCTCGGGGGGAGGAACAAAATGGAACAAATGATTGCTGATATACTGAAAAAAATGTATCCCGATGTATCGATAGATGACAATACTCGCTTGGTAGATGACGGTATTCTCGATTCATTGGACATTGTGACACTTGTAACCGAATTGAATGCTGCTTTTGATATTGTCGTCCCCGCAGTCGAGATCGTGCCCGATCATTTCAATTCGGTTGCGGCTCTTGCGGCTATGGTGCGTCGATTGGATGATGTGTAACGGAAACATTGTGAGACGAATGTTCCGCACGGTGACGAAAAACGCGGGGCAGGGGAAGCGGCGCCCGTAAAACAGTTGAAAGGAGAGCGGAGCATCATGCTGCTGTCGGCCCGATATTTGCTTTTTTTGGCGGTGTTGTTGCCGCTCTATTTTGTATTACCGCACAGATGGCAACCCGCCGTGTTGCTGACGGGGAGCGTTGTGTTTTATGCGTTTGCCGGATGGCGCGCCATGGGAGGATTGCTTGCGCTGACTGTCGTGACTTATACCATGGGACGCCTCTTGGACGCAGTGTCAACCAAGCGAGAGGCTGTGCTGACGAAACACCGCGCGGATGGCTCGTGGGATAAAGACACGCGTCGTCGCTATCGGCTTCAAAGCACGCGGCGTGTACATGCATTGCAGTTCGTCGGTGTGATATTCCTTCTTTTGTTTCCTGTGGCATTCAAATCGATGCCGGGGATTTCGGCGCGGCAATTGTTACCGGGAATATCTTTCGTGACGCTGAGCGCCATTTCCTATTTGTGTGATGTGGCGAGAGGACAGATCGCATGTGAGCGCAATTTCATGCGCTTGATGCTGTTTATCTTTTATTTTCCGCAAATGTGGCAAGGACCGATCAACCGTTACGGTGAACTTGCACCGCAGTTGAGCGCCCGACATGTGTTTAACGCAACGCGTGCAACGGAGGGAACGTTGCGTATGCTTTGGGGCGGAGTCAAAAAAACGGTGATTGCAGATACGGTTGCTGTGGCTACCGGTACCATTCTCGGACAACGGGCCGAATTGGGCGGCACGGGCATGGTGATGCTGCTGTTGCTTTACAGTTTGCAACTCTATGCCGATTTTACGGGTGGCATGGATATTTCGCTGGGGGTGTCCGATATTTTGGGGATTGAACTTTATGAAAATTTCGATCGTCCGTTTGCCTCACCCTCGCTCAAGGAATATTGGCGGCGCTGGCATCGTTCGCTCGGGCGATTTTTCGCCGACTATGTGTTTTATCCGCTTTCGGTCAGTCGTGCGGCGCAATGGATTGTACGCCGCACGAAAGGTAATCGTATCGGCAAACGCATCCCGCTGTATGTGGCCATGCTGATGACTTGGCTATTGACCGGGCTTTGGCACGGGATCGGTGCCAATTTTGTACTGTGGGGCTTGCTGAACGCCGTGTTTATGCTATTCTCGCAGGAATTGCGGCCGTTTCGTGCGCGTCTTGCCCGCCGATTTCCCCGTATGGCGGCTTCGCGTGTGTGGCAGGCAATGCAATGCTGCGGCACATTTCTTACCGTCGGCTTGTTCCGCACGCTTGACCTCAATCCGAACCCAATGGTGACATTATCGCTTTGGAAAGACATGCTGACGCCCGCCACGTGGCAAGGGTTGCAGGACGGCGCATGGTGGAGCGCGCTCGGCTTGAACGGCGCCGAATGGTTGATGCTCGGTCTCGGCATCGTGCTGATGTGGGCCGTCGGCCACATGTCTCCCCGGCTCGGGGAGGACAAGCCGACCTTACGCGCTCGTGTGGCTGCACGACCGTTGCTTTGCGGTGCGGTGTGTGCTTTGGCGATCACCGCGATCGCGGTATTCGGTCAATACGGTGACGGATACCACGCCGCCGATTTTATCTACAGCCGTTTTTGAAAGGAGATGGTGTCGTGAAAAACTCCAAAGCGGCGCGCACCGTGCTGTTTTGCCTGTTTCTTACCGTCCTCTTGACGGGGATAGCGCAGGCATTGCTTGTGCCGCACGACAGAACGGCCAATCCCGAGGCCTTTTTGCTGTATGATTATGTGATGGCCGATGTTTCGAAAGATGAAGTGGTATTTGTCGGAGATTGCGAAGTTTATGAATCTTTTTCACCGGTGACGCTTTGGCAGGAATGCGGCATAGAGAGCCGCGTGGTCGGTACGCCGCAGCAATTGCTTTGGCATTCATATGCGGTGTTGGAAGAAGTCTTTCGGCGTTCGACGCCGCGTGTTGTGGTGCTGAGCGTCTACGGCCTCATTTACGATGAGCCTCAGTCGGAGGCGTATAATCGTATGGCACTGGATGCGCTTCCGCACTCCGAAACCAAATGGGAAGTGATACGTGCCGCTATGACCGAGGATGAATCGGCACTGTCCTACGCCGTGCCGTTGCTCCGCTATCACGCCCGCTGGTCACAACTGACATGGAGCGACGTGACAACGCTGTTCGAAGAGGCGATGCCGGTCTCCTCGCGCGGCTATTTGGTGAAAACCGAGATCGTACCCGCAACGCAGGTGTTACCGAACCATGAAGGAGAACTGCTTCCTGCGGATTCAACGTTCGGCGAGACGGCACTTGCATGGTTTGACCGTATCGTGACGCTGTGCCGCGAACACGGTGCGGAACCGGTGCTGGTCAAGGCACCTACCGATTCTTGGCGTTATCCGTGGTATGAGGAATACGAGGCGCAGGTGATCGCTTTGGCCGAACGTTACGGATTGGATTATTACAACCTATTGGATGATTTTGAATCGATCGGCCTTGATATGACGACTGATTCCTATGACGGCGGATTGCATCTCAATGTGTACGGAGCAGAAAAGTTGTCACGATATTTTGCTCATGTTTTGGCCGAGAAATATGAATTGACCGACACGAGAGGTGCGAGCGACCGTGTTGCCGCGTGGCGAGGCGAGGATGAATATTATCGGCAATTGAAAGGAGAGTCGGCAACATGAAATTTCGATATGCGCTGTTGGTATGCTTGACGACGCTGTGCTGCTTGATCGGCTGTGACTCCGAGACACAGAAAGAGCGCCCTGTGCTTGCATTGGAATACCGAGGGACAGAGTTGACGATCGGTATGTCCGAGGATGAGGCGCTGGCCGCGCTGGGAGATGACTATACTGTGACGGAGGCCGACAGTTGCGCGGGTATTGGCGTGGATCGTATGTATGCTTATCCCTCGTTGCGCTTATATGTTTTTGCGCCAGCAGACGGTGTGGCAGGCGTGACCTCGGTCAGTTATACCGATGACGGCGCGGATATCGCAGGGGTGCGTATCGGCAGCGCAAGCGAGGCCGTGACGGCTGCATTCGGTGAACCGGATGAACAGAGTGAGCAAAAAATGCTCTATCGACGTGACGAGGTGTGCTTGATGTTTTCCTTGCGTGACGGTCGTGTCGGTGCGATTGTGTTAAGCAAGGATTGATGCGGACAATGCTACGTGCAATGTCGCTTTTCTGTCGCTTGGTACTTGACAAAATATGCGGCATGTGTTAAGATTACTACATATTGAACTCTATGGGGAGCGGATTCTATGGCAGAGGAAAAACAGTTGCTCGCGCGGGCACGCGATTATATGCAAGCATTGTCTGTGGGGCGTGACCCGTTGACGGGACGCGCGGTGGCGGAGGACTCGGTGCTTGATGAGCCGCGGATGCGTCGGTGTTTTGCCTTTGTCGCGGCATGCCTGCAACGGGAACTCAGCCGCGCTTCGGATGCGGAGACGGTCTACCTGCCATCTGCCGCAGAGCAAAAGGAGTTGTGTTCTCATGAAGATATTGCCGCTCCCGATTTTTATGAACGACTGACCGACGCGGCTGCGGCGGCGGGAAAAGCACCGATTCCCGCGCGAGAGATCAATCATTTTTTGATTCGCTCCGGATTGGCGGAGGGCCGTGTGGAGAGCGTTTTTGTCGAACGCCGTGTGTTACGCGCCACCGATCGAGCGGAAGAAATGGGCATTTACGATAAGCCGCGCCTGTCACCGCGTACCGGCGCTTTGACTCATACGCTCATGTTTACCTCCGAAGCGCAGGCATGGTTGCTGCGCGTATTGCCCGATATCCTTGCGGAATCGAATGCCAAGGAGGAAAACGCGGATGCGCATATTGTATGAAGATGCCGATTTGATCGTTTGCGAGAAGCCTGTCGGTGTGCTTTCCCAGCCGGATCGGAGTGGCGAGGGGGAGGATATGCCGGCTTTGTTGCGCGAATATTTGCATGATAGAGGCAGTAACCAAAACCCTTATGTAGGACTTGTTCACCGATTGGACCGTGGCGTCGGCGGTGCGATGGTATTGGCCAAAAACGAGCGCACAGCGTCCGCTCTTTCCGCTGCCATTGCGGCACATGAGGTAACCAAGCAATATTTGGCGGTCGTTCACGGTTGCCCGGATGCGCTTGAGGGCGTTTGGTGGGATTATCTTTACCGAGACAATGCCACGGGCAAAAGCATCGTTGTGGAGTGCCGACGCAAGGGAAGCAAAACTGCCGGGCTCTCCTATCGTGTACTGCAAACATTGCATGAATCGCCGCACGGAACGCTGTCACTTTTGCAAATACAATTGCATACGGGCCGTACGCATCAAATTCGTGCGCAGTGCGCGGCGCGCGGTATGCCGCTGATCGGTGACGGTAAATACGGCGCGCGCGACCGCGGCGTTCCCATTGGACTGTGGTCCTACCGCTTGACATTTGCTCATCCCGGCCGTAAAAATGAAAAAGTTGATTGCCGATCGTTGCCTGCCGTGCCGCCGTTTCACATGTTCGGTGACATTGAAACGGTGGAGAAATTGCCTGCCGCATCGGTAAAAGAGTAAGGTGGTACTTGTGAACACATTGATTCGTCTGATTGCCATATTTTTTATTTATGCTTTTTTGGGGTATGGAGCAGAGGTTGCCTATGCTGCCGTTAAAACGGGAAAATTTGTGAACCGCGGTTTTCTTAACGGACCGATCTGTCCCATATACGGTATCGGCGTGCTTGCCATCGTGCTTGCGTTGCATCCGTTGGAGCATCATTTGCTGCTCTTGTTTGTCGGGGCGGTGGTGTTGACCTCGACACTGGAATTTTTCACCGGATGGCTACTGGAAAAAATATTCCACGCACGTTGGTGGGATTATTCTTCCAATCATTTCAATTTGAAAGGGTATATCTGCCTTGAATTTTCTTTGATCTGGGGCTTTGCGGCAACGGCCATCGTGCGATTGGTACATCCGCTGATTATGGCCGGCGTCGATCGCTTGCCGCTGATCGTGGTCATTGTGCTGGAGGCGATCTTCGGCGTGGTGCTGATCGTCGATCTGGTTGCTACGCTTGCAACGGTGTTTCATTTCCGCGCAAGACTTCGTCTGCTCTGCACATTGGCAGATGAAATTCACGAAATATCGGATCGCATCGGCGACACGATCTCGGACGGTGTTTTGGCGGTCAAGGCAAAAACGGACGAGCAGAAAGAATTTTATGCCGATTACGATGCGCTTTGCCGTCTCCACCGAAGCGAAGAACGCGAACTGTATGAGAAACACTGCGTCGAGGAACGTCAATTACTTGACGAATTGCGCGCGCAAGAGCCGCATCGCACCGGTGTACGTTTGGTGGCAGATGGTGGCGAATTGAAGCATAAGACCAACGAGTTAAAACTGAAATTGCGCGAGACTCGGGGTAAGTATCACCGTATTGTGGCGGCTTTTCCGACATTTCATTTGCACACGGGTCATGCTGCCGACAGTGAACTGACCGAACGTTTGCGCGGCCGAGAGGATGAAGACGACCCGACCGATGAGAATAATTCATAAGCAACAAGGTCCCGCTTACCCTGTGATACGGTAAGCGGGACCTTGTTCTGATGAGAGCGTTATTGGCATACAATAGAGCAGGGCTCAAAAAAGCGACTTGATCTTGTCGATGCAATCGTGGCAGATACGCTTTTCGCCAAAGTAGACCACATTGTCTGCGTTGTTGCAAAACTCGCAGGCAGGGTGATATTTTTGCAAAATGATACGGTTGCTGTCGGTGAAGATTTCAAGAGAATCTTTTTCTTGAATATCCATCAACTCCCTCAAATTTTTGGGCAGAACGATGCGCCCCAACTCGTCAACTTTGCGTACAACTCCTGTAGATTTCATGGAATAGTGCTCCTTTCATTCATTGGTATTTTTGGATTTAACATGCACTTTTTACAAGTTTATTATAAATTGTAAAAGATTGGATGTCAACACTTTTCTCCATTTTTCAAGAAATTTCCATAAAAAATATCTTTTTTTCCTAAAATTTCCTTTTTTAGATTCAATTAAATTACTTTTATGTAAAAAAATGGAAATAATTTAGCGTAACAAACGACAAGGGAGGGGCAAATGCAGGGGAAAGTGTTCGGAGTGATGGCTTTGGTTGCGGTTGTGTTTGGGATTATCGAAGGAACGGGAGAGGCAATGGCTGCGGCGGTTCTGGACGGCGCCATGGCGGCGATGCAACTTGCGATGACATTGGGCGGCGCGATGTGCCTTTGGTGTGGCGTGATGCGTGTGTTGGAAGAGGCGGGAGCGGTTCGCCGGTTTTCCCGTCTGTTTCGTCGACCGCTCGCTTTCTTTTTCCCGGATGCCGCCGCGAGCGGCGATGGTATGGAGGAGGTCTGCGCCAATTTAGCCGCTAATTTGCTCGGAATCGGCAATGCGGCGACCCCCATGGCTTTGCGTGCGTTGGAAAAGATGCAAAAGAACAATCCCATATCGACGGAGGCAACCGGCGATATGATCACGCTGACGGTGCTCAATACCTGTTCCGTTTCGCTCATTCCCTCTACGATACTTGCTTTGCGCAGTCAAGCGGGCGCCGATGAGCCATTTGAAATCTTGTTGCCGATCTGGATTTGTTCGGCAAGTTGCGCGGCGTTGGCGTTGATTATTACACGGCTGTTGCGCGGCTCGGAGAGAAAAAAACGGGCACCGAGAAGAACGAAGAAAACGGAATGAGGACTGCTCACCTTGCCGACGAAAAAATTTTAATACGGTGCTATAAAAATTTACAAACCATGCAATCAAACGCCCCGAAAACGATTGACTTTTTTGAGAAAAACGGTTATAATAAATAAGTATGAACAAAAAAGAAAGGACTTTGCCATGCCAAACGATCTGCTCGGACAAATGGAAGAGGGCATGCCATCCTTCTCCAAAGGACAGCGTCAAATTGCAAGTTATATCATCGATCACTATGAAAAAGCGGCTTATATGACCGCCTTGCGTCTGGGTGAGGCTACGGGGGTATCGGAATCGACCGTCGTCCGCTTTGCCATTGAACTCGGTTTTGCGGGATACCCCGAATTTCAGCGCGCCATGCAGGCCATTATCCGCAATCGCTTGACCTCGTTTCAGCGTATTGAGGTTACCAATCATCTCATCGGTGACGGCGATGTGTTGGACAAGATCTTGTACGCCGATGCGGAAAAAATCAAACAAACGGCCGAGACCATCGACCGTGCGGCATTTGATCGCGCGGTGGACGCGCTGATCGGCGCGCGGAATATATATATTTTGGGAGTTCGTTCATCTGCTTCGCTAGCGGATTTTTTGGGCGCCGGGTTGCTCCGCGTATCGGACAATGTCAAGCAGATTCGCTCCACCTCGGGCAGTGAGGTGTTTGAGCAGATGCTTGATATCGGCGAGCGTGATGTGTTAGTTGCCATCAGTTTTCCGCGCTATTCCAAGCGTGTGATCACTGCGGTTGAATTTGCTCATCGCGCCGGTGCCAATGTCGTCTCTTTGACCGATTCGATGCGCGCTCCGATCGCCGCACAGGCAGATCAGTTGTTGCTGGCACAGAGCGATGTGGCGGCATTTGTCGATTCGCTCGTTGCGCCGCTGAGCATCATCAATGCGTTGCTGGTTGCCATCTCGCGTAAAAAGCAGGGAGAGTTGACCGAGCGACTGCGTCGTCTTGAGCAGATCTGGGATGAATATGATGTTTATGACAAATCAAGATAGTACCGCGTCTGCGCAAAGAGTCAACCGTGTGGCGGTGGTCGGCGGCGGTGCCGCCGGCATGATGGCGGCACTCACGGCAGCCGAAAACGGCGCTGCGGTGGTTTTGTTTGAGCGCACGGGAAAAGTAGGGCGCAAGTTGCGTATTACGGGCAAAGGGCGGTGTAATGTCACCAACGATTGCGATACGAACGAGTTTCTCGCCCATGTGGTGACCAACCCCCGATTTCTCTATACGGCGCTCGACCGTTTTTCCACTGCCGATACCAAAATCTTTTTCGAACGTTGCGGTGTTCCGCTGAAAACCGAGCGCGGAAATCGCGTCTTTCCCGTGTCGGACAAGGCTGCCGATGTTGTTGCGGCTCTGTCCGAGGCTTGCCGTCGCGTTGGCGTGCGGGTGGTGTATGAGCGGGTAAGGTCGTTGTGGGTGCGGGATGGCGCGTTGCACGGCGTCGTTACGGCCGAAGGGCAGGTTGAGGCCGATGCCGTTATCGTTTGCACAGGGGGAAAATCCTATCCGCTGACCGGTTCGGACGGTGACGGTTACACGCTTGCCGAGCAGGCGGGACATACCGTCACATCGCTCGTGCCTTCGCTGGTTCCCGTGACTGCCAAAGGAAGTTTTTGCTCCGAACTGCAGGGGCTTTCTCTGCGTAATGTGCGCTTGACGATTGTCGCGTGCGCCAACGGCAAAACGGTATTTGAGGAATTCGGTGAGATGATGTTTGCGCATTTCGGCTTGACGGGGCCGCTGGTTTTGTCGGCTTCGGCGCATATTCGCGATATCGTACCCGGCAAATATGAGGCGCACATTGACTTAAAACCCGCGCTGGACGAAAAAACGATCGATGCGCGTGTGTTGGCGGATTTTGAAAAGTATCGGAACAAGGATTTCATCAATGCGTTGGGAGATTTGCTGCCGCAAAAACTGATTCCCGTTGTCGTTCGTGAGAGCGGCATCGCCGAGCGGGCTAAGGTGAATACGATTACGCGAGAGCAACGCCGGGCGCTGGTAAAGACGCTCAAATGTTTGCGGGTGCCCTTGACGGGATTTCGTCCGATCGACGAGGCGATTGTAACGGCGGGCGGCGTCAACGTGCGTGAAGTTAATCCCAAAACAATGGCGTCAAAATGCTTGCCGGGGCTGTATTTTGCCGGCGAGGTGCTGGATGTTGACGCCTATACGGGTGGTTTTAACCTGCAAATTGCGTTTTCCACTGCCTATGTGGCGGGGGAGAGCGCGGCATTTTACGAAAAGGAGAGCAAGTAACTATGAAAATTGCGATCGACGGTCCGGGCGGGGCGGGAAAAAGCACGGTTGCCAAGGCGCTTGCCGCACGATTGGGCATTGTTTACGTTGATACGGGGGCTCTTTATCGCACGATCGGGTATGCCGCTGTACAAGCGGGTATCTCAACAAAAGACGCATCCGCAGTCGAGGCATTGCTTTCTTCCGTTGAGGTGGATGTGCGTTATGAGAACGGCGCGCAACGCGTTTGCCTGAACGGAAAAACATTGGGAGACGAAATTCGCAGTCCCGAAATCTCAATGGCAGCATCCGATGTTTCCGCCATTCCGGCCGTTCGGGCATTTTTGCTGGATACACAGCGGAATATCGCTCACCGCACGAGTGTTGTTATGGACGGGCGCGATATCGGAACGGTGATATTACCCGATGCGGAAGTCAAGATCTTTATGACCGCTTCGGCGGAGACGAGGGCCGAACGCCGTACGCGTGAATTGACCGAAAAAGGAATGACTGTCAGGTATGAGGATGTGTTGCGAGAAATGCTTGAGCGCGATGCCCAAGACATCGGTCGCAGCATCGCTCCCGCTGTTCCCGCCGCCGATGCGGTGCATCTGGATAATTCGGGTATGACGGTCGAACAGTCGGTTGATGCGGTGATCGCCGTCATCGAGCAACGCGTGGGAAATCAAGGCATCGAACGGAATATAAATGTATGAAACAAAGAACTAAGCAAAACGGGGGGCGTCGGGCACGCATGGGCGATTCGGCCGTCTACCGTGTGTTGCACCGTCTGCTCGCAGGACTTTTTTTGAAACTGTTTCGAGTGCGCGTTTCTCATGCGGAGCGCCAACCCGAGAACGAGACTTATTTGCTTTGCTGCAATCATATCTCGGCCTTTGATCCCGTCCTGTTGGCCGCGGCGCTCGGACGACAGCAGACGCATTTTATGGCTAAAAAGGAATTGTTTCGTTTCCCCGGATTTGCCCGACTGTTGAAAGCACTCAATGTTTATCCCGTAGATCGAACCGGCGATGTCGGTGCCATTAAAACCAGCATTGCGTTGATTGAAAGCGGCAGTAGCGTCGGTATGTTTCCGCAGGGAACGCGTTGCCCCGGCAAACCGCCGCGGGAAACCGGGGATAAACTCAAGAACGGAGTGGGGTTGCTGTGCGATAAAACACATGTGACAGTGTTGCCCGTTTGTCTCAAGACCAAAAATGATCGAGTGAAGTTGTTTCGACGGGTGCATTTGATCATCGGCGAGCCCATTCGATATGAGCAACTGGCTTCCGATCCCTCCGCAGATGAGGAAAAAACGGCGGCGCAGGCGCGGTATGCGGAATACGCGCGTATTTCCAGTATTGTGTATGATCGCATTTGCACATTGTATGAGGAGGATGTGAGCGGTGGGCGATAACGGAAAAGTCCGAGTGGCCAAGCACGCGGGATTTTGCTTTGGCGTGCGTCGCGCGACAGATACGTTGCGGCAATTGTTGGACCATAGGCGTCCGCGCGAGCGCATTGTGACACTGGGTGAGTTAATCCACAACGATACTTATAACGCCCGCGTGGCGGCATGTGGCGTGGAGATTGCCAAGGCCGAGGATATTCCGCAACTTGCGGCGACCGCCTCGGAACAGGTGCCGGTGACGGTGCTTGTTCGTGCACACGGCATCCCACGACAGATCGAGCGGCAACTGCATGAGGCGAGTGAGCAAAATACGCATTTTCGTTATGTGGATTGCACCTGCCCTTATGTTGCACGCATTCATGATATCGTGCGCGAGCATAACAATATCCATCGGCAACTTTGGGTGTTCGGCGCCAAACAGCACCCCGAGGTGATTGGAATTCTGAGTTGTTTTGACGGCGAAAGTCATGTCTTTCATTCGCTGGACGAATTGAAAACCGCATTGGAGAACGGAACCGTTTCAGACGTTTGTGAAAAAAATCCAATAGTCGTCGAGCAAACGACCTACTTTTTGGCCGAATGGATGAAATGTCAAGAATTTCTCAAAAAAGTATGTACAAACGCTTTAATTTTTGATACAATATGTAATGTTACGGAGTTGCGGCAAACCGAAGCCGAATCTATGGCGCGCGTGTGTGATTTGATGGTCGTCGTCGGAGGCAAGCATAGTTCCAATACCCAAAAACTTGCCGAAGTATGTCGGGCAGCGGGCGCACAAGCACTGTTGACGGAGAACGCGGAAGAACTTGTACGACAAATTCCGAAACAAGCCTACGGAAGCGTGGGCATTGTCGCCGGTGCATCGACGCCGAGCGACACAATAGAGGAGGTATATAAAACCATGAGCGAAATCGAAAATTTTGAAACACTGCTGAAGGAATCCTTCAAAACTTTAAATACAGGAGACGTAGTTACCGGCGTTGTTGAGCATGTCAGCGATACCGAAATCCAACTGGATTTGGGCACGAGCGTGACGGGTTACATCAAAGCGGATCAGATCACCGACGATCCCACGGCAAAATTGACGGCCCTGTATAAGAAAGGCGACGAAATCGAGGCTTTCGTTATTCGCGTCAGCGATATCGAGGGCGTGGCCGAACTCTCCAAAAAGAGAGTGGATTCCGATAAGAATTGGCAGAATATCGTGGCTGCTGCGGAAAGCCGCGAGGTGTTGACCGGTAAGGTCGTTGAGGCTGTCAAAGGCGGCATTTTGGTCTTGGTCGAGGCCAATCGCATTTTTGTTCCCGGTTCGCAGACCGGCGTTCCCAAGGACGGCGATTTGGCGGCTATGGTCGGCAAAGAAGTCAATCTGCGCATCTTGGAAATCAAACCCGGCAAGAAAGCCATCGGCTCCATTCGCTCCGTGTTGCGCGATGAGCGCCGTGCCAAGGAAGCCGAATTTTGGGCTAATATCGAAAACGGCAAGATCTATACCGGTATTGTTAAGAGCATGACCTCTTACGGTGCATTTGTAGATCTTGGCGGCGTGGACGGTATGGTTCATTCGTCCGAACTGTCTTGGAAGCACATCAAATCTCCTGCCGAGGTCGTTTCCGTCGGCGATGAGATTACCGTCTATGTCAAGAGTTTTGATGCCGATAAGCGTCGCATTTCTCTCGGTTACAAGACCGAAGAGACGAACCCGTGGAACATCTTCACCTCGCAATACGCCGTGGGCGACATCGCCAGTGTTAAAATTGTGAACTTGATGCCGTTCGGCGCGTTTGCCGAAATTGTCGACGGCGTTGACGGCTTGATCCATATTTCGCAAATCGCGCAGACTCGTATTGCAAAGCCTGCCGATGTTCTTGAGATCGGTCAAGTTGTGGACGTGCGTATCCTTGACATTGATAACGAGAAGCAAAAAGTCAGCCTGTCCATCCGCGCTTTGTTGGATGAAGCGCAGGCCGAGGCTGAGGCTATGCCCGAAGAATATGCCGAGGAAGCCGCCGAGACAGAGGCTCCCGTCCGGGAATAATCCGACGAATATTCAGCAAAAGGAGGATGCTTGCGCATTCTCCTTCTGAATGAAATGAGAAATGAGGTAACCGTATGCTTAATTATCGGAGAACCAAAATCGCCTGCTATTACTCTTATGTGGCGATGTCATCCGTCTTTTGTCTGCCGCCTATGCTGTTTGTGACGTTCGGGGAAATGTACGGTATCCCTTATGCACTGTTGGGCACGCTGGTGGCGGTTAATTTTTGCATGCAATTGGGAATCGATCTGATTTTTTCTTTCTTTTCAAAACACTTCAATATCAAGTTAACGGTTCGCATTTTGCCGCTGTTTACTTCGATTGGACTTTTGGTCTACGCCCTTGTTCCTTTATTGTGGCCGGCACATGCGTATGCGGGACTGCTCGCCGGGACCGTGCTGTTTTCGATTGCCGCAGGCTTGAGCGAAGTGTTGCTCAGCCCGACCATCGCCGCACTTCCATCCGATCATCCCGAACGCGATATGAGCATGCTGCACTCACTTTATGGCTGGGGTGTTGTCCTTATGGTTACCGTCAGTACGGTATTTTTCCGCTTGTTCGGTACCGAACGGTGGATGTATCTGACCATGCTGCTGGCAATTTTCCCTTTGTTTGCCTCGCTCCTGTTCTGCCTTTCGCCCATACCGACCTTTGAAGTTTCGCATGAAGAGGGACAAAAGGTCGCGCAACGAAGAAATGTCGGGCTCTTTTTGTGCGTGGTTTGCATTATTTTGGGGAGTGCCGCAGAAGTTACCATGACGAATTGGATCTCGAGTTTCATGGAGATCTCGCTCGGCATTTCCAAAGAATTCGGTGATATCATAGGTCTGGCACTCTTTGCCGTGTTGCTCGGGAGCGTGCGAACGCTTTATGCCAAGTTCGGACAAAAAATCTGGCGCGTGCTGTTCATTGGTATGATCGGTGCGGTCATCTGCTATTTGGCGGCCGGCCTTGTGTCCAATGCAATCGTGGCACTGCTTGCCTGTGTGTTGACCGGTTGCTGTACCGCAATGCTGTGGCCGGGATCGCTGATTTTAATGGAGGAGAACATTTCTCACCCGGGGATCGCTGCCTACGCGCTCATGGCGGCAGGCGGAGATTTCGGCGCGGCAGTTGCGCCGCAATTGATGGGGATTGTCGTCGACGCCGTGGCGGTGAGCGAATGGGGACAGTCGCTTGCTTCCGCAATGTCGCTGACTCCCGATCAGATCGGTATGAAAGTCGGTATGCTTGCGGCAGCGGTGTTTCCCGCCGTGGGCGTAGTTTGGTTGTTGATCGTTCGGCGATATTTCTCTCAGAATAAGAAAGATACAAAGATAAATTTGTCTGCTTGACAAAGATACATCATGAATGAGTGGCCTTGGAGCCGTTCTCTTCGCTACATTAAGGCGCCTTTCGTTCACTTGTGTGATCGAAGGGCGCCTTTGTAAATTGTACTTTTCCGCTTAACGATATTGACATTTTTGTACCCGTGTGCTATACTTGTAAGTAATCATGGGAGAGTGGCGAAGAAATGCAAATCGCATATTACGTGATTTCTTTTGAAAATCCACATTATAAATACGAATAAGGAAATTGTATCAATATCATGATAGAAAACAAAAAAATGATCCCGTTCAGTCCTCCCGATATATCGGAGGCAGAAATAAAAGAAGTTGCCGAGGCGCTGCGCTCCGGCTGGATTACAACCGGACCGAGGACAAAGCAACTTGAAAAGAATATTGCCGAATGGATCGGCACGGAAAAATGTGTGTGTTTGAACTCTCAGACCGCTTGCGCCGAAATGGCGCTGCGCGTTATGGGTATCGGTGCGGGGGATGAAGTCATTACCTCCGCGTACACCTATACCGCTTCCGCTTCTGTCATTGCTCACGTGGGCGCGAAAATCGTGCTGAT
>CAZOHP010000040.1:0-14817 GCA_964579815.1 uncultured Lachnospiraceae bacterium
TACAGGCAGTGTGCGACCGCATCGTCATCATCAACAAAGGTAAGATCGTCGCAGATGAAAAGACCGAGAACATTAGCCGCGCCGTTGAAAATAACCGCCGTTTCAATATCAAAATCTGCGGCCCGCAACGCGAGGTGCTCGCAATGTTACGTGAAAAACCCGGCATCGTCTATGCCGAAGTGCTGGCCGAACGCGACGGCGATGCTTATACCTATACCATTGAAAGTGAATACGGCGTCGATATCCGCAAAAATCTCTTCTTCTCCCTGGCCGAACGCGGTTGGCCGTTGATCGGCATGGAAGCACTGGGAATGAGTTTGGAAGATATTTTCATCACCGTCGTCAATAAGTCCGACATTTCCGCCAAGCGCGCCGGAGAAAAACGCCCTGCCGGTCGTCGGAATCGTGCCCGCAACGCCTTGGAAAATGCAGTCGCTGATGACCTTTTCCGCTCCGCCGAGCAAAAACGTGCGGAAGCCGCCCGCGACGCACTCATACACAATCCGGACGATGAGGATGACGAGTAAGGAACCGTGCGCGATCTCGTTGCAATCAAACGTCTCCGAATACGACTTTACCCTTAAACTGCCCGAAGCACCGAATCGTGTGCCGTCGCGCGGTATGAATTAAAGAAGAAAGGATATCCACCACCATGCTTGCCATCTACAAAAAAGAGATGCGCTCTTATTTCATCAATCCCATCGGCTATGTCTATGTCGGTATCTTCCTCGTTTTTTCCGCTCTGCTCGCATGCTATACTACATTGATCTCGGAAAGTTACAACACCGCACCTTATTTCACCTATATGATCTTCGCATTCATCATTCTCATTCCGCTCTTGACTATGCGCTTGTTCGCCGAGGAGCGAAAGGGAAGAACAGAACAGTTGTTGCTCACTGCCCCTGTCACGATTACCGGCATGGTTCTCGGCAAATATCTGGCCGCGTTGACACTGTTTGTATCCACGGTATTGGTATCGTGCGTTAATTTCATTCCGATCTACCTTATCGCACGCACCGAACGCGCGGGGGATACCACCGCTTTCACTCACATCGGCCCCGTTACGGCACAATTGGTGGGGAGTCTCATTGCCATTCTTCTGCTGGGAGCCGCTTTCATCGCCATCGGTACGCTCATCTCATCGCTAACCGAAAACCAACTTTCGGCCGCCGTTATCACCATCGGCGTACTGGCTGCCATGGTGCTGCTCAATATGGTGAATAACATCACCGACTCCGACGGCCGCCAGATCATCTCGTCCTATGTTGTCCGATCGGTCATCAACTGGATTTCGGTGCTCAATCGCTATTATAATTTCAGTTACGGAATCTTTGATTTTTCGGCTTTGCTGTATTATGCGTCACTGACCGCCGTGTTCCTCTTCCTCACCATCCGCGTCTACGAAAAGAGACGCTGGGGCTGATGCCGTCAGAGAAAGGGAACCGAATATGAAAGGATCGATAATGCACAGCCGCCGTGTGCGATATGGCGGCATGACGGTTTCGCTGACCGCCGCCTTGATCGCCTCGCTGGTACTGCTCAATATCATAATTTCGACGCTTGCTTCGCACTTCGGCTGGTATGTCGATATGACACCCGAGCGCCTTTACTCGGTGTCCGACACGGCACATGCGCTGATCGCAGACACACTGAAGCGCGCCGAAGAAGAAAGCACGGAGCCGATTAAAGTCGAAATCATTTTTGCCGAGCGGCCCGATGCCTATGAAGCGGGCTCGGTCGGTTCGTATATCTACAATACCGCCCGCGAACTTGAACTGACTTACCCCGATGTAATCGAAATTAACTGGTTTGACTGCTGGCTGGATAAATCGCGTGCGGAGGAATTGGGCGTCAAAAATTCCAAAAATGTTGTCATGCGCACGCAAAACGGCGAAAGCCGCGTGTTCTATCAACAAGAATTTTTTACTTTTCGTGACGGCGATACCGAGTCTCCCGTCGGTTATGACGGCGAGCGCGTGTTTGCTACCACGTTGACATCGCTGCTGCGCGGCGATCGCCCCTTGGCCTGCTTCACCGTCAATCACGATGAGGCGTTTTACGACCAATCGTTGGTCTACCTCATTCGCGATGCCGGCTACGATATCATGTTGCTTGATTTGTATTACGATGATATTCCGGAAGACTGCTCGCTACTGCTTACCTATAACCCCAACGCCGATTTCATCGTTTCCGACGGCATCTCGGAGAGCAGTGAACTTGACAAACTTACCGCCTACTTGGCTACGGGCGGCAACTATATGGTTTATATCTCGGCCAATACCCCCGTCATGCCTAATTTCGAATCGTTTTTGGCGGAATGGGGCATCACCATCGGCCGCAGTTATGACGAATTGACCGATCGGGAATACAATTGCATGATCAAGGACACCTCTGCCGCATTGACCTCGGATGGCTTCACCATTTTGGGCCGCTACGCCGAAGCAGGGCAAGGTGCCGATATTTTGACACCGTTGACCGAACGCGACTATGTACCCGGAATCGTGTTCCGCGACGCCACCGCGCTGCTGACTCCCGAAGAGTATACAACTACAGGGGAGGCAACCTATCGTTGCGGCAACCGAGTCCGCTCGGATCTGTTCTTGGCAAATAAGAACGCCGCGGCGTGGGCAGGCGGCAAGCAACTCCACGTTACAAGCAACGCCCTGCCGCTGATGACCTTAACAACCGATACGGAAAGCGATGCGCGTGTCGTTGTTTGCGGCTCGGTCGAGTACGGCGCTGAGGATTATCTGCAAAGCGCGGTGTTCGGCAATGCCGATGCTCTGCTGTGTACCCTTGTCGAAATGGGCAAGGATGACGTGATGATCGGCTTGCATTATAAGCCGTTTTCGACATCCGAGATTGCCAGCATCACCACTCGTCAGATGACAACATGGACGCTCGTTCTGACTCTGACTCCCGCCGTGCTCGTGCTCGGCACCGCCATCGCGATATTGGTAAGGAGGAAGTATTCATAATGAAACACATTTTCTCCCGCGGCAACAAGTTAACCCGTGCCTCGGTCTCGGTCATTCTGACCGTGCTGGTGCTGGTTGCCGTGTTGCTGTTCAATCTGCTGTTCTCGGCGCTGGCTTCCCGCGGCCTGTGGTTTGCCGATCTGACGGGTTATACCCGCGAAACCGGTAAAGGCATCGATGTTTACGAAAACTATACGTTGACCGATGATATCATTACTCTGCTTGACAGCACATTCGCCGACTTAAACGCCGCAAGGCAAAACAAGGGCGAAACTCCGGTTGAAGTTGAAATTGTTTTTTGCGATGACCCGGACAATCTAATGTCCAACTACTACCAGCGCATGATCTATATTGCCGCGCTGGAGTTGCAAAAAGAATTTTCCGATACCATCACCGTTAAAAATATCGATATCTATAAAAATCCCTCGGCAGTACAAAAATATAAATCCAACTCCTACACCTCCATTTACAGTTCCACGGTCATCGTAGCCAGCGGTTCGGAATACCGCAGACTGACGCCGAAATCTTTCTTCTTTGAGGACAGCACCACCGGTGATTTGTGGGCATCCAAAATTGAGGTCAATTTTGCTGCTTCCATCCGTGCCGTAACCAAAGCGGCAGCCCCCAAATGCGTACTGCTGACCAATCACGGCGAATCCGGCTACACCGACGCTTTCCGCTCTTTGCTTGATGACGCCGGTTATGAGATCATCGATAATTTCAACCTGGAAACACAGGAACTGCCGGAAGATTGCCGCTTGGTTGTCTGTTGCGCCCCGACAAAAGATTTCGTCGGATATAACGAAATCCAAGCGGGATCGGCTGCCGTTTCCGAAATTGCCAAATTAGACGCATTTCTGGATGACGAAAACTCTTTGATGGTGTTCTTCAATGCCGACACTCCCTTGTTGCCAAACTTTGAAGAATATTTGGAAAAATGGGGCATGGTCATCAGCCGCGAAACCGATTCGGCCGGCGACGCAACCAACTATCTGATCAAGGATCCCATCGGGGCATTGACCTCGGACGGCCAAACTTTCGTAGCCGATTACGTGACCACGGGGCTTGGCGCTTCGGTCACCTCGGATATGCAGGCACAATCCTATCCCGCCAAGGTCATCTTCCGTAATGCCACCGCCTTGGAATTTTCATCTGCCTATAAGACTATGTACGTCGTGGATGACTCAGACGGCAACGCGCTGGAAAATCCATACACGTACGGTTCCTACAGCACGGACGGCGTATATCGCCAAGTGTTTGATGTGTTTACCACCCCTGCAGGTTGCGTGGCTTGGGCGGGAAACCGAGCGCTGAACGATACCGATGATGGCTCGGTCTACAAACTTATGACCATCGCCAAAGAAACCGTAACCTCGGCCGGCGACCGCAACGGTTATACCACCGTCTCGCACGATTCCTATGTCGTGGCCATCGCTTCGACTGATTTTCTCACCGATGAATTGCTTTCGACCAATGCCTACGGCAATACCGATATGCTCGCGGGACTGCTTCGTACCCTTGGCGTCGATCCCATGTCGGCGCTCGTTGATCAGTATATCAAGCCGTTCGTCGAGACTGATGTCGAGTCCGATTTGATTTCCGCCGCCACAAAGAAAAATACTACCATCGTGCTATGCCTCCTCCCCGCTGTCATCATGTTCGGCTCGGGCATTTATGTCATGACCAAGAGGAAGCATTCATAAAAATGAACAATCGGGGAAGCTTTTTCAAACAGTTTTCTCGTCAAGAAACAAAAGTTTCCCCGATCGCCGTCTCTCCCCGAAAATTGCAGGAGGAAAGCGAAAAAAGTTTTTTCCCTTTCCCCTTCCAATTTTTTCAAAATCCTACAGAAAGGTCAAAATAAATCATGGCAACCCCCAACATCATCAACATTATCTTTTCTTCCGGCCGCGGAGAATGTGACATCTGTTCACGCGAGGCAACGACGGGGCTGGTCTACGGCGAACTTCCCGTCGCCCGCCGCAACGGCTATATCTTTGACGGCTGGTTCACTCAGCCCGATGTCAACGGCGAGAAAATCACCGCCGCCGATATTGTCACCGCCGAACATGACATCACGCTGTATGCCCATTTCACCAAAAAGAAAGGCAAACGTAAACGTTCGACCTACCGTCTGCAAAAAGCGATTCTCGTCGGTCTTGTTGCCGTCATCGTATTGCTCGCCATCGGCCTTGTCGGTGTCAATTATTTTGTCAGCATCATCCCATACACCGATTACGACGGTGCAAAATATCGTGCCAAAAAAACGGACGGTATTTATTCTCTTTACGATACAGCCGGTAATGAGTTGGCCACAAACAGCGACGGTTACTACATCACCGCGCTCGGTACCCAACTCAAACTCGACACCGCAACGGGTGCCATCACCGAATTTGCAGTCGTCGATACTGAGGGCGTCGAAGTCGTCGGCGCCAACAGCCGCATTATGATGTTTGCTCAGATTCGTCAATCCGATGTCGCTTCCATTGCGGTTGAAAATCAGTACGGCTCTTTCACCTTTTATGTCGATGACAACGGCTCCGTGCAGATCAAAGGTTTTGAAACCGATCGCGTACTTTTGTCTTACGATAAGGAAAAATACGCTTACCTGTGCGTGGGTGCGGGCTATCCTTTGACCATTCGTAAGTTAGATACCGACGAAGTTCTCAAGCGTGGCTACGCAGAGTACGGCTTGATCAAGGAAACACGCATCGACGAGAACGGAAATGAATACACCTATAAACCCACTCGCTACACCATCACATCCAAAGCCGGCATCACTCACACAGTGCTCATCGGTGATCCCATCATCTCGGAGGCCGGTTATTATGTCAAACTGGAGGGAGAGGATCATCCCGCCGTCTATATTATGGGCAATTCGACCTACGATAGCGCCTTGCTCTGCCGCGTAGAAGACTTAATCACGCCCATGATGACCTATCCCACTACACTCAATAATTGTTTCAATGTGGAAAATTTTGTCTTGGCGTCCCGCTCGGATGACGACGCCGAGAGTACGGAAATCAATGTCGCCTTTGATTATATCGATCTGCTCGCACGCGAAAATACAATGTATTCGACAGAACCGTATCTCGCGCCGGACGGTCTCGGATATAAATACAGCGGCTATCGCCTAAACGGAAACGAACTCAGCACCATCCTGCAAGAACTTTACGATCCTAACTTCACCCGCGTTTGTAAACTCGGCATAGATAAGGCGACGTTAGCGGAATACGGCCTGGATCAACCCGCTCACATTCTCACCTATGACTTGCGGCTGGACACCGACGAGGACGGCACTTTCGAGAGCACGGTCAATAACTCTCTGCTGATCAGCGAACGAACAGAGAACGGTACCTATTATTGCGCCAGCGCCATGTGCGACGTCATCGTCGAAGTGGATGAAAGTTCTCTCTATTTCCTTGAGCACGAACCGATCGATTGGGTCAATGCCAACATTATTTGGATCAATCTGGCGTATTTGCGCACGATAGATATTCAGTCACCTGCTTATAGCGCAACACTCAAGATGGACAACTCAAAGAGTGATCAGTCCTCGGCCATCAGTTCAGCTGACATCACTTTCACCATCAACGGAGAAACACCCGATTATATCGTCTATAAGGAATCTTACGCCACCGGCAACATCACCGAGGAAACGCCCGTCTATAATTTGCGCCAATTCTACAAATCCTTGCTTTCGCTGACCATTGCGGGAAGCACAAATCAAGGGTACTTCACCCTCACGGAAGAGGAAATGGCCGCTTTCCGCGCCTTACCCGACAGCGAGTGCCAACTTGTCATCAAGATCGATGCCGAAGATATGGCAACTATCTATAATCCGGACTATTACGAAGGAAAAACCAACAATACCGAATCCCTTGTCTATCGTTTTTATCGTTATTCCGAGGGGCGTTCCTACATGACCATCAACGGAGAGGGCGAATTCTATGTCGACGCATCCTATGTCGAAAAGATCATTGCCGACGCCAAGCGCCTTGAGGATGGTATTCTCATTGATTCCACCTCTAAAACATGAATACACCCGGGCAAACAATGAATTTCTTTTTCAAATAGATCCGATCATCCGTCGATACGATATCTTCAATCGCCTCGGATCTCAAAGAAAGGACCCGTTATTGTGAATTATATCTTAGCTTCCGCCTCCCCCCGACGCCGCGAGATTCTCTCGCACATAGGACTGAAATTCACGGTCTGCACCGCCGACACGGACGAAACAAGTGACGAGCGTCGTGGCGAACAACTGGTTGAACTGCTGGCTGCCCGCAAAGCGAGCACCGTCCGAAACAAATTGTCCGAAAGCGGCACACTTACTTCCGATACCGTTATTCTCGCGGCCGACACGGTGGTCATCAGTCCTTCGGGTAATATTCTCGGAAAACCGAAGAACGAGGCCGATGCTCTGCGCATGTTACGCGAATTGTCGGGGAATACCCACCGCGTCATGAGTGGGATCGCCGTGATTCGAAACGGAAAACTTGCCACGGCACACGAAACTACCGAGGTCACTTTCATGTCTCTGCCCGAGTCCGTTATCACCCGTTATGTCAACAGCGGTGAACCGTTGGATAAAGCCGGCGCCTACGGCATCCAAGATACCGCTGCCTTATGGATTTCAAGTATTTGCGGTGACTATTTTAATGTCGTCGGCCTCCCGCTCCATCGTTTGGAGCAACTCTTAAATCGAGAATTCCATCTGTCGCTGTGGGAAAACGATATGACCCAATCAATCCCCTCACCTCTCCGTCCAAACTAACAAAGAAAGGATTCGCCATCATGAACTCTCCCCTCGCCGTCGACCTCGGCACTACTCATACACGCATCAGTCGCCGCGAGCATGTGCTCATCCAACGCTTTCCGTCCGCCGTTGCCGTCAATTCCAGAACTGGCGAATCGCTTGCGATCGGTAAGGATGCCCTCCCCATGCTCGGCCGCACACCCGCCGGTGTGCGCGCCTGCCGGCCGTTGCAATACAGCGCTATTGCCGACTATGACTTGGCCGTTCTCATGTTGCGCACATACTTCAAGCAAGCCCAAGCGCTGGGGTTCTTGCGCCGCCCCACAGTGATCTCGTCTGTGCCGAACGGAATCACCGAGGTCGAACGTCGTGCGCTGGAGGATGTCATACGGGATGCCGGTGCTCGCGACGTCAAATTGATCCCTCACGGCATTGCCGCCGCCCTGGGAGCGGGATTGGATATCGCCGGTCCGCACGGCTCTATCGTCGTCGATATCGGAGGAGGAACGACCAAGTCCGCTTTACTTTGCTATGACGGTGTGGTCTGCGCCAAAACCAGTCGCGTGGCAGGGGATGAATTTGATCGCGCCATTGTCGCTCATTTGCGTACCGCTTATGGTGTTGCGGTCGGGGAGCAAACGGCATCGGCCATCAAATGTCGTATCGGCACCGCACACCCCTCAGTCGACCGCGGGACATTGACCGTCAGCGGCCGTGACATTCAGAACGGCCTTGCCACCACGGTCGAAATTTCGTCCGCCGATGTATGCGAAGCACTGCGTAAACCGATCGCCCGTATCGTCCGGCTCATCCGTATGACATTGGAGGCCGCACCGCCCGAACTCAGCGCCGATGTTTCAACCACGGGACTCATTTTGTGCGGCGAGAGCGCCCTTTTGCCGGGTATCGCCAAAGTTTTGGCCAACGGCACGGGATTGCGCGTTACAACTGCCAAAGATTGCGGAAACTGTGTCATCCGCGGCTTGGAGAAAGCCGGCGACCGTACATAACCATTCGTCCGATCAAAAAACAACGGAGGAACTCCCATGAAGCACGATCCGAATTTTGATTTTTATTCTTTCAACTTTCCCAACGAAGAAAAACAAACGCCGAGTAATCGCCCCGATCCAAGCGAACCGCCCGTATCGGAGCAACCTCCTGCGCATACCTCCACCGCTTCGCAACCGAAAACTTTACCCGATCCCGCCGCCGTGCGAGCCATGCGTCATACCTATTCGCGTGTCGGCTGGGCTTTTGTTGCCATGGTCGTCACTTGGTATGCCACCACCATCATCTTTGAGTTGATCGCCGCCTCCGCCTTTCCCGCATTGTTCGATATTCCATGGCTCGCCACGCTCACGGGAACGTTGCCTCTTTATGTATTCGGCATTCCGATGCTACTGCTTTGCATGCTCGGATTGCCCCGCGAATTGCCACAGCGCCGGCCGTTCGGCGCCAAAGCGTTTTTTATCGCGTTAGCCGTCGCCGTTGCCGCCATGATCGCCGGTAATCTCATAGGCAACACCGTCATGAACGAACTGTCGCTGATCACCGGTTTCGATTTTTCCAATATGCTGGAACAAACGTTTGATCTTCCCCTTTGGTGCTCGGTATTGCTGACTGTCGTGCTGGCACCTATATTTGAGGAATTGATCTTCCGCAAGTTGTTGCTGGATCGTCTGCTCCCGTTCGGCGAATGGCCCGCCATTTTGATTTCCGCCATCCTGTTTGGCGCCATGCACGGCAATTTTTATCAATTCTTTTATGCCGTTTTGATCGGCCTTGTGCTGGAATATCTGTATGTCCGCTCCGGCAATTGGCGGTTGTGCGTGTTGCTGCACTTGATCATTAACTTCGTCGGCGGCGTTCTCCCAACCCTCATTCTCAATCTGGTTGACTATGACACACTGCTCGACCTGTTGTACGCAATCACTGCCGAAACCGAAGTCGTAACCGCCGCCGTCGAAACATTTATGGATTTTATAAAGCAAAATCTCCTCGGCCTGCTGTTGCTTCTCGGCTATGAATTTGTTTTCTACGGTACCGCTGTCGCAGGCGTCATTCTTCTCATCGTCCATCGCCGCAAGATTCACTTCGCCCCCCGCCCGCTTCAGTTGCCTCACGGCTACCGTACTGCCCCCGCTTTTCTCAATTCCGGTGTAATCACCGCTCTCTGTCTGTGCGGCATTCTGTTCGTCTTCAGCCTCCTTAGTACCGCCGTGCCGATGTAAACGAAAACACCATGCACATGCTCTTGGCGGCACCGAAAAGCATCTCATACCCGAATTTTCCCTAAAGATTAAAAAATTAACGGAAAGGAGTCCTTGGCCATGTCTCGTCCCCATACTCGCAAATTTCGTAGCCGCGCCACGGCCTCCCACCGCCCGACGCGCGTGAGCCCGCACACGAAATTTTCTCGCCGTATCACCGTGCTGACCGTATGTTTCGTGTTCATCGGTCTGTTTTATTGCGGCATTTTGATTGCATTACAAGCCAAGGGCAATGCTTATGCCATCTATGTCGAGAGCCCCGAAATACCGACAGGCGGCTCAACCGAAACGGTCGTTGTTCAAGCTGTGCGTGGCGAAATTTATGATCGAAACGGCAAACCGCTGGTCACCAATGTCTATTCCTATGATATTCAACTTGACTATGATTCTTTTCTCGCCGCAGGCAGCATTCGCGCCCGCAATGAAGTGTTGCTGTCCCTGCTTGATGGGCTCAACTCCTCCGCCGCCGGTACATCGGCCGCCGAAGATTTTCCGCTGGATGGCAGTTACCCGAATTTGACCTATCGAGAGGATGTCGCAGACTCCTCGTCTTCCGTCAAACGCACGCTCGACCGTGTGCTGACCAACATTCGCCTAAAGCAAACCGCCGATCATACGGAACTCGTTACTTATTACTTGGAAACTTATGACTTGAACGCCCGCACCGACGGTATTCCCGTCTATACAGACGCGCAAATCGATGCATTGATCCGCATTTATTACGACATGGATGCGCAATTGTTCAGCGCCGTCACGCCGTATACCTTGGCTCATGATGTCTCTTCAAGTTATATTGCCACGCAAATGGAAAATGCCACGCCCGGCGTGCGCGTGAGCGTCCGAGCAGAGCGCGTCTATCATTATCCCGGTTACGCGACCCATATTTTGGGACGCGTCGGGCTTATTTTCGCCGAGGACTGGGCATATTATAATGCCATGGGCTATCCCATGGACGCCACTGTCGGCGTATCGGGCTGTGAGAGCGCTTTTGAAACGGTGCTACATGGTACCGACGGCGAAATGCGCCTCACACTGGATGCCGAAAGACACGTGGTCGCACGAGAAATGTTGACTCAGCCCATCGCGGGACAGGATATCCGTCTCACCATCGACATTGATGTCCAAATGGCCGCCGAAGACGCATTGCGCGCACAGTTGGCCGACGGGATTCATGCCGGTTCTGTTGTTGTCATGGATGCAGACACAGGCGCATATCTTGCCATTGCTTCTGCCCCTACCTACGATGCTTCCGATTTTTCTCAAAAATATGAGCAACTGTCCGCTGATTCCTCGTTACCGCTGGTCAATCGCGCACTTTCAACAACCTACGCGCCATATAAACTTTCGAACATGGTGACTGCCGTCGCCGGATTGGCCGAACGTACCGTCAAAGCATCCACGCTATGGACAGACACGGGGTCACTGACTGTGGAATACATCACTTTGACCTGCTCAAAATTCGCCAAAGAACAAACAACCCACGGCACACTCGGCGTAGCAAGTGCATTGCGTGAGGGCTGCGAAACCTTTTTCGGACAACTCGGAATCGATGTCGGAAATAAAAATTTTTCAAAATGGGAATCGGCACTCGGCATTGGTCTGGCCACCGGCATTGAGTTGAGCGAAAATACCGGCAAAAGCGCCAATATATACCCCGGTACCGATGCACTCGTCGCATCTGCGGCCGTCGGCGATTCGGACTGCCGTATGACTCCCGCTCAAATGTGCTCCATGCTGTGCACCGTCCTTTCGAACGGAACTCGCCGCGCAGGGCATTTACTCAATGAAATTCGCGACTTTACCAGCGGTGAGGTCATCTTTCGCAAAAGCACCGAGGTTTTGGCAACTACCCCCATCGGTACCACCGAGGTGGCGCTGCTGATCCGCACCATGAAAAACAGTGTTCTCACCGATATGACGCTGTACGATGCAACTGCCGAAACGCGCGCGAACGGCATCGACATCGGCATGTTCGTGTCCGCAGACCCCTCCGCCAAAACGGCCGTTTCACTCATGTTCGGCATTCCCTCCGAGGGCGTTGACTCGATTTCGGACAGCACGTTCGGTGTATCCGTTGTACTGGAAGGCACAACCGCCACCAACCGCACAAGCCTTGTCGGTGCCACCGTTTTGAATGCCTGTTACCGCTGATCGCAGACCGTAGATTTTTAATCACTTCTCATAAGTAGGTAAGCATTATGTCAAAGATCAATTGGAAAGGCTCCACGCTGCTCGGACCGTTGCCACCTGTCATGGTCAGTTGCGGCACAATGGAAAAAAGCAATATTATTACGATCGCCTGGACGGGAATTCTCAACACGCATCCGCCCCGTACCTATATTTCCGTTCGCCCGCAGCGCCACTCTTATCACATCATCAAAGAAAGCGGCGAATTCACACTCAATCTCACACCGGCCAACCTTGTTCGCGCCGCCGACTTCTGCGGCATGTACACAGGCGCCAAAGTGGATAAGTTCGCACGTTGCCACCTCACTCCGGAAGCGGGCCTAAATGTCACCTGCCCCTCTATCGCCGAGTGTCCGCTGTCACTGGAATGCCGCGTGTTTGACATCATCCCACTCGGTACACACGATATGTTCTTAGCCGATATCCTAACCGTCCGCGCCGATGAAACATTACTCGACGAAAAGGGAAAATTGTGTTTCGAGCGCGCCAACCCGATCGCCTTTGCCCACGGAGAATACTATGCGCTCGGTAAAAAACTCGGAAACTTCGGCTTCTCCGGTGTAAAGAAAAGAAAAAAATGAGCGGATCGATCAAAAAGGACTGTTTAGAGAAAACAGTCCTTTTTGATTATACTTATTATTCAACTTGCTCGCCCACGTCTTCTTCCGCTTCGCTATTCTCCTCGGTCGGCGTGATCGTGGTAAAATTAACCAGTCGTTGATCTTCACCCAGCCTCATAACGATAACGCCCGATGCCGTACGTGAATAAACATTGATATCCGATACCGGCGTGCGAATGATGGTTCCTTGATCGGTAATCAGCATCAAATCGTCTTGCTCATCTACCACTCCGATACCGGCAAGCAAACCTGTTTTCTCGCTGATCTTGTGGCAAGCAACACCCAAGCCGCCGCGATTCTTCATTTGGCGGAACTCGGTAAAGTCGGTACGCTTTCCATAGCCCTTTTCTGTCACAGTCACAAGTTTACGATTTTCGTCAACCGTCACCGCACCGACCACATAGTCACCCTCTGCCAATCTCATCCCGCGTACACCGCGTGCTGTACGACCCATCACGCGAACCGTCTCCTCATCAAAGCGAGTTGCCGCACCCTGTGCCGTTGCCAAAAGCAAACTCTCTCCGCCCTTTGTGTGGACAACGTACAGCAACTCATCATCCTCGTCCAGTGAAATGGCGATCTTTCCGCCCTTACGCTGATATTCAAATTCACTGAGTGCCGTTCGCTTGATAATGGCGTTCTTTGTAACCATTGTCAGATGCTCCTGCTCATTGAACCCGTCAATACTGATAATGGTCGTTACCTTCTCGCCATCTCCCAACTGCAATACATTGGACAAATACGTTCCCTTGGCCGTGCGTCCCGCCTCCGGAATCATATAAGCCTTGATGGTGTGCACCTTGCCCGTGTTGGTAAACATCATCAGCAGGGAATGACTGTTGACCGACAAGACTTTTTCGATAAAGTCCTCTTCTTTCGTTGTCATACCGATAATGCCCTTACCGCCGCGATGCTGCGCGGTGTAGGTTGCCGCAGGCTGACGCTTAACATACCCCGTGTGAGTCAAAGTGATCACACAATTGTGGCGCTCGATCAAATCCTCGTAAACGATCTCATTTTCGGCCTGACAGATCTCGGTACGGCGTTCGTCACCGTATTTTTCCTTGATCTCCAGCATCTCCCTCTTGATGATCTCCTTAATTTTAGCCTCATCGGCAAGGATATCGCGCAATTCTTCGATCTGCGCATAAAGTTTGTTCAGTTCATCCTCGATCTTGTTGCGTTCCATGCCCGTCAATCGACCCAGCGTCATCTCAACGATTGCCTGCGCTTGCGCATCGGACAACCCAAAACGCTCCATCAAGCGCTCCTTGGATTCCGGAATGGAAACCGACGTTTTCATAATCTCAACCACTTCGTCGATATGATCGTTAGCGATTTTATAACCCTCTAAAATGTGGGCACGCGCAAGTGCTTTATCCAACTCAAACTTGGTTCGGTTGGTAATGACCGACTCTTGATGAGCAATATAGTGGTCCAAGATCTGAGGCAAGGAGAGCACTTTCGGCTCATTGTTCACAACGGCCAACATGTTAATGGCGCAAGTATCCTGCATTTGAGAATATTTGTAAAGTTGATTGAGAATCACCTGCCCGTTGGCGTCGCGGCGATATTCTATCACAATCTTCATTCCCGCCCGTCCGGATTCGTCGCGCATGTCGGTGATACCGTCAATGCGTTTTTCCTTGACAAGATCGGCAATAGCCATGCACAGCGCACTTTTGTTGACCCCATAGGGAATCTCCGTTACCAAAATACGGCGATTTTCCTCGTCCACCTCGGCACGAGCACGCACCATGACGCGTCCCTTACCCGTTGTATAGGCCTCAAGAATACCGTTGGTGCCGTAGATAGTGGCTCTGGTCGGGAAGTCCGGTCCCTTGATATATTCCATCAATTCCGGCACCGTAGATTCGGGGTTTTCCATGCGGAAAATGGTCGCATCAATCACAACCTCGGGGAAGTGATTGATGCGACCATTTTCCGCATGGAAAATGGTCGCATCAATCACTTCCCCGAGGTTGTGCGGCGGAATATTGGTT
>CAZOHP010000041.1:0-14695 GCA_964579815.1 uncultured Lachnospiraceae bacterium
ATTACGAATTTTACGGTAAGCCTCGGAAGGTTGTTTCAAGATGGCATCCGACACGCGAACGTCGACTTGATAATCGGAGGAAGCAACCCACAGACGAATGATCTCGGCGCCGTACTTAGGAATGATTTCATCGGGCAAAATACTGTTACCCAACGATTTGTGCATGGCTTTACCCTCACCGTCAACGACCCAACCGTGTGTCAAAACGGCTTTGTAGGGCGCGCCCTTGTCCGAAGCGCCGACCGAAGTCAGCAACGACGACTGGAACCAGCCACGGTACTGATCGGCGCCCTCAAGATACAGGTCTGCCACATCGGGGAGATCGTCATTTTCTCCCATGACGGCAAAATGCGTCGATCCCGAGTCAAACCAGCCATCCAGCGTATTCTGCTCCTTGACGAAGTGCTTGCCGCCGCATGCGGGGCAAACATAGCCCTCGGGCAACAGTTCCGCGGCGTCCATGGAAAACCAGCAATTTGAGCCGTGCTCGGTAAACAGATCGGCGACATGGTCAATGGTCTGTTCATCGCAAATGACCTTTTTGCAATTCGAGCAATAAAACACGGGAATAGGCAATCCCCAATGGCGCTGACGCGAGATGCACCAATCGGCGCGCTCGCCCAGCATTTGCTTCATGCGCTCCCCTCCCCATGCGGGCATCCATGTCACGCTGTCGCAAGCCGCCACGGCCTTGGCACGGAAAGCGTCGACCGAGCAGAACCACTGAGGTGTTGCGCGGAAGATGATGGGAGATTTGCACCTCCAGCAATGCGGATACTCATGCTCGAATTCTTTCGATGCAAACAACGCGCCGGACTCTTTCAAATCGGCAAGGATCGCCTCGTTTGACGCTTCATAATACATTCCGGCAAATTTCCCCGCATCCTCGGTTTGATAACCGCGATCATCCACGGGCACGATGATATCGATGCCGTATCTCTTGCAGGTCATATAGTCGTCCGCGCCGAAGCCGGGAGCGGTGTGAACGCAGCCGGTGCCGCTGTCCATGGTAACGTAGTCGGCCATGAGCACAACGCTTTCGCGATCCAAGAAAGGATGCTGCGTTTTGACAAACTCCAACTCTTTTCCCGCCATGACAGCCACGATTTCATAATTCTCAATTCCGCCCTCTGCCATGGTTTTGGCCGCCAGAGCCTCCGCAACCACATAGTATTCGCCGCATGCTTTGACAACGGCATAATTCTCGACAGGATTGAGCGCGATGGCAAGGTTGCCGGGCAGTGTCCATGTGGTTGTCGTCCAAATGATAAAGTAAGTGCGGGAAAGATCGCATACAGCCGCAAGTTTGCCGCAATCATCCTTTACGCGAAACTTCACGTAGATCGAAGTGCACCGATCGGTCTGATACTCGATCTCGGCCTCGGCCAGCGCCGTTTCGTCCTTGGGGCACCAATAAACGGGCTTCAAGCCTTTGTAAATATACCCCTTACGGAACATTTCGCCGAAAACACGCACCTCATGGCCCTCAAAAGCGGGGTTCATGGTTTTGTAAGGATTCTGCCAATCCCCCGTGACGCCCAAACGAATAAACTGCTCGCGCTGAATATCGATAAAGTCCTGTGCAAAGGCATGGCAAGCACAGCGAAATTCCGGCACGCTCATGGCCTTTCGATTCAGTTTGTTCTGCTTAATAATGGCCGACTCAATGGGCATACCGTGGTTATCCCAGCCGGGAATATACGGTACACGATATCCCATCATGCTCTTGGATTTATTGATGAAATCTTTCAAGATCTTGTTCATCGCCGTTCCCATATGAATATTGCCGTTGGAGAACGGAGGGCCGTCATGCAACACATACTGCGGCTTTCCCTCGTTGTTTTCCAACATTTTTTGATACAGATTGATCTTATTCCAATACTCGATCATTCCGGGTTCCCTTGTGGGAAGATTGGCCCGCATCTCAAAGGATGTCTTGGGCAGATTCAGCGTGCTTGTGTAGTCCTTTGCCATTTGTGTTTCTCCTTTTCTGTTTTAATCGCGGCGGGAAACAAAAAACGCCCCACAGCCGCATGCGACTATGAGACGGAAGATTATTCCGCGGTACCACTCACATTGCGTCCCGTCACGGACACCTCTCACGACCGCACCGAACAGCGCGATCCCCGGCCTTAACGCGACCGCCACGGATAAGACTACTCCCGCGCGAAATCCGCGCGTTTTCGCCCAACCGGCTCCGAAGGGATAACTCCGCGCCGTTGCTGTGCGATCACACCGCCCCGCACTCTCTGCAAACAACCTTGCGCTTCGCTTCTTCATCATAACTTTTCATCGTAATTATAGCACACATTTTTTTGCTTGTCAACCGTTGTTTGCAAAATATTGAAACAGAACCGCCGTATAGCGGTTCTGTTTCATCTCGCGCCACACCCGCGTCGGCCTGCCGGCGCGGCATTTCAAAGATTTTTCGCTCTCTCCTCGACCGTTGCGATAAAATTCGGCAATTCATGAGGATATGTGCCGCTCATGTAGGGGCTGGCCATAATAAAATCGGCCGTGGCACGGTTATTGGCAATGGGAATGTCATACACTTGAGCAATGCGAAGCAATGCCTTGACATCGGGGTCGTGCGGTTGCGCCGTTAACGGATCGGAAAAGAAAATGACCACATCGATGCGTCCCTCGACAATGCGTGCTCCGATCTGCTGATCGCCCCCCAAAGGACCGCTGTTAAAGCCGCGCACGGGCAACCCTGTCTGTTCCGACACCATTTTTGCCGTCGTTCCCGTACCGCAAAGAAAATGATGCTCAAGAATCACTTTGTTTTTTCTGCACCACTCAATCAATTCCTTCTTTTTGTTGTCATGCGCGATCAAAGCAATATTTTTTTGTGCCTGCATCACAACTCTCACAGTGTTTTCCGCCATTGCCATTCATCCTTCCGTCACTTAATATCCATGTACAGTATACCACATTTTCGGGAATAAAGCAACCTTTTTTCTCAAATTGTCACATTTTATTCCGTTCTTTTTGCAAATCGGTCAAAATGAGTTTATAAATCGGGCATATAATGTAGTAGTAACATCACAAAAATCGGAGGAATACAATTTCATGCGTCAGCAACATACCCGCCCCCGCCGCACATTTCGCGAGAGGCTCTATGGTTTCATGGTCGGCCGAAACGGCGCCGATGCACTCTGTCACGCGTTGCTCATTCTTTATCTCGTTCTGATCGTCGTCAATTTCTTCATCGGTTCATGGGTGATCTACGCCGTCGAGTACATTTTGGTCATCTATACCGTTTTCCGCATGCTCTCGCGCAATCTCGCCGCCCGTCGACGTGAAAACACATGGTTTTTGAACATCGAAAACAGCATAAAAAATTTCTTCAAATTACAAAAGAACAAGTGGCACGACCGTAAGACACATGTATATCGCAAATGCCCCGACTGTAAAAAAACATTACGACTGCCGCGCTCCAAGGGCAAACACACCGTCAAATGTCCTTGCTGCGGACATCGGTTTGAAGTCAAAATCTAAGGGAACCCGGCATTCAAGCAGGAATTCGGTGTCACACTCCGTAACATAAAAATCCCGTTGCTTTTATCAAGCAACGGGATTTTTCATAGCCGAACGTCGGTGACCGATCGGGTTGTTCATTGACTGCAAGAAAGAATCTGTCTGCTCCGTTCTCGCTCTGTCTGTTCGAGTTTGTGCTTGGTATAAAAAGCGAAAATGAAATGTGCAATCATCGTGATCGTCCAAGAAACAGGATAGGAGAGGTACAGGCACGCGGGCGTATTGAACCATTGGAACACAGTCATAATCCAAACGATGCGCAAGCCACACGCGCCCGCCAGCGATACGATCATAGGCAACACGACCTTGCCCATACCGCGCATCGCGCCGCAACCGACTTCCATCAAACCGCACAGAAAATAAGTCGAAACAACGATACTCATTCGCCGCATACCGTAGGCGATTGCTTGAGAATCGTTGACAAAAAAGCCAAGCAGTTGTTCACCGAAAATCAACGCCACACTACCGAAAACAGCCCATGCGGCAATCGCCAAACCCGCGCAAGAGAAGATCACGCGGTTGATTCGCCCGTATTTACGCGCCCCGACATGCTGTCCGACAAATGTGATCGCGCCTTGATAGGTCGAATTTTGGGCGGTGTAAACAAAGCCCTCGACGCTGGACGCCGCCGTGTTTCCGTTAACAAGTGCCTCGATACCGAACGAATTGACCGACGATTGAATCATCACATTGGAGAAACTGAAGAGCACCCCCTGCACACCTGCGGGAAGTCCGATCTTGAGCATGAGCCATACCTTATCCTGCTTGATGACCATACGCCGTAGCGACAAATGGCAAGAATCCTTGAGTATGCAGGACATATAGATCACGGTCAAACCGGCGGCGATATATTGCGAGATCGCCGTTGCGATACCGACGCCGACCGCTCCCATGCCAAAGCCAATAACCATCCACAGGTTCAACACCACATTGGCGAGTCCGGAAACAAAGAGAAAGATAAGCGGGCGCACGGTATCGCCCTTGGCGCGCAACGCCGCGGCGCAATAGTTATAGACCATGACGCCGGGAACACCCAGCATATACGCACGCATATACGGCGCAGCCTCAGCCAACGTATCGTCCAAAGTCCCCATCAAGCGCAAAGCGGGCTCGGCCAAAATATAACCGATCACTCCGACGACCACGCCCATAATCAAGGCCAAAGAAAAAGCGGTATGTACAATCTCCGACACATCGTTCTCTCGTTTGGCGCCGACATACTGCGCCACAATGACGCTGACCCCCGTTGCAAGTCCGATAAACAAATTGATGATTAGGTTAATCAATGAACCGCAGGAACCGACTGCCCCGACAGCCGTATCCGTTGCATACATTCTAAGCACTGCCATATCGGACGCATTGAACAGCAATTGCAACGTACCGGACAGTACCAGCGGCAAGCAAAACGCAATGAGTTGCGGCAAAATCGCTCCCGTGGTCAGATCCTTTTTCGGCTTTGGCGAATTGTTTTTATGACGTCGGTGCAGAGTAGACATGGCAGACGGCGGACCGAAGCCGAGGGAGTTGTTTTGTTTCATACTTTCTTTGCCTCCAAAAAAACACTGACAACATTATACACCTTTCTTCGGCAAAGTCAAGAGGATAGCCGAAAATCGATTGACAAAATATCTATTCTGTGTTAGAATGATATGCATAGCAGTCAGCGGCATTCGCCGCATGAACGGAGGTAATTTTTATGATTCTGATGTTTCTCGCCAATGGCTTTGAAGAAATCGAAGCGCTGACCCCGCTGGATTGTCTGCGGCGTGTGGGCGAAACAGTCATCACGGTCGGGATCGGCGGCCGCGAGATCACGGGGAGTCACGGCATCACCGTGCTGGCCGACACAGACGACTGTCATCTGCCCCCCGAGTCACCCGATATGATCATTCTCCCCGGCGGCATGCCCGGCTCGTCCGCTTTGGGTGAATCCCCCGTCGTAGATCACATGCTCGCCGATGCCGACGCCCGCGGCGCGTTCCTGTCAGCCATTTGCGCCGCTCCCATGGTGCTTGGCAAGCGAGGCTATCTCGACGGTAAGCAGGCGACTTGCTATCCCGGCTTTGAAAACACCCTCCGGGGAGCAACCGTCCGCCGCGATGTCGGCGTCATTCATGACGGGAACATCATCACCGCCGCCGGCATGGGAGTTGCACTCGACTTCGGCCTGGCACTGGTCGCCGCACTCAAGGGAGACGCGGAAGCCGAACAACTTCGCGCCGCCCTTCAAGCGCAGCCGCGCGCGTAAAGTTCATTCAAAACGCAAAAATTCAAACGAAGGGAGGCTCAGGCATGAGCCGTTTGCAACGCCCTCTGCAGCGCCGCCGCTTTTGGCGCGAACGCCGCTTTTGGATCGATAACGCGCACTGTCTGCTGGTGCTCTCCACCTACCTATTGCTATTGTTGTCGCGTTTGATCGACACGGCGCTGCTCTCGCGCGATAATGAATATTTGGGTGTTGTTTTGCTCCAAGTGCTCATTTTTCTGATTCCCGGGTTGATCTACTGCAAATTGCGAGGCACGACCTTTACCGAGCGACTACGCTTGCATTTCCCTCACCCGTCGCACATTCTGTTGCTCGTTGCGGCGCTGGTTGCGTTGATCACAGGCGGATTGTTGCTCGGCGTGATCTCGGGAGGAATCGACACGTTGGACAAAGGTTTCACGCTTTACGACACGTTCTCGGCCAAAAGCGGCAACACGACAAATGAAGTGCTCTACTTACTGCTGGCCTACGCCGTTTTGCCGGCCATCTGCGAAGAATTTGTGTATCGCGGCATTCTGTGTGCCACGCTGGAGCCGCGCGGCTTATTGCCGGCCGTTCTTTACAGCGCCTTGGCTTTCGGCATGTTGCATTTTGAAATCACTCATCTGCCCGTATACGTATTTGCCGGCTTGCTTCTGTGCGCCGTACTTTACTGTACTCGCTCGCTCGTGGCAACGGTACTGGTCCATCTGTTTTACAACGTGTTCGGTCTATTCGGCCAACCTGCGCTGACGCGATTCTATCTATATACCGGCTCAACCAAATTGTTCTCTTTTCTTCTGACCTTTGCGTTCCTGCTTTCGGCCGTTGTGTTTTGCGGTGAAGCGTCGCGCATCTATCGCGGGTATAGCCGCGCAGGCCTCAGCGCCTCCTATCGCGTCGATCTTCCTCGCGACGAGTTGCCCGCTCGCATTCTGCATACGATCTTCCCGCCTGTCGGTATCGTTTGCGCGGTCGTGTATGTTTTGGCATGTATCTTTGTGTAACAAAATAGGCCCCGCACGTTGCAAAAGGTGCGCTCACTTGAAACGGTAATCGATTGTTCCGGTTCACCAAAAAAGCGAGGGGAGTTTCAAAAACTCCCCTCGCTTTTCTTTATTTCGACAATCTTGCTTCAAGAGCGGCAAGTTCATCATACATTGCGGCAGGAACACGGTTACCGACTTGAGCGTAGAACTCTTTGATATTCGTAACATCTTCCAGCCATGCTGCGGTATCGACGGTGAGCAATTCCTTGATGGTATCAAGCGTAACATTCTCCAAGCCCTCGATATTGATATCTTCCGCCTTGGGCACATAACCGATCGGTGTGATATCCGCATCCACCTTGCCCTCGCAACGAGCGAGAATCCACATCAGCACGCGCATATTGTCGCCGAAGCCGGGCCAAATGAAGTTACCCTCGGCATCGGTGCGGAACCAGTTAACGTGGAAAATCTTGGGCGGATTGGGAATGAGCGTACCCATCTTGAGCCAGTGTGCCCAATAGTCGCCCATATCATAGCCGACAAACGGACGCATCGCCATGGGATCGCGGCGAACCACACCGACAGCACCGGAAGCGGCAGCGGTCGTCTCGGACGCCATAATGGAACCTACAAAAGCACCGTTCTGCCAAGACGTGGATTGATACACCAGCGGAGCGGTCTTTGCGCGACGGCCGCCGAAAACGATTGCCGACACGGGAACACCCTGCGGGTTGTTAAACTCGGCAGACAGGCAAGGGCAGTTAATCGCTTTAGCCGTGAAACGCGAATTGGGATGAGCACCGCAGGTCGACTTGTCGGCCTTGTTGTACTTTGTATAATCCCAAGGATTGCCCTTCCAATCGATGGCCTCTGCGGGAGGATTCTTGTCCAAGCCTTCCCACCAAACGGTATTGTCCTTGGTATTGTGGACAACGTTGGTGAAGATGGTATCTTTCATGGTTGTGTGCAACGCATTGGGATTGGACTTCTCGTTCGTACCGGGAGCCACGCCAAAGAAACCGTTCTCGGGGTTAACGGCCCAAAGTCTGCCGTCCTCACCGACGCGTAGCCAAGCAATATCATCGCCCACGCACCAAACCTTATATCCCTGCTTTGCATAAATTTCGGGCGGAATGAGCATGGCCAAATTGGTCTTACCGCATGCCGAGGGGAATGCAGCCGTAATGTACTTGGTCTCGCCATTGGGATACTGAACACCCAAAATGAGCATGTGCTCGGCCATCCAACCCTCTTTGCGTCCCAAATAAGACGCGATGCGCAGTGCAAAGCATTTTTTACCCAGCAAAACGTTGCCGCCGTAGCCCGAGTTGACCGACCAGATGGTGTTCTCTTCGGGGAAATGCACAATATAGCGGTTCTCTTCATCCAGTTGTGCCTTAGCGTGCAATCCCTTGATGAAGTCGCCCGAGTCACCCAGTGCTTCCAGCACATCGGTGCCGACGCGAGTCATGATCAGCATATTCAAAACGACGTAGATAGAATCGGTCAGTTCGATACCGTACTTGGCAAAGGGCGAACCGACAATAGACATCGAATAGGGGATGACATACATCGTCCGTCCTTTCATCGAGCCTTGGTACAACTTGGTCAGTTTGGCTTTGCACTCGGTGGGATCCATCCAGTTGTTGATGTTACCGGCATCTTCCTTTTTGGACGTGCAGATAAAGGTTCTGCCCTCCACGCGCGCGACGTCGTTAACGGCCGTGCGATGCAAATAGCAACCGGGCAACTTATCTTGGTTGAGTTTGATCAATTCGCCGGATGCGCAAGCTTGCGCGCGCAATGCCTCCGCCTGCTCTTCCGAGCCGTCGATCCAAACGATCTTGTCAGGCTGCGTCATAGCGGCCATCTCGTCAAGCCAAGTGAGAATGTGCTTATTGTTTGTCATAAAAAACCTCTCTCCTTATTTATGTAATTTATTTTACCGATTGATCAGTCGGCAACGATCGGTCTTTCAATGGTCCAATCGCCCGCCATTGTATATGATACACCATTTTCCTCTTTTTTTCAAGTGCCTTTTGCAATTTTTTGTTTTTCCGCTCAAATGTTACAAATCGTTCATATTCTTGCAAGAATTGTCTCATTTTCTCGGATTTTCCTCGATTTTTGAAAGATTTCAACATCGATGATGCAAAAATCAATATAAAAAATATTTTTACGTTGCATGTCGCAAAAGTCCTTGAAACTCGGGACAGATCGTGCTATAATGTCGGTATCACGACATCGGAGGAGGATATAAAAATGAACGCTACCCCCCGCACCTTTTTACTCGGCACCGATTGGTGGACCGACTGCGACGACGTCGTCGCTCTCCGCCTGTTGGCGATCGCCGTTCGTTCGGGCGAGATCAACCTCGCCGCTATCGCCCTGAACGGTTGCATGGAATATTCCGTCGCCTCGCTGGATGGTTTTCTCACGACCGAGGGAGTGCGCAACATGCGCATCGGCATTGACCGAGAAGCAACCGATTTCGGCGGCAATCCCCCCTATCAAAAAAGGCTCGCACAATACGCGATCGACCGCAAAAGCAACGATGATGCCGAGGACGCCGTGCGCATGTACCGTGCCGTCCTCGCAGAAGCCGAACAACCGCTGGAGGTCATTGAAATCGGCTACCCGCAAGTGCTTGCAAACACGCTCATGAGCGCAGCGGACGACATCAGCCCGCTTACCGGCATGGATTTATTTCGCACCAAAATCAAAAAAATATGGATGATGGCCGGCAAATGGGACGACGTTGTCGGTCGGGAAAACAATTTCGCCCGTGCACCGCGTTCACGCATGGCAGGACATCTGCTGTGCGAATATTGCCCCGTGCCGATCACTTTTCTCGGTTTTGAGATCGGCGTCGATGTCATCAGCGGCAGCAAATTGACGCACGGCGCCCTGTACGATGTGCTATGCGACCACGGCTCGAAAAACGGTCGCTCCTCGTGGGATCCCATGCTGTGTGAGTTGGCGCTGATCGGTGACGAAAGCGCGGCGGGCTACGACACGGTACGCGGTCGGGCACATGTTGACGCCGCAACGGGAGAAAACACCTTTGTCCCCGACCCCAACGGCTTGCACCGCTATGTCATTCGACGTGACAGCCCGGCCGTCTATGCCGAGCGCATTGACCGCCGAATTGCCGAGTTTTAATCCGAAGTCACATCAAAACGGCTTGCCGCGCACGCGCGGCAAGCCGTTTTTCATTATACCAATTCTTGTTCCTGCAATCTCGACTCGGCCGCCTGTTTTTTCTTGCGCGGGAAGATGCGATCCGCATGGAATGCAAACGGATAGGCCAAGACGCTGATCAAAACAGCGGGCGGTATGTCCAGCGCCGAATGCTGTTTGAGAAACACCGTCGACAGGCTGATGAGCACCGTCGTAATCCAGAAAAAGAGTTGCCACGGCACCGACTTGAAGTACTTGCAATTCCATGAGGTAACCAGCACCGCCACCGAACCGAGCACATGAATGGACGGACAAACATTGGTGTTGGTATCAAACTCATAGAAGTTTTTCATAAAGCGAGTCAATACATTATCACGTCCCAAATTTTCGATATCGGGGCGCAAATTTTGTGCCGTCGGCCAGACCAGATAGATGATCATGGTGACAGAATATGTAATGATAATAAAATACATCATCTTGCGAAACGCATCGACATCAAACAACAATGTAAACGCGACCATACCGACCAAAAACGCAAACCAAAACAAATACGGTATAACGAACCACTCGCAAAACGGAATGAGATCATCCAGCCACGGCCATTCCACATATGTCCAATCACGTTCGGCTTTCTCTACCAAAAAGAACATAATTCCGAACAAGCACCAATATAAAAGCAACCATATGTGGCGAAATTGCGGCGACGTCAAATTGTTGGGACGAAGGTCCCGATAGATCGAAACGCTCGCCCGCAAATCATGCTTCCAATCATTCATGAACTTCTCATTCTCCTGTTTTCTCTTCGTTTTCCGCATCAAGCAGATATTCGAATATGCGTTCTGCAGCATCATTGTGTGCGTGACGTTCGATCTGCGCACGCATGTCCGCCAACGCCGCGTCGTCGGAAAGCAACGACACACACAAATCACAAAGTTGTTGCGGATCGCCTGCCGTCTGCGCCATACCGCGGCTGACGTAATATTGCAAATTATACTCTTCACAGCCGGCCACTGCGTTGACCAGCACCATCGGCAATCCCTTTGCGCTCGCTTCGGTCACGCTGATTCCGCCCGGCTTGGTCAAATACAGGTCGGAACAATCCATCAACTCGGAAACATTCTTGACAAAGCCGAGGATGTTAACCTGCTTTTGCTCCGCAAAGCGTCGCTCCAACTTACGCCGCAGTTTCTCATTGGTCCCGCAGATCACGGTCATGACAACGTCATCCGGCAGCGCCGCCGACAAAAGTTCCGTCAACTCCTCCATCGGGCCGCATCCCATGGAACCGCACATCATCAACAATTGTCGCTTGCCCTCGGGTAAACCGCAACGTGCGGCCGCCTCCTGCCGCGGCAGGCACGATAAAAACGGCGCACGTACCGGCAAGCCCGAAGGAATCACACGCTCGGCGGCGATTCCCTTAGATACGAAATCCTCGGTCAGCGAGGCGTCCGGAATAAAGAACACATCCATATTGCACTCTTTGACGCTGGGACTGCAAGTATAATCCGTCGCCACAAAAGCGCAATGAAATTTCATCTCGGGATATTTTTCGCGGAGCGCCGTCACAAGCAATGCCGAAAACGCATGCGCACACACGATAGTATCGTAGCCGCCCGCGACCGCAAACTTGTGCAGTTTTTTCACGCCGCGCGTCAACAGGCGATACAAAAACGATTTGCGCTCAAAAGCATTGGGATGCGTTTCCGCCGCTCGATAACCCGCGCTGAACGCTTTCGGAATATATCGATAGATACGGGCGTGCGCATTACAAACAATGACGGAAGTCAAGCGAGATAAAAACGCCAGCGTATCGGCACGATCACACGAAATGCCGCGTGATCGAAACACATCCTCAACCGCAGCGGTCGTGGAGTTGTGTCCCTCTCCGGTATTGCAAGTCAATATCAAGGCTTTCATACCTCACTCACCTCCGCCGTTGTCTCAATGGCAACTTCTTTTTCTTCGCGGGCGCGCAGCCAGCGGTGCAACCGAATCAAGCGTGGGCGATTGTATCGTTGAATGACAACGAACGGTAAATTTCCCACGCCGAACATCAACGAGATCGCCCATCCGCCGACGCCGTGCCAAATAGTGACGCAACCAAAGCCGAATACGGCCAACAACCAATGGATCAATTCCGCCACGCATGTCTCGCGAATCAAACGGTCAACGGATGCCACCGTTGCCGTTCCGACAATACGCTTGGGCACCATATCCGGCATAATACGGCTCATATCGGGCACCAAATTCATCCACCGGCGGACATGAAGCGTTCTGTCCCAATAGCGGCCGTCACGCTCCCAAGCGGCACTATGCCACGGAGCACGGTCGGTATTAAAGTGGCAATGCGAGAGGAAAAGCCCCGCGAAATGAGCCAAAATTCCTATCGCGACAAGATAGAAAAAACATTTCCAAAAATTGATCATTTCATTCTTCCTCGAATTTTTCATCCGCAAGCCATTCGGCAAATTCTTTCTTCTTGGCTCGCACGTGCACCGTATACATGGTGACCCACGCGTTTTCCAACCCTACCGCCAGCAGCGCGATTCCGCGCAAAACATCTTCCTGCAATTCATCCGAATAGAAAGAGATGACGGTCAAAATACCGATCACACACAGAGAGAACGCCGAAATCAAGAGCCATGCCCAGTTTTGCATGCCGAAACGTCGCGCATCCAGTGCGATCTGCAACTTAAAAACGCTTTCCAAGATCACATAACTGCCAATCGAAATCGAAAAAGCGGCGTCGAATTTTTCGGGCGAGACCAAAAACAAAATGCCGAAGATCAGCGCAAACAATCCGATCGCCAGATCATACTGAAACGCCAAGCGGTACAAATCGTTGGCAAAATATCCGCACATTTTGGCCACGCCGACCACAACACACAAAAGTCCGATGAGGAATTTTTCGCCTCCCACGCGGAACAGCGGCAACAACAAAAGCAGACCGACCGCGCACATACAGCACGAAACCGCTACATTGATGATCTTGACCGGCTTGACAATATCAATACTTTCCCTTTTCATTCTTAACGATCATCCTTCCCGACAACATTTGTATCGCGCCAAGCGCTTCCATGTGCACATTATATCCGTTTTCGCGGCGAATTTCAAGCAACGAATTCACAGATTTGTCATTAAAAATGACAAATCTTCGATTTTGCCCAAAAAAAGAGTGCCGGCAGAACAGCCTCGTCGTTTCCGTTGTTCCGTCACTGTTTCAATTCACCGATACCGCGCAGTTTGTGGCGGATGCGATAAATGGCATTATGGATGGAACGCTTATCGCGCCCGAGTGCAACGGCAATCTGCGCAACGGTAGCCCCCGCCATGTATCGCTGCCAAATATTGTTTTCATAGGGTGACAACGTGCGGGCAATGATGCGACAAAGCGCCTCATAATCCTCCTGTTCGCGCAAGCGGCGGGTGGGATCGCCCTCCGCGTTCTCATCGGGGATCGCGGCCAATTCATCGGTATCCAACGGTTGCACCACGCGCCTCAGTTTGCGCAATGCCGAGACGAGCGCGTTTTCAATGCATATTTTGGCATAAAGACCGAAACTGACCTCTTGCTGGGATAAATCATAACTTTCCAAGGCGCGGTAAAAGGCAAGACAAGCCTCTTGGCGCAGATCTTTTTCATCCTCCGGAAATACGTTGTCGGATTGAGCACGGACCATGGCCAGTTGGTGCTCGATCAGCGGCATATATTGCGAGAGCAGCGCATTAAATGCGGCCGACTCCCCCGCCTTGGCGCGGCACAGCAATTCATCCAAATGCATCTCCGACACGACTCAGTACCTCTTCTTTCTGTTTTCAGTTGAACAAATAATTCATATTGCCGCACAAAAGCGCCCACATTCCCTTGTACACGTTCTCCGGGTGGTCGCGGAAGTTATCCTCCATCTGTTTGGCGCGCACCATGCTGTCAACATTGACATGCAACTCAAACATGGGACGTTCGTTTTGCTCCAGCGAGCAATAAAAATCGACCGTATTGTTCTCGCAAGGCTCCAAACGACAGCGCGCACGAATGCCGTGCTTGCGGAAATTCAAAAAGCGCAATGCGCAGCGCAAACTTTCCTCCAGCACGGTCGGCAAAATATCTCCGTGCAACTGCTCTGCTACCATCTCGCCCTTTTCCGTTACAACATAGCGATCGGGCGCCGTCGATTCGCTCGCGGGGTCCGGTTCCAGCCGACAGATCAGTTGATCATCCAGCAATTCGTAAAAGCATTCGGCAAAATCAAGTCCCATCACGTAATCGGTCTGCATGACCATATCATTGAGCGTCACGAAATCCAACGGGACACGAACATTTTTCATCAAATAGAGAATAAATATCTTGACATTTCTCTTACCGCCGAGCGGACTGGACATAGTATTTCCTCCCCTTGGGGCCGCATTTTCAAGGGCGCGACACCGTTCTCGCTATAATCATATCACATATTTCGTTTTTTTTCAAGAAAAATGTTTACAAAATACCTCAAAATGTGATATACTAATATATATTTGTACCCTATGGAGGTTTTTATGTCCGAGAACACACTGAAAGTGGCACTGCTCGGCTTCGGCGTCGTCGGAAGCGGCACGGCCGAAGTCATTTCCGAGAACCGAGACCGCATTCGCCTTGCCACGGGGCGAGACATCGAAATTCGTTATATTCTCGATCTGCGCGATTTCCCCGACAGCCCGTTTGCCGATTACATCGTGCACGATTACAATATTATTTTGAACG
>CAZOHP010000042.1:0-14582 GCA_964579815.1 uncultured Lachnospiraceae bacterium
CTAACTATCCAATTCTTTTTTATCTTTTTGGTCTCACATCATTGACAAATGTACATTTTTGCGTATATGATTGGGGCGAATGGCTTGACAGAATGAAAAAATATGATATAATTATATTACTTCCGAGTTTTCGGGACTTTGATCTGCGATTTTTTTGTATTAAATGGTAAGTTTAGAAGGAGAGTCGTTATGAAGCAGGAAATATCGAAGAGTGAGTTGGATTTTCGCATAGAATTAAATGGGCGAAGATTGCAAGATGATTATTACAATATTGATCATGTATTTGTCGGAGATGAAGCGGAATGGCCCGGCGACAAGGAAGGCAGAGCATTATTGGCATTTGTATCACATTATAAAATAAATGCTCTTAAAATACCGTGCATGAAACTTATGATAGATAAAATACCGGATGTTACAAACGGAAAAATGTTTTTCGGTGATAAGACAGAAAATATTTTTTTTGAGCAACAACTTTCGGGACATAGTTGGTATTTAAGGGGGCTTTGCGAATACTATGAGCAGTTTGCCGATGAGAGAGTGTTAGATTATTTGCACAAGACGGTAGATAACATATATTTGCCGACTAAGGGAAAATATTCAACGTATCCGATTGACAGAAAGAATATGTATGACGGTGGTGTGGGCGGACATTCTGCGGAAATAGTAAACGGTTGGAAACTTTCCACCGATATAGGATGTGCATTTATGAGCATAGACGGTTTGTCGCACTACTATAAGATTACAAAAAAACCGGAAATTAAAGAACTGTTAGATGAAATGTCAGAGGTCTTTGATAAGATAGATAAATACAGTTTGCAAACACAAACTCACTGCACGTTGACAGCGGCGCGGGGCTTTATGCGTATGTACGATACGACCTGTGAAGAAGCGTACCTTCATAAAGCGGAGCGTATTTTTGATTTGTATGTAAATGCCGGAATGACGTACACGTATCAAAATTTTAATTGGTTTGGTAAAGGCGATACATGGACGGAACCTTGCGCTATCGTTGATTCAATTATGCTTGCCGTAATGCTCTACGAGGCAACGAAAAAAGAGGAATATCGTACATATGCCGCAAGAATTTATTTTAACGGTTTTGCAACAATTCAAAGACCGAATGGAGGTGCCGGCACCGATACTACGGTAAGCAAAACGACCGAGACATTAAAATGCGATTTGTATGAGGCATATTTCTGCTGTACAATGAGACTGGCGGAAGGATTGTGGTTTGTTGATAAATATAAACATATATTGTATGCACAAACAACAGGTGTCTTGAAAAAGGATTCATCCGGTCGATATTTTAACGGAGATATTTTGTATGCGGAAATAAGTCCTGAATATGAAAAATACGCACAAAATCCAATGCATATTGACGGATATCGGTTGTTTCCGTTAGTTAATTTATATAAGTTGGAAGATGAAGAAGCGTGCAAAAAAATTGCACAGAAGATTATTTTCAAAGACTGAATGATGCCTCGCGTAGGATCCTGACCCTTAAACTGCAAAGCGATGACGGTACATCCTATGTTTGTTTTTCCGATCTTTTACTTGTTTACAATGTGAGATGAATTGATTTAACTCCGAAGACGTAATTACATACGGTACGAATAGCCGACCTTTTTTACCAAAGGTCGGCTATTTTGTTTGACCAAGCGGGATTGCCTTGTTCTTGATTTCATATAGTACCGATGTTTTGTCAATGATTGCATAGGATAGTTCATACCGTCCATGGTGAAGAATATCGATATTTGACTCGGTCATGTGCTTATACATTGCGCGTTTTCGGCCATAATATGATAGAATAGTGTGTGGGGGTGAAAATGATTGACAAAGTGGTGATCAAGGAAACTCGATATATGGCCGTAGGGGTGATCCTGTTCAGTGCTGTCATGCAAGCGATTTTTCTCGTGATCGGGCAGTGGAATGTTGCGGTGCTGTGGGGGAACATGCTTGGTGCCGCTGTGGCTGTGTTTAATTTTCTTTTGATGGGGCTTGCGCTGCAACGTGCTGTGCAACAAAAGGAAAAAGATGCCAAGCAAGTGATGGCGGCATCGCAACTGCTGCGACTGTTGATCGTATTTGTTGCGGTTGTATTGGGGTGCGTGTCGGGTGTTTTTAACACGTGGACGGTCATTCTGCCGCTTTTTTTCCCGCGAGTGATCGTTTTGCTGTGTCCGCTGAGGGATAAAATCGGTCAAAGCGGCGGGCATCGATGAAAGATGAAAGATAAAGAAAAAATGAAAAATAAAGGATTTCTCTTTCGTTTGGGCGATGGTTTGTGTTGGGTACTGATGGTGCTACCGTTTGTCATTGGGATATTACTCAAAATTTTGTTTTCTCCTGCCACCGAGGGCGTTGTTATCACAGGTGCACAGATCTATGCTGTCATTTCGATGCCATGGGGGGCATGGCCCGTCACGGAGGCACAATTGAATTCGATGCTGGTGATGCTGTTTGTGTGGGGACTCTGTCTGTATTTGACGCACGGTATTCGTGCCGGCATTGAGACGCGACGGCGGGTTTGGGCCGAATGGATTGTGGAGATGATCAACGATATGGTGATTGGGAATATGGGAGACGGTTTTTCCGGTTTCGCACCCTTTATCGCCGCCATTCTTGCTCTGTCCGCATTTTCGAGCATATCGTCGTTGATAGGTCTGTTTCCGCCGACTTCGGATATCAATATTACGGCGGGGTGGGCGTTGTTGGTGTTCATTCTGATCACTTATTATAAAATGAAACGCGGCCTGTGGCGCTATATCAAGAGTTTCGGAGAACCGGTTGCGGTGCTCGCGCCCATGAACATCATCAGCGAGTTGGCTACGCCCGTTTCGATGGCATTTCGTCATTACGGCAATATTTTGGCCGGGACGGTTGTCTCGGTGCTGGTTGCGTCGGGGCTGACGGAACTTTCCCGAAAGTTGTTTGGTGCGTTGCCCGGGGTATTGGGGAAATTTCCGTATCTGCGCATAGGAATTCCCGCGGTGCTCTCCGTTTATTTTGATGTGTTCAGCGGTTGTCTGCAGGCATATATTTTTGCCATATTGACCATGCTGTATGTGTCAAATGCTTCCTCGATCGATCATGAAAAACGGCGGGGACGTTGACGGAAAAAAGAAGATATTATAAGAAATATATGGAGGCAAGATCATGGAATTGGCCATTGGTATTGTATTGGGATGTTGCGCGTTGGGAGCCGGGATGGCAATGATTGCGGGAATCGGTCCGGGTATCGGCGAGGGAAATGCCGTTGCCAAAGCCTGTGAGGCCATCGGTCGTCAGCCGGAAAGTCAAGGGGCTGTCACTTCGACCATGCTGTTCGGTTGCGTGATTGCGGAGACTACGGGGCTTTATGCCCTCATTATTGCAATTCTGCTGATTTTCGTCGTTCCCGGGCGTATGGTCGATCTGCTGGTGTCTGCGATGGCGGGGCTTTGATATCGGGGGCTTTGTATGCAATCGGTAACAAGGCACCTACTCGCCATTGTGGCGGATGCGCAATTTCTCGATGTCATTTCGATCAATGTTTGGAATATTGTGATTTCTTTGCTCAATCTGTTGATTCTTTTTTTGATTGTCAAACATTTTTTATTTCGCCCTGTCAACCAATTGTTGGACAGGAGACAAGCGGCGCTGGACCGCCGATATGCGGCGGCTGCCGAGGCACAGCGCATCGCAAATGAAAATCGTGACGTTTGGGAGCAAAAAATGGAAACGGCGGTTGCCGAGGCGGATGCACGTGTTGCCTCCATGATCGAAGCGGCTCAGTGTCGCGCCGAGCACATCATGAACGAAGCCGGTGAGAGGGCAAATGGTATCATTCGCAGTGCCGAGGCAGAGGCTGAATCGGAGAGAGCGCGGATGGAAGAGAGTATGAAACGCGAGATTGTGGAAATCGGAGCAACGGTTGCCGAAAAAATGCTGAAACGTGAGATTAACGAAAACAACCACCGCGCGCTGATCGACGATTTTATAGAATCTGTGGGGGAACATCATGAAACAGATCGTTGAGGAATATGCTAAGGCAATATTTGCTCTTGCCTGCGAAACAAACGAAGAAGTTGATATCATGGATGCGCTCGATCGAGCGGCGGATATATTGCATGAGTATGCGGAATATGCCGACTTCATCGCATCCCCCGCCGTTCCGTCCGAAGTGCGTGTACGGGCGATTGCCGAATGCTTGAAGCGTGTGCTGCCGGAGTATGTCATATCGCTGATGCAATTGATGTGCAGACGAGGGCATATGTCTCTTTTCCCGGAATGTATCCGACGGTACCGCCGTTTGCTGGATATCAGGCAGAACGTGCACGTGGCGCATGTGATGAGTGCGGTACCGCTGACCGAGGGGCAAAAGGCAATGCTGATCAAAAAGTTGGAGCAGATCAGCGGAAACGAAACAATTAGGCCGGATTATTCGGTCGATTCGGCCTTATTGGGCGGCGTTGTTATCGAAATGGACGGACGGAGAATCAGCGGTTCATTGCGTGATCGAATCAATGAGATAAGGGGAGTGATGAACGGATGAGTGCAAGTCCCGAGGAGATCGGACGTTTGATTAAAGAACAAATCAAACATTACCAAACTCGCATGGAAGTGAAAGAAACGGGCACGGTGATTTTGGTCGGCGACGGTATTGCTCGCGTTTGGGGAGTGCGTTCGTGTATGGCGGGCGAACTGCTGGTGTTTGAGGACGGCAGCAGTGGCCTTGCGCTGAATTTAGAAGACGAGACCGTTTCGGTTGCATTGCTCTCCAACAAAAATGAGATTTGCGAGGGCTCATCCGTGATGCGAACGGGACGTGTCCTTTCGGTCCCGGTGGGAGAGGTCTTGCTGGGGCGTGTCGTCAATGCGCTCGGCACTCCTGTTGACGGTAAAGGCAATCTCACAGCAACGCAAACCCGCCCGATTGAGGTGCAGGCTCCCGGTATCATTGAACGCAAGAGCGTTTCGGTGCCATTGCAAACGGGCATCAAAGCCATTGACAGTATGATTCCGATTGGCCGCGGACAGCGCGAACTCATCATCGGTGATCGCCGAACGGGCAAGACCGAAATCGCCGTCGACGCCATAATCAATCAAAAAAAGTTCGGCGTCATTTGCATTTACGTTTCCATCGGGCAAAAGAATTCATCTGTTGTGTCTTTGGTCGATCGACTTGCGGCGGAGGGGGCAATGGAGTATACTGTGGTTGTTTCGGCATCGGCCTCCGAGTCGGCATCGTTGCAATATGTCGCGCCCTATGCCGGTTGCGCCATGGCCGAATATTTTCGCGAGCAGGGTAGAGATGTGCTCATCGTATATGACGATCTGTCCAAGCACGCAGTTGCTTATCGCACACTGTCATTGCTCATTCGCCGCCCGCCGGGGCGCGAGGCATACCCGGGAGATGTGTTCTATCTTCATTCACGATTGCTTGAACGTGCTGTGTGCATTGCGCCCGAATACGGCGGCGGTTCGATTACCGCTCTGCCCATTATCGAAACACAGGCGGGGGACGTGTCCGCTTATATTCCCACCAACGTTATTTCAATTACCGACGGTCAGATATTTCTTGAAACCGAATTGTTTCGTGCCGGTGTTATGCCGGCGATCGATCCGGGCATCTCGGTCAGTCGAGTCGGCGGTTCGGCGCAAATCAAAGCAATGAAAAAGGTTTCCGGTAAACTCAAACTGCTTTATTCACAATATCGTGAATTGCAATCATTTGCTCGGTTTGGCGGCGACTTGGATGCGGAGACCAAAGCGCGACTGGCTTTGGGGGAACGCATCGTCGAGGTGCTCAAACAAAAAAGGAACGCACCGGTTCGCGTGGGATGTCAAGTGGCCGTCATTTATGCGGTGATCAACGGCTACTTCAATGAAGTAGCCGTTGAGGACATTGCCGCCTATGAAAAGCGGTTGTATGAGCATATGGAAAAACGATATCGGGAACTTTTGGTGCGCTTGGAGCAAGGCTTTTTCGACGATGAAGATATACAATCGCTGGAGAGGGCGCTGAGTGAGGCGGTGAGGTAAAATATGGGCGCGGATATGAAACAACTGCGCAACCGTATCAAAAATGTAAATTCGATACAGCATCTTACGCATGCTATGGGACTATTGGCTTCATTCAAAATGCGCCGCGCCATGGAAGATATGATGCATGGGCGGGAGTATGAGGAGGCCATGCGCACAGCCATTGAACCGTTGTTTGGTAGTCTCGAATGTCGCGCAAGTCCGTATATGCGCCCCTGCGGGGACGGGAACAGGACATGCCTTGTTGTGATCGCGGGGGATAGAGGGCTGGCGGGTGGCTATCATGCAAATGTGTTTCGAGCATTGCGCGAATATATGCCCGCAGAACTGATTTCCATTGGCAAACGCGCCCATGAGCGTTTGGGCGGGGCGCTTCACTATGCTGAACATTTTGACCATGTACAGGCCGAAAAACTGGCCGCCCGGTTGTGCCGTGGATTTGTCGATCGGCAATATGATCGTGTTGCCGTTCTCGGCACGCATTATTCCTCCGCATTTTCGCAACAAGTGCGGATGCGGAGCATTTTGCCGATAACGGCGGCAGAACCCTTGGACGGCGGCACTCGTACCGTATTTGAACCGGATGAGTGCGCTGTATTCAATGCGGCCATTCCGGAATATGTGGCGGCCGTCTTGATGAGCACGGTGCGTGAATGTTTTGCGTGTGAAGTTGTTGCCAGACGAGCGGCCATGGACAGCGCGGGCAAAAATGCACAGCAGATGCTGGACGCACTGCAATCGGAGTACAATCGTGCACGACAGGACAGCATCACACGGGAAATTACCGAAATTGTCGCGGGAAGCGACGATTAGATGACGAAATGGCAAAAGGAGGATGGTTCCATGTCAAATGGGGAGAACAGCGCTGCCTTGCGCGGGACGATCGAGACTGCAAGCGCACAGGCAACGGGGGTAGTGGCGCAGGTTATGGGGCCTGTCGTCGATGTTCGCTTTGAAGAGGGAAGATTGCCGGCCATGAAACATGCGCTTGTGATGCAAAACGGCGAGCAATTGCTCACCGTCGAAGTTGCCCAACATGTGGGCAATGGTATTGTCCGCTGTGTGGCACTGTCCTCAACGGACGGATTGAGACGCGGGACTCCTGTTCGCGATACGGGTAACTGCATTTGTGTACCTGTGGGGCGGCAGACACTCGGGCGCATTTTCAACGTGTTGGGGGATGCGGTGGACGGTCTTCCCACTCCCGAGAATGTCGAGCGTCGCAGCATTCATCGTGAACCGCCCGTGTACAGCGAACTTTCGAACGAGGAAAATATATTGGAGACGGGAATCAAAGTCATTGATCTCATTTGCCCCTATGTAAAAGGCGGCAAGATCGGTTTGTTTGGCGGCGCGGGTGTCGGTAAAACGGTACTCATCATGGAATTGATTCATAATATTGCCAAAAAGCACGGCGGCCTTTCGGTATTTACAGGAGTCGGTGAACGCACACGCGAGGGAAATGATCTTTATAATGAAATGCGGGAGTCGGGCGTTCTTGCCAACACGGCACTTGTTTACGGGCAGATGAACGAGCCTCCGGGAGCAAGGATGCGCGTGGCATTGTCGGGGTTGACCATGGCAGAATATTTTCGTGACGATGAGAGACAGGATGTATTGCTTTTCATCGATAATATTTTCCGTTTCACCCAAGCGGGTGCCGAGGTATCGGCTTTGCTGGGACGCATGCCGTCTGCCGTCGGTTATCAGCCTACGCTGGCGGAGGAGATGGGCGCACTTCAAGAGCGCATCACCTCAACTCGTCGCGGGTCCATCACCTCTATCCAAGCCGTCTATGTTCCGGCAGACGATCTGACCGATCCCGCACCTGCGACGACATTCGCACATTTGGATGCGACGACAGTGCTTTCGCGCGAGATTGCGTCACAAGGCCTCTATCCCGCAGTTGATCCGCTGGAATCATCGGGGCGTATCCTGTTGCCCGAAATCGTGGGGGAAGAGCATTATAGAGTAGCCGGAGAAGTGCAGCGCATATTGCAACGCTACCGCGAACTTACGGATATGATCGCTATTATGGGGATGGATGAACTGTCCGATGAGGACAAAGTGTTGGTAAGCCGCGCCAGGAAAATTCAACGTTTCCTGTCTCAACCCTTTCACGTTTCCGAAAAGTTTACGGGAATCGAGGGAAGTTATGTTCCGCTTTCCGAGACCGTTCGAGGATTTCGCGAGATCATTGAGGGAAAGCACGACTTGTTGCCGGAGACGGCATTTTTATTTGTAGGTACGATCGATGAAGTTGTGTCCAAAGCAAAGGAGCAAGGAAAGCCGTGAACACGTTTCGGTTGATTGTTTTATCGCCCGACGGTAATTGGTTTGACGATGAGATCGTGATGCTGACATTACGCAGTATGGCAGGTGCGTTGACCGTTATGGCAGGTCATATGCCGTTGGTGACTGTTGTCGCCGACGGCACGCGCGCCCCGTGTAAATTGAAATTTCCAGACGGAACTACCCGTGTTTTTTACTTGAATGGCGGTATTTTGTCTGTTGGCGAGACACAAACCATGCTGATATCCGGTAGCCTTGATCGAAAGGAAGAATAAAAAAGAGGACACCGAGAAAAAATCTCGGTGTCCTTGCGGCCTCTTTGGGATAAAAAATATATCAAGGCACACTGACTGTCATGCTCTGCAGCGCATTGACAAGGATCAAACTCTTGCCCTTGGAGCCAAAGGGAAGAATGTCTTGCTCTAACTCCGGCAGGCTGCTCTTTTTGCCGCTTGCATAGTCAAGAAGATCGCGGCGGCAGTGTTCCAAACGACGAAGCAGTCCGCCAATCCGGATATCTTGCACATCAAAACCTTGAGGCTTGTTTTCCGACATCCATTGCTTTTCCAATGCCGCGGCGTATTGTTTCACACGCTTGATGGTCTCGCTGTAGTCTTCAACGGCCATGCGACGCAGTTCGTCGCGATCACCGGCCTTATAAGCGGCACGCGTCTTGACGCCCAGTTCGTATTTGATTTCAAGCACCGAGCATAATTTGGCAACTGTGTCAAACAGATAGCCGTACTTGCGGCTGTGCTTGGCTGTCTCGTCCAATTCACGGGCGTATTGCGCGAAAAGTTTACCGGTTCCCTCGGTGACTGTCCAGTCAAGATAGCCGTTGAAGCAGTCCGAATAGAGCATATATTTGGAGGGGTTTTGAGAGTCGACAGGGGCCTCCGGCTCCGTTCTGTTCGGCTTGTCCAATGCCGCGAATGCATCATAATCAATGCCGATCATGCGTTTGAACTTGGCCTTGATTGCCTGTTCGTCGGTATTTCCCTTGGCGTATTCGGCCAAATAGAACAGGGCGGGCAGGACCGAGAAGCGGGAGCATTCGCCGCCGTTGTCGCCCCACAAAGTGAAGAAGATATTTTGGATTTGATACTTACGGCAAGCGTCAAGTGCGGGGAGCATAGTTCTCAATGAATACTCATTCAGCGGTACTGCGCCGCGCCAAGTCCAAACTCCGCCCGCAAACCATACATCATCTGTGAATTGTTTATGGTTGTAGAGCATATCATCGTAACTTTTCTCATCGGTGTGATAATAGTCCCAGTATACGGGGATGACCGACGGGGGGAGTGCATCGATGTATTCTTGAGGAACTTGCGTTTTTCCGACATAGTATTCGCCGCCGGACCACTTGCGGAAGAACATATCCGACCAAATCATGGGAGAATAGCCGTATTTTTCTGTGATTTCAATGATACGGTCGAGGTGTTTCTTCATGATCACGTCAACGGTTTCGTAGCCGTGTTTTTCCAAATATTTGCCTTTGCCGAGGTTGTGCGCTTCGTCCATGCCGATATGGATTTTACGGCTTTTGAAGCATTCCGCACAACTGGCTATCATGCGGTCGATCAGTTCATAGCAACGTTCTTCTCCGACCAGCATGATATCGTCCATATCCGTCGGGAAGATGTTCCAGCGCAACGTTGCATTCAGATGAGCCAGCGTTTGAATGCACGGGATCAACTCGATCCCCAAGTTACTTGCATAGGCATCCAGTTCTTTCAATTCATCTTTGGTGTACCGTCCTCGCATGTAACCGAAATAAGGCTCGGCGTTGACCTCGTAGGTGTCCTCTGTGTAGAGCAACACGGTGTTATAACCCATTTCAGCGAGCAAAGGCAAATAGCGTTTGAGTCCATCCGGGCTCATGACGGCGTTTCGCGACATATCGATCATAACGCCCAAACTGTTTAAGTTATTCATGGTTGTTGTGTCAAGCGCGGCGGCTTGATGTCCTCCTCATTATTGTTGGCGGGATCGTTTTGATATCAAAGCAACTCGGCGCGCAATTGTTCGCCGCTCTTGGGGGAAAGATAGGCGGGCGGCACATCAAGAACCGTTTTGCAACCGCTCATTCCTTCGGCGTTCATACGATGTGCGGCGCGTGCATAGGCTACGAGAACCGAGGCGGTGAACTCCGGGTTGGAATCAAGTTTCAAACGATATTCGATCACATGATTATGCTCAAGAGAACTGCCCGTTTTTCCGGAGCGAATGACACATCCGCCGTGCGGAATACCGCTGTGATGGGTCTTTAATTCTTCCAAAGAAATAAAATGCACGGTCGTGTCGTAGTCGGTAAAATAATTGGGCATTTCCTTGATTTCTTTTTCAATGCGAGCCTTGTCCGCCCCTTCCGCGGCAACGACAAAGCATTCGCGCGTGTGTTTTTCGCGTGTTGTCAGTGAGGGGGTGTTGCCGCTCCGCACCGCATCCAGTGCCGCTTCGACGGGAACGGTGTACTGCTTGGCGTCTACCACACCGTCAATGCGGCGAATGGCGTCGGAGTGCCCTTGGCTTACGCCTTTGCCCCAAAAGGTATAGTCTCGGCCCTCGGGCAACACAACTCCCGCATACAGGCGATTGAGTGAGAACAGGCCGGGATCCCAGCCGACCGAGATCATGGCGATTTTACCTGCCGCTTGGGACACTGCATCCACATCGGCAAAATGCGCGGGAATTTTGGCATGAGTGTCGAAACTGTCCACCACATTGAAATATCGGGCAAGTGCGGGGGTTTGCTCGGGCAGATCGGTTGCACTGCCGCCGCACAGAATCATCACATCGATTTTTCCGATGTACCGTTCTGCTTCCGATGCGGCGCAAATGTCGACGCCGGGCGTTTCGATGTTCAAGGCAGACGGATCGCGCCGCGTGAACACAGCGATAAGTTCCGTGTCGGGGTTTTGTCGAATGGCATTTTCCACCCCTCTGCCCAAATTGCCGTAACCGTAAATACCAATTCTTGTTTTCATATGTCCGTCCTCCTTTACAGAAAATAGTATACAACAAACCATAAAAAATGTCAAGAAAAAATCATGTGCGCCGACGGATTTTTTTGTCTGTGCGGGCAAAGATTTTGACAGCGTCGAATTTGTAAAGCGGACGCGGGAAAATTCTCCCAAGCAGAGATTCCCCGCGTCCCGTATTCGATTATTTTTTTGCGTTTTTGTCGATCAATCGATGCACGAGTTTTGCGACTTCGACGATGGGGATGATACAGAAACTCAATCCGAGTGCGATGGCGTACTCCGTAAGATCCAGCGATGCCAGACCGAAAGCATTGCAAAGAACATCAATCTCGACGACGGCGGTCGTGAGCAACAGTGACAGCACTCCCGCACCCCACAGCCATATATTTTGCGTTTTGAGTGTAAAGATGGAACCGCGCAATGAGCGCATGTTGAATGCGTGGAAGATTTCGCACATGGACAACGTTAAGAAAGCCATGGATGTGCCGAGCACCTCTGCCGAGTATGCACCGGCCGCAATCGCGTCGGCATGATGCATAACGGAAAGGACATTCCTTCCGATAAAATAGGAGATCATTGTGATGGCGGTAACCAAAATGCCCTGATAGAATACTGCCACGCCGAGGCCGTCCGCGAAAATGCCTTCCTTGACATCACGCGGCTTGCGCTTCATGATATCCGCTTCCGGTTTTTCCATGCCGAGCGCCAGAGCGGGGAAAGAATCGGTAATCAAATTGATCCATAGCAATTGAACGGGCTGAAAAATGGAGAAGCCAAGCAGTGTTGCGAAAAAGATCGCCAACACCTCGGAGAGATTGGACGCCAACAGAAATTGAACGGCTTTTCGGATGTTGTCGTAGATTCGGCGCCCCTCGCCGGCGGCCGAAACGATGGTAGCAAAGTTGTCATCGGCCAAAATCATGTCGGCAACGTTTTTGGTGACATCCGTGCCCGTAATTCCCATGCCGATTCCAATGTCGGCATTTTTGATGGAGGGCGCGTCGTTGACACCGTCTCCCGTCATGGCGGTGACTTTTCCTTTGCTGCGCCAAGCCTTGACAATGCGTGTTTTGTGTTCGGGTTGAACGCGAGCATAGACCGAATATTGTTCGATGGCGTTCTCAAATTCTTCGTCCGGGATCTTGTCGAGTTCACTTCCCGTAATGGCTTGGGAAGCATCGGTGATGATGCCGAGTTGCATGGCTATGGCCACAGCGGTGTCTTTATGGTCGCCTGTGATCATGATGGGGCGAATACCCGCCGAGCGGCATTCGTCAATGGCCGGTTTGACTTCCGGCCGAACGGGATCAATCATGCCGACCAATCCGATGAAGCAAAGATCGTTTTCCGAAGTTTCCGTTTCATATGCGGCGGGTTCGGCGTCGAGTGATCGTTTTGCGGCGGCCAATACGCGCAACGCGCGGTCGGCCATGTCCTTGTTGGCCGCGAGAATGTCGGCGCGTATGGCATCGGTCAGCGCGACAGTTTGACCTCCGACAAGGGCGGTTGTGCAATGGTTTAATATTTCATCGGGAGCGCCCTTGGTAAATTGCACGATCGAACCGTCTGCCGTTTGATGGACGGTGGTCATCATCTTGCGCACGGAATCAAAAGGAATCTCTCCTATGCGAATATAGTTGTTTTTTTGATTGTTTTTGTCGTAGCCCAGCGCATGTGCGTAGTTGACCAGTGCGCATTCGGTCGGCTCACCTACGGCTGTGCCCGCGTTGCGGTCAAACTCGGCGTCTGCACACATGGACATGGCAATGGCCAGCAGCGCTTCGTCCTCGCCGTAGTGCTCGATGACGGTCATTTTGTTTTGCGTCAGTGTTCCCGTTTTGTCCGAACAAATGATTTGCGTGCACCCCAACGTTTCAACGGCGGTCAATTTGCGAATGATTGCGTTACGTTTGGACATAGCGGTTACGCCGATCGACAGCACGATCGTTACAACGGTCGCAAGCCCTTCGGGAATTGCGGCGACTGCGAGTGAAATGGCCAGCATGAAAGATGAAACGACGGAGCCGACGATGCCGTCCTCACCAAAACTGCCGAAGCGCAGTAATTGAACGGCGAAAATGATAAGGCAGATGCCGATTACGAGATACGTCAGAATTTTTGAAAGACCGGCCAGTTTGATCTGTAAGGGTGTTTTGCTTTCTTGAGCATTGGCCAGCGCATCGGCAATTTTCCCCATCTCGGTGTCCATGCCCGTGGAGGTAATGACCGCTTTGCCGCGACCGTACACGACGGTTGATCCCATGAACACCATGTTCTTGCGATCACCCAAGGGCACGGTACCATCGATGTTCGCGCTCAATGCGTCGATTGTTTTGTTGACGGGAACGGATTCACCGGTCAAGGCGGCTTCCTCGACCTTCATCGAAGCGCATTCAATGATGCGGGCATCTGCGGGCACGGAGTCGCCTGCGTCCAAAACAACGATGTCGCCGACGACCAATTCCTCGCTTTTGACGGTAATCTGCTTACCGTCGCGAATGACTTTCGAAGTTGCCGCGGCAATTTGCTGAAGCGCGGAAATGGCTTGCTCGGCTTTGCTTTCCTGCAATACGCCCAAAACGGTGTTGATGAGGACAACGGCAAGAATGATGACGACATCGGACGGAAACGACCATGCGCCGTGTGTGACGCCGTCATAAATTTCAAGCCCGGCCGAAATGGCGGCGGCAACGATCAAGATAATTGTCATCGGTTCGGCGAGTTGCTTGAAAACGCGATGAAACGGGGGTTCTTTTTTCCCCTCAATTAGTTTGTTCTTTCCGTTATTTTCCAAGCGTTTTGCCGCTTCGGCCGAACTGAGACCATGTTCGCCGCTTTGTACATGCGAACAAACCTCGTCGGCGGATAAACAGTATGGTTTCATAGGATGTTGTGCTCCTTCCTTTCCTGACACTTATTTTGTATTGATATGCCGATATTTATGAAAAAGACCCATGTACAGAAATACTGTACATGGGTCTTTCGTTTCATTTAAGCCAAGTCGCAAAGCGACGGGATGTTTGACTTAACGCGCATCAAGTGCGTCGATACTCCCCCATGACGTTGAACATAAAGCACGTCATAAATATCGAATCAATATCTGAATTGATTATACCATACATTCACGCGGATGTCAATATTTTCCGGTGAAAAAATAATTTTGCTTTAAATTTGATAAAAGACTTGACATCGATGTGTTTTTGTGGTAAAATACAACGGTATCGAATATTGGGGTGTAGCCAAGCGGTAAGGCACCAGACTTTGACTCTGGCATTCGTCGGT
>CAZOHP010000043.1:0-13745 GCA_964579815.1 uncultured Lachnospiraceae bacterium
CTTTTTTGCAGTTATTCACTTTGCGGACAGAACGACAGCACAAAGAGCGTACCGATAACGGCAATAGCAACGCCAGGGCATACTATTTTCACTCTTGCGTGTTCGTCTTGTCCAATCTGGTGACCCGTACGGGAATCGAACCCATGTTTTCGCCGTGAGAGGGCGATGTCTTAGCCGCTTGACCAACGGGCCTCAATTGTGGCCGCTTCTGCGACCTTGGCTATTATATCACAACGACGCGAATTTGTCAAGCGTTTTTTGAAAAAATTATTTTATTTTTCGAATCATATCAGTTTATCACTTATCGGTCGTTGCCTCTCTGCCCACAAGCAAGAGATATTCCTCGTAAGTACAAAGCAGACGAACCGCGGCCAGCAAAGCATTGGCCGTCATGCCGCTCGGCAAATTCAGTTTGGCGGCAAGTTGATCGCGGCGTGCGGCGCTGCATGCCCCGCCCGACAATCCGTCGATGAAAAAATCCGTTTTGCACAGCGGGTTATCCGCGGCACGCGCGATGGCAGATGCATCTTCATATGGAGCGAGCAAATTGTAGAGCAACTGTCGTTCCATCCCCTCGACCCCCAGCATTCCCTCGGCAGACGCCTGCTCTTTGCGCTTCTCCTTGCCCTTGATACGCGGAATATAGAGTTGAATGAGACGATCGGTCGATATGGCCGAAGTAATATGCGAGCGAATCAGTTTGCCTGCGCCGTCGCTGTCTGTCAATACAATAATCGGAGATTTGGCCGCCAGCGAGCGAATCAGCGACAGTTTTTCTTTGTGATTAAACACGCCGAACCCATCGGTCGTGATGATGTGTCCCGTCATGACACTCGACAACTTGATCTGGTCATATTTTCCCTCAACGATAACAGGGTACGGGATGTTCAGTTTGCGCGACAAGGTAGGTCACCTCCCCTCCCTCAGCGAACGACCCAAAGCAACAGAACGAGTGCGCCGAGCACAATGCGATAGACACCAAAAGCCGAAAACGAATGGTTTTTGACAAAATCCATTAGGAATCGAATGGCAACGAGCGAAACGATAAACGAAACGGCACAACCGACAGCCAATGTCACCCAAGCCATCGTGGGGACAGCAACGGCTGCTTCGAAAATATATTTCAAAAATCCGAGCATCTTAATGCCGCTCGCACCGACCATCACGGGAATGGCCATAAAAAACGAAAATTCGGCGCCGACAGTACGGGAAAGTCCCAACATCATCGAACCCAAGATGGTGGAACCCGAACGCGAGGTGCCCGGCACAAGCGACAGCACTTGAAACGCACCGATTTTGAGCGCCGTCGAGTAAGTGATATCCTCTATTCGCTCTACGCGCGGCGGACGGGCGCCCTTGCGATTCTCAATCAACAAAAACGCCACACCGTAAACGATCAGCGCAATGGCAACAACGAACGAATGATACAACCAGCCGTCGATGTCATATCCGGTCGCCAACTCCAACAACTTATCCAGCACCAGCCCCGCAAAAGCGGCCGGAATACTTGCCACCAGCACTTTTCCCCACAACGTCAGCACATCGCGCCGCTGTTGGCGGTTTTTGTCGGGAGAAAACGGCCACAATCGCCCCCAAAACAACACGACAACGGCCAAGATAGCCCCCAACTGAATGACCACTTGAAACATTTCCCCGAATTCGGCAATAAACGTTGCATCATCCGAGAACGCGAAAGGCAACCAGTCCTCAATCAAAATCAAATGTCCCGTCGAACTGATGGGAAGCCACTCGGTGATGCCCTCAACCACACCATAAAGAATCGCTTTCAAAATTTCGATCACCGTTCTCATATCACTCGTTTTCCTCCGTTTGATCGTTGCTCGCTCTTAAAATGTCCCCCTCCGTCACGGCAAAAGGAACGCGAATGTAAAACCGTTGCGACGGATGCGGTGCGCTCTCCGTGCGCTCCCCCTCTTCGGTATAAAGTTCGCGCACGGTAAAAGGGCGGCCGACCTGCCCCGGGGTAAGCAGTTCGGCGCGATCGCCGACACAAATTTTGTTCTTCTGCTTAAACAGTGCCAATTTCCCCTGCTCCGTCTCGCCGATCATCCCCGCGGGCAGCATCGTTTCATCATATGCCTGCGCGATCGCAAAGTATGCTTTCTCTCGAATATAACCGACCGACGAGGCCAAATTCGGCTCACGGCGGCAATCATCCAGATAATAGCCCGAGCAATATTCGCGATGCGATACGCTCTCCAATTCGCGCAACCATTCTTCGCGATAAGCGTACCGTTCGGGATCGGCGGCATAAGCGTCCATCGCCATTCGATAAGCATTGGTCACCACCGCCGTGTAATAGGCGCTTTTCATGCGTCCTTCAATCTTAAACGAATTGATCCCGCTTTTCATCAGTGCGGGCATGTGTTCGATCATACACATGTCCTTAGAAGAAAGAATGAACGTTCCCAATTCATCGGTCTCAATCGGCAAAGGCTGATCGGGGCGTTTTTCTTCGACCAGCATATAGTTCCAGCGGCAGGGCTGAGCGCACGCGCCGCGATTGCCGTCGCGACCGGTCAACTCATTGGAAAGCATGCACCTGCCGCTGTACGACACGCACATTGAACCGTGAATAAACGCTTCCAATTGCACCTCGCTCGGCAATGCCGCGCGAATGGCCGTAATCTCATCAAACATCAGTTCGCGCGCCAACACCAACCGTTCGGCGCCCAAGCGGGCATAAGCCAACGCCGATGCCGGACTGCACACTCCCGCCTGAGTGGAAATGTGAATTCCCATATGAGGCAGTAATTCGCGCACTGTGTCCATCACACCGAGATCGGCAACAATAACCGCATCCACGGGAATGTCTGCCAACTCGCCGAGAAAGCGACGCAACGCGGGATATTCCTCCGCCCGCGGCATCGTATTAAGCGTCAGATATACCCTTTTCCCGTGCGCATGAGCGTAAGCAACCGCCGCCGACAACTCATCCGTTGTAAAATTATCGGCAGCCGAACGCATGCCGAAGCGCTGTCCGGCCAAATAAACGGCATCCGCACCGTAGCGTAACGCGGCCTGCATTTTTTCAAAATTGCCCGCAGGGGATAGCAGTTCGGGCATACTGTTCCTATTCATGTTCGATATTTGCCTCGTCTTCGGTCGTATTTTCAATGGGGGATATTAAATTTCCGACGGTTTGTCGGCGGAAATTTCAACATCAAGCGTGCAAACGTCTTCAAAGAACGGATGGGAGAACTTTTTTGAAAAAGTTCCCCCTTGCACTTCCGTCAATTTTTTTCCACAATGCTCAAACTCAGTTCGGCAAGCGCCTTGGGATCGGCGGGAGCGGGACATGCCGACATCAACTCGGATGCATTTTGCACCTTGGGAAATGCGATCACATCGCGCAAACTGTCCGCACCGCACATGACCATGGCCAAGCGGTCCAACCCCATGCCGGAGCCGCCGTGAGGCGGTGCGCCGTATTTATAGGCATCCACCAAAAAGCCGAATTTGGCTTCGATTTCTTGCTCGGTCAACCCCAGCGCATTGAACATTCGTTCTTGCAGTTGCCAATCGGTAATACGAATGGAACCCGACAACAATTCAGTCCCGTTCAACACCATGTCGTAACACTTGGCGCGAACCGAGCCGGGATCGCTCTCCAGGCTGTCCAAGCACGATTCCAGCGGCATTGTGAACGGATGGTGCATGGCGTCCCAATGTTGCGTTTCCTCGTTCCATTCAAAGAAAGGAAATTCGGTAATCCACAGGAAATTGAATTTTCCCTCGGGAATCACGCCGAGTTTGCGCGCCACAACGGTTCGGAGCGCCCCCAGCGTGGGAAGAACGACCTTGTTCTTGTCGGCCACGATCAGCGCCACATCGCCCTGTTTCATCCCAAGGGCGGAAAGGATGGCACCGAGTTCGTCCTCCGACAGGAATTTGGCAAAGGAGCAAGCGGGCGTTTCATCAACCCAGCGAATGTAAGCAAGCCCCTTGGCGCCGATGCCGCGCGCATGCTCGGTCAATTTATCAATCTCCTTGCGTGTCAGAGCGGCCGCACCGTCTTCGGCAACAATGGCACGTACACTGCCGCCGTTGGCGATGGCGTCGGTAAACACACCGAAGCCGCAATCTTTGACGATATCGGAAATATCTTTGATACGCATGTCGTAGCGCGTGTCCGGCTTGTCACTGCCGTAATTGTTCATGGCTTCGGCATAGGTCATGCGTTGCATGGGCGTTTCAATCTCCATGTTCATGATCTCGCGGAACACTCTTTTGATAAAGCCTTCGTTCATGGCCATGATATCCTCCTGCGATGCGAAGGACATCTCCAAATCAATCTGCGTAAACTCGGGCTGACGATCCGCTCTCAAATCCTCGTCGCGGAAGCAACGGGCAATTTGGATATAACGATCAAAGCCCGACAACATCAAAAGTTGCTTGTAGATCTGGGGCGACTGCGGCAATGCATACATACAACCGTGGTGGATGCGCGAGGGCACAACATAGTCGCGCGCCCCCTCGGGAGTGGGCTTAATGAGCATCGGCGTTTCAATCTCGTAAAAACCGTTCTCATAATAGTATTCACGCGCAATGCGGGCAATTTCATGACGCATTTTAATATTTTTTTGCAACTCGGGGCGGCGCAGATCCAAATAACGGTAGCGCAACGCAATATCCTCGCCCACTTTTTTGCCCGTGCCGACCTCAAAAGGAGGGTTCTGCGCAGCTGACAGCACCTTAAATTCGGTCACAAATATTTCGATCATACCCGTCGGGAGGTTTGCGTTGGTCGCCCCCTCACCGCGTGCACGAACCACGCCGTGCGCCGCAACGACATATTCGGCACGACAACGGAACGCTTTATCGAAAACAGTTTTGTCGCTCTCGCTGTCAAAGGCCAGTTGGAGGATCCCCGTTCGATCGCGCAGATCAATGAAGATCAATGCTCCCAAGTCGCGTCGGCGCTGTACCCAGCCCATCACGCAGACTTCTTTACCGATATCCGATTCGCGCAACTCGGCGCAATAGTGTGTTCTTTTATCCTTTTCCGTCAAAAATTCCGCCATATTCTTCTCCTCCTGTATCGAAATTGTTTTTCGTCAAATATCAGCCCGATCACGCCGATCGCTTTTATTCGATCGGGGTGCCGTCCGTCAAAAAGAGCGGCAGTTTTTCCAAGTAGATCAAATCCTCTCGTCCGCATGCCTCGCCCTCGGCCAAAATAGCCATTCGACCTGCAATGACACCGCCGACTTGCTCGACCAGTGACTCCAGCGCATGCAACGACTCGCCGGTAGAGATCACGTCATCCACGATCAAAATGCGCTTGCCCCGCATCAGTTTGGCATCTTCACCATCCAAATACAGATGCTGTTGCGCATCGGTCGTAATGGAGCGCACGGCGATTTTGCGAACATCTTGCATGTACAGTTTCGGGGCTTTGCGAGCGCAGAAATACTTTGCCGCACCGCTCTGGCGTGCCATTTCGTGAACGAGCGGAATGCCTTTGGCCTCGGCCGTGATCATGTAATCATATTCGGGCGCACGTGCAAGCAATGCCCGGGCACTTGCCTCGGTCAGTTCAGCGTCGCCGATGATAACAAACGCGCCGATCATCAATTTGTCGTTGAGTGGGCAGAGCGGCAGTTCACGCCGTACACCCGCAATGGTTATCGGATATACCATAGTTTCCTCCTTGTCGGCGGTAAACGTACCGCACCATGTTATATTATACACAATTTGAAACAATTGTCAAGATTTCCGCCCGCATTCCGTCAACATTTTTTCATCTGTTCTTGACACAATCGCGGCATCGTGTTATAATGAGGCATATGATACGGCCGTTGCCCTATCCGATTTCATACATACGAGGTAAGCTCCATGAACAAACACATTTATAACATTATCGATCACGGTGCGGTCGCGAACAGTTCCGCGTTACAAACCGAGATCATCCAGTACGTATTGGATCTGTGCCGCAACGGCGGCGGAACGGTTGTCATTCCCGCCGGTGAATTTCGCGTCGCAAGCCTGCGCATGTGGTCCGACACCACGCTGCTGTTGCATAACGGCGCACGTTTGATCGGCAGCGAGGAATGCGACGATTATGAAGTATACGAGGTGCCGGCCGGCGTCGAATTGCGCACCGATATGGAATTGATCTCCCAATATTACGACGAAAAACACCCCGGCGGCCCGTGGCGGGAATATCGTCGCGCCATGATCTCCGCCTACGGAGAAAAGAATCTCGCCATCATCGGCGAGGGGGACGCCTGCATCGACGGGCGTAACTGCTATGATGCCAACGGCGAGGAGGGCTACCGCGGCCCCCACGGCATCTTCTTCACCAATTGCGAAAATATCGAATTTCGCGGTTACACCATCGGTCACAGCGGCAACTTCATGCACCAACTCGACAATTGCCGTCACACACGCATGACAAATGTCACCTGTCTCGGCGGATCCGACGGCATTCATCTGCATTGCTGTATCGATACCCTCATTGAGGATTGCACATTTCGCACGGGCGATGACTGCATCGCCGGTATCAATATTCGCAATCTTACTGTTCGCCGTTGCGACATCAATTCGTCCTGCAACGCCACTCGCATGGGCGGCGTGCATATTCTGTTTGAGGACTGCCACATCCACGGCCCCGGTTATTATCCGCACCGCATGACAGTCGTTCGGGGAAAAGGCGATGAGTTGCCGCGAGAGATGGGACGCCACAACATGCTGGCATTGGTTGACTATTTCGCCAGCGAAAATTTTCCCGACAGCGAGCCGTCACACGACATTGTTTTCCGAAATTGCACATTGGAAAATCTTGAACGTATTCTCAATTATCACGCCGATACACCTCCTCTGCAACGCGGCACACTGTTAGCCGAACTCACCTTGGAAAATGTCCGCATCAGCGGCCCGATCGGCACCGGCAGCGTGAGTGCTTCTCCCGATGTACCGCTGACCGTCGTGCTTAAAAATGTGATCTGCGACAGTTGCGTCACATCGCTCGCCGATACCTTGTTCCGGCACCCGGACGAATACACAACCGTTACCGTTTCTTGATTGATCTTGTCGAGCCGTTGCGTTTTTGCGTAACGGCTTGATTTATTTAACAATTATTAAAATACTGACACTTGACATCCCGGCCAAAAGCATATATAATAATTGTATTATTTGTTTTATACCGTCCATCGCCGTTTCAAACGGCTCCACGGCGTTTTCGCAAAAGGAGGGAGAGAGTTATGTCCAAATCGGTACGTCGCGCCATCATAGCAACAACCACCGTGCTGCTCGCCATCGCGGTTGTGTTGGCGCTGGCAAGCGGACTATACCTGTACCGTCACTCTCTGCTCTCCCATCCGTTGGCCGAGTTGCATAATGAAAATGATGCCGGCTATATTCCGGTTTCCGCCGAGCCGCTGGAACTTGATTTGAGTTCACCGCAAGCGTTCGTCTATGACTGTACCGACGAGCACATACTTTACCGCAAGGGGGAAGAGCGCGTGGTCTATCCGGCCAGCACAACCAAACTTTTGACTATCCTTTGCGCGCTGGAATATCTTTCCCCGGATGAGGTCATCACACCGGGCGATGAACTTTCTCTGGTCGGCGAGGGCTCGTCGCTCGCCTATATCAAGCCCTATCACACGCTGACCGTCGAAATGCTTATCGAGGGCATGCTTCTCCCCTCGGGCAACGACGCGGCTTATGTCTTGGCCGCCGCAGCGGGAAGTCGCATCGATGACAATGCCACGGGCGTTTCGGCTGTCGATGCCTTTGTGCGGGAAATGGCGGCCTACGGTGCGCGCATCGGCCTGGTGGGTACCAATTTCATCTGCCCCGACGGCCTGTCCGACGACACACATTATTCCACTATCGAAGATATTATTCTCATCTCTCGCTTGGCCCTGCAAAACGATATCATTCGCCGCTACGCCGCCATGCCGGAAGATGACGTCATTTACGCCAGCGGGCATTCCAATCACTGGGAAAACACCAATGAACTGTTGCATCCCGATCATCCGTGGTATCATGCCGCCGTCACCGGGTTGAAAACCGGTTCGCTGGAGCACAACTACTGTCTCATTTTCTCATTCGAGCGGCAGGGCAAAGTTTATATCGCGGGCCTGTTCGGCGCCTGGGATAAAGACACCCGTTACGCCGATGCACACATCATCCTCAATGCCCTGCTCCAAAACGAGGAGGTGACAAGATGATCCACCCCACTCCCCCTCGCGTCTTGGCTGTCGTCGGCCCCACGGCAAGCGGCAAAACCGCGCTGTCCGTTGCGTTGGCCCAACGTCTCGGCGGCGAGATCGTCTCGTGCGATTCCATGCAAATCTACCGTGATATGACCATCGGCACAGCCAAACCCACCCTTGCCGAGCAGGATGGCGTGGCTCACCATTTGATCGATTTCGTCGATCCGTTCGAGTCGTATTCCTGCGCCGAATATGTGCGCGATGCGCGAGCCGCAATTCTTGACATCACCTCTCGTTCTCGCTTGCCCGTTCTGTGCGGCGGTACGGGATTGTACTTGGACGGCGTACTTTTCGGCGGCTCCTTTGAGGATACGCCGAACGACCCGGCAGTGCGCGAAAAATGGAACAACATCGCCGCCGCACACGGCTCCCCTTATGTTCACGCCGCTTTGCGGACCGTTGACCCCGAGAGTGCCGAAGCCATCCATCCCAATAACCTCAAGCGCGTCATCCGGGCCCTTGAGATATATGAATGCTGCGGCGTACCGAAAAGCGTGTTGGACCGCCGCTCACGCGAGCGCGGTTTATGCTATGACGCCACGGTAATCGGTTTGCGGTACCGCAGCCGCGCGCTGTTATACAGCCGCATTGATCGACGCGTCGACCTCATGCTCGATCAAGGCTTGCTCCATGAAACACGCATGCTGGACGAGGCCGGCGTATTCGCCCGTAACACCACAGCCGCGCAGGCCATCGGATACAAGGAACTGCTCGGATATCTGCACGGCCATTGCACGCTCGACGAAGCCGTCGCGCAACTCAAAACCGCCACTCACCACTATGCCAAACGTCAAATGACGTGGTTCTCCGCCAAGCCCTATGTTCGCTGGCTGTACGCCGACACCGAAACCGGTCACATGCGCCCGGCCGAAGATATCCTCCGAGAGACGCTTGCCCTGTGCGGGGAGGTTGAAACATGAACGCCGATCCGTCTGCCATGCGGCAAGCCCTCAACCGCCTCGGGCGCTCGCTTGCGTTCCGACTCTTTTTGGCATTGGTGACACTTTATACCCTCTACCATTGCGTCGCCGCATTTTCCGATCGTCTCGTAACCGATACCGTCATTGAGGGAGAGGAACGCATCACGGTCGGCGGTGAGGCTGTAATCTTTCGCGATGAAACGGTGCTAACCGTGACGGGTAAGAATTATCTGTGCTCTTATCCGCTTGCAAACGGAGCCAAGGTCAACGCCGCCACCGTGCTCGCCGAGTTGTTTTCCACCTCCGGTGACGCCGAAACCATCGCACGCAACCAATCCACGCTCAATGCGCTTGACCGCCAAATCGCTTTGGTCGAAGCCACCCCCTCCGCCGATTCGTTATCGGCATTGACTTCCCTGCGCGCACAAGCACGCAACACCCTGCTGGATACCATATGCGACATTACCGACGGTGCTCCCATGAGCAAAATTTCGGACGGTGCGTTTTCGCTGCTGCTCTCGCTGAATCGCATCGGCGCGTTGACGGGTGAGGGGGGAAGCACCGCCACACTTGCCGATACACTGCGCGCCGATCGTCGCGCATTGCTGATGTCTGCCGGTTACACCTCAAGAACAATGACCACGGCCGATGTCGGCACAAACTCCACCGGCGGCTATTTTTACTACAGTTCAAACGTTGACGGTTACGAGGAGATCTTTCAGCATTCGCTCCTGTCCACCATGGAACTTTCCGATTTTGACGCGCTTCTCGCTTCTCCCCGCCGTGACTACGGCACAGGCGTAACCGTCGTCGGCAAATTGGCCAACAGTTACCATTGGAGCATTGCACTGCCGCTGGAACCGGATGCCGCCGCATCGCTGGAAATAGGCAAAAGTTACGCCGTGACATTCACGGACGAATACGACTTGACGCTCACCATGACGCTTGATCGACTGATCGGCTCGCGTGCCGAGGGACGAATCATCGCAGTGCTCGGCTCGGACACGACCCCAAGCAATTTCACTTACACACGTTTCTCAAATGTTGAACTGACCGTGAAACGCACAAAGGGCTATCGTGTGCCCGAAACAGCGCTGGTCGAATCGGACGGCCGTGATGGCGTTTACATCTTGGACGGCGGACGCGTTTGCTTTCGCACCGTGGAAATTCTGATGAGAGGCGACGGCTATGTGCTCGTTTACGCTCCGACCAAGGCTCAGCGTGAAGACAAAAATGACGAAACATACCATGCCGATCATTATATCGCACTGCGCGACACAATCATCACCGAGGGCAATCGTTTATACGACGGTAAATACATTGATTGATACAAAAGAGAGGTGCCTATACTAATGGATACAACCGTACTCCGCACACGGGTAGATCAAATTCGCGCCCGCATAGAAGCAGCAAAGGGCAGTCGCACGGATGAAGTAACCCTGCTCGCGGCAGTCAAATACGCAACCCCCGACCAAATTAACGCGTTGCACCGCGACTGCGGCGTGAACGACATCGGCGAGAACCGCGTCCAACAGTTGCTCGAGCATTACGAAAAATTGGAAGACAAGGAGCACCTGCGCATCCACTTCATCGGTTCCCTGCAAAAAAACAAGGTTAAGTACATCATCGATAAAGTGTGCATGATTCATTCGCTTGACTCCGTCTCGCTGGCCGAAGAGATCGAACGCCAATGTATCAAAGCGGGACGGACCATGGATGTTCTCGTCGAAATCAACAGCGGCAAGGAGGAAAGTAAGGGCGGCGTTCTGCCCGCCGACGCTGCCGCCTTCTGTGAAAAATTGGCCGATTTTCCCCACCTGCGCTTGCGCGGATTCATGACAATGGCACCAAAATGCGAAAAAATCGACCAATATCGCAAATATTTCTCACAAACTTATCGCGAATGTCTTGACACTTGGCAAAAAAAATTAGATAATATAGGTAGTATGCTTCCTGACACCCCATATGAGCCCCCGGTGTTCTCCATGGGTATGTCCGGCAGTTATGAAGCGGCAGTGATGGAGGGCGCAACCATCGTGCGCATCGGCAGCGCCATCTTCCGCGACGAACCGCTGTGAAACCAACTCGCCAATCACAAAACACAATGAGAAATAAGAAAGAAAGAGAGATAACAATTATGGCATTCAATGATCTGTGGAAAAAATTCATCCGCGATGAAGAGGTCGACACCGACATGGAAGACAGTGCGAGATTTTATACCCCTCGCAAAAAAGCGACAACCGCTTCGCTGGTCGATGAACCGGACGATGACATCTTCGCAGCATCCCCCAAAACCCGCAACACCGGCCGCATGACGGACGATTATGACGATCTCGGTGAAGAAGATCCCGATGAATCGCTCGGCAAACCTCGCTTCAAGAGAGTAACCGCTACGGGTATCAAATCCGCAGAGCATGCCGTCGATTTAGTCAAACGCAAGTATATCGTCTTGGTCAATACCGAGGGCGTATCCGACGAAACACTGGTCGGCTTCCGTTGCTATCTTGCCGGAGCAATCCGCGCACTTGATGCGCATATCACCCCGTTGGATGATGAAAATGTATTCATCTCCATCGAGCCGTTTGATGCTACTCCCTACCTGCCCCACGACGAGCAAGACGAAATGGAAGAGCAGGAGGATGACTTGATCTGACGGCCTCTTCACCGTACACATTCCCCGGGCGGAAACATGACCGCAGATGCCGCCCGGGCCTTTTTCGTGTGGGCGATGCGACACCGCGTCGGATTGCCCCTCATTCATCATTCATCGAAAGGAGTGCGATTTTATGGCTTACGTGATCTATATTCTTGTTTTTACCATACAGACGCTTCTCGGCATTTTGGAGTTCGCCATGTTGCTGCGCGCCATCCTTTCACTATTCATCCTCAGTGAGGAATCCCCGCTGGGAAATTTGCTTTACTATATCACGGAACCCGTCATCCTGCCCATCCGCGCTCTGTGCGATCGCTTCGGTTGGTTTCAAGATACCCCCATCGATATGCCCTTTTTGATCACCAATTTGTTGCTCTCGTTGTTCTTTTTCGTTTTGATGTGACTTGCCATGGAAAAACGGGAAAACGATTCATTGCACATCATGCTCGCACATGTGGAAGAACTGTGCAACCGCGCCGCACGCGGCACCTTTTGCCATACCGATTTTCTCTCTCCGCGCGAACAATTCTATGTCAATGAATTGTTGCGCCGTTGCGGAGCCGATGAGCGTGCCCGATGGCACGGCGGCTATGCCGCCGCCGAACGAGCATGCCTGTTGTTGTTTCCCGATTATGTAACCGACACTCTTGACAAAACGGCCTTTGTCGATCTCCCCGTCCAAACGTTGCTGACTCTTGCGGGGGAAAACGATCCCGTCGCCGCATTATCCATCCGCGGTAGCGGCTATCGAACGTTGACTCACCGCGATTACCTCGGCTCATTGCTTGCCTTGGGACTGGAACGTGAGGTACTGGGCGACATCGCCGTGCAAGGCTCCGATGCCGTCGTGCTCTGCCTTGAACATATGGTCCATTTCCTGCTTTCATCCGTGGAACGCATCGGAGGCGATACCGTTCGCATCAGTCCGGTCACGCTGCCGCATGACTTTGACGGCGGACATACGTTTGAGCCGATTCTCGATACGGTCGCCTCGCCCAGATTAGACTGCACCGTTGCCGCGCTGGCCGGCATGTCGCGCGAGGCCGCGCAAAACGCAATCCGCAACGGATCGGTCGAACTGAACTATGAGTGCGAGCAACGCCCCGATCGCACCTTGACGCCCCCTTGCGTGATCTCGGTACGCGGCAAAGGAAAATTCATTTTACGCGAGTTCGGTTCGCCAACCCGCAAGGGACGCATCCGCATGCGCGCAGACCGATATATATAACAAGAGAACGCTTGTATTGTCATGCAAGCGTTCTCTTGTTTTCTCTCGTACCGCAACTTATTTCAGCAATTCCAAAATCGCATCTTTGGACTGTGCGCCGACCGCACGTTTCGATTCTTTGCCGTTTTTGAAAACAAGCAACGTCGGTATAGCGGAAACGCCGAATTTTTCGGCCAACTCTCCCTCTGCGTCTACATTGATCTTGCCGACAACATACTCGGGACATTCATCGGCAATCTCGTCAACGAGCGGAGAAACCATACGGCACGGACCGCACCAAGTGGCAAAAAAATCAAGCAATACGGGCCTGTTGTCCGCAGTCACTTCGGGAAAATTGTCTTTGGTAACAGTAATAACAGCCATTTTCGTCTCCTTTTAATCCTTGCTCTTGTAATATAGTTTGCAGTGGCAGTAGCCCTCAAAATCAGCGTCGGCCATCTGCTCTCGAAATTCTTGACAGATGCATTTGTACTCCTCTTTTTTACCGACACGACAAGGGCAATATCCTCCCTTGGCCACCAGCCCTTCGCGCACAGTACGCACAATTTCGGCATCTTCATTCAGTCGAATACCCATATCTATCATTTCCTTTCCGAACACCGTTCATACCGCGCGTTCAAGTTTTTTTGAAATGGATGATATGGCGCGGGCACTTGGCGGCGCAAGCGCCACAGCCGATACAGCGATCGTAACGAATG
>CAZOHP010000044.1:0-13713 GCA_964579815.1 uncultured Lachnospiraceae bacterium
TTCATCCGGTTGAATAAGCGCATCCATAGAAGACATTGTGGTATGCAAATGCAGTTCAACACGCTTTTGCTCTGCCTTATCCATGCGTCCGACGCTTTTGATTTTCATGACATCGCTATAATAAAAAGTATAATCAAGATCAACGGAATTTCTGTGAGTCTCTTTCTTGATATAACCGTTGAGCGCGATTGCCATACCATTGGAAATTAGGCCTCTCAGTTCTTTTTCCTCTTCAAGTTCAAGCCCATATTTTTTGACCTCAATACAAGATACACCGTCAAATACATCGAATACGACATTGAGTTTATCGCTGTTGCGTGCTGTGTCGGCTGAATATCCAAACACCTCGCCGATGATAACGATTCCCTTACGTGCCTCATTCAGTGTTGCAATGGGGACAGGCTCAATAGCAAAAGCCGAGCCGATCAGCACCTCGGGTTCACGCAAATCAAATGTGCGATAGCCGATCGTGCACATTCCGTTCTCAATGATAGGCGACGGCGCCGTTTCAAAAAAGACAGACGGAATGCGAGGAAAGATCTGGCGTTCTTCGCTTGCCCCTTCCGTCGAGGGGACACCGGAGTCACCGTCGCCCCAGGCGCGCCTCGCCTCCATGGCACGCTCGTAGTCGACCTCAGCTTTTGCAATCTGCTTGTCGATCATTTCCAATTTGCGCTCCATTGAAAAATCTTCAACCACCATTTGCAAATTATGACGAATGTTCACTGTGATATTAACACCAAATTCGCTGTAAATGATGCGCTGCATTACCTCGGGCGTATGCCCGTTTTCCATCAGCCGTATACCGTCAACTTCAAAAGGTAATTCGACGGTCAGCACATCTTCTTCCAATGTTGCCTTGTAATGACGAAAAAATCCACGTGCAACAATGCCGACTCGTTCGGTTTCGGTCAACAATTCCGGAATATAAGATTGCCCCCAGTATTGCGCGGGATAATGCGGCAAAAATTTGACCGATGCCAGTTCATAAACCGCGCAAATTTCATCCTCAATGCGGTAAAGTTCTTCCTTTTTGATGGGCGACGGGAAATGTGCCGATATTTCCAGCATGCGCTTTTGCTTGTCCGTGCGTACCGAATAATCTCTCGCATGTTGAAGAATGTCGGATGTATCGGAATCCGGATGATATTTTTTCAAAATATGTAAAAGCGGACGTTGCTCGTCTTGTATTTGTTCGTTTTCCATCTTTGACATATTTTGTTTCTCCTATCGTTTTATTGTTTCATTTGATCACGCAAAGCGCGTATCTCGCAAAGTAGCCGAGGAATTAGCTCACTTTCAGGTAATTTTTCCACAGTCTCTCCATGTCGGAACAATAAGCCCTCTCCACGCCCTCCGGCAATGCCTATATCCGCCTCGCGAGCTTCGCCGGGACCATTCACCACACACCCCATAAGCGCTACCTTGATAGGCAGTCGATCCAACCCCTCGGCACGAACGGCAGCTTTAAATTGTTCACACAATGCAATTAAGTCGATTTGTGTACGTCCGCAAGTAGGGCAACTGACGATATCCATACCGCTTTGACCTTTGATCTGTAAAGCGTCCAAAATTTGTCGTGCCGCACCGATCTCCTCAACAGGATCATCGGTCAGCGAAACGCGAAGCGTATCGCCGATACCGTCGCACAGCAGTGCTCCTATACCGATCGAACTTTTAACCAGCCCCGCCGCGCCGCCACCCGCCTCGGTCACGCCGAGATGAATCGGATAGGAACACGCCTTGGCCAGCAATCGATTGGCTGCAATCATATTCTCCACATTTGAAGCTTTAATGGAGATCACAATATCTTCAAAGCCGAATTTTTCCAGCAGTGCGCAGTGGTACAACGCGCTGTCGCACAATGCTTGCGGCGTCGGCGCTCCGTATTTGGCCAGCAGATGTTTGTCCAACGATCCGCTATTGACGCCAATGCGAATGGGAATACCACGTGAGCGGCATGTATCCGCTATTTGGCGGACACGGTCATCGTCACCGATATTTCCGGGATTAATGCGGATCTTATCTACTCCGACTTCAGCGCAACGCAATGCGACACGGTAGTCAAAATGAATATCCGCTACGATGGGAATGCGAACGCCGTGTACGCGTAGCACGGGAATCATATCCGCCGCATCCATATCGGGCACCGTGATACGCACAATATCGCAACCCGCACTTTGCATGCGAAGAATTTGCGCAGCCGTTGCCTCCGCATCATGCGGGTCGGTATTGGTCATGGATTGAACGGCAATCGGTGCATCTTTGCCGATGCGAACATTTCCCACGTTTACTTGCCGTGTTTTTCTGCGAATCATTTGATAGTCCAATGTTATTCCCTCTTCCCGATTTTTTCAAATCAACAAAGTGATGATGTCTTTCCCGATTACAAGCACCATGAGAAAGAGCAACAATATGATGCCGATGAAATGAATACGCGCTTCAAGTTCGCGAGAAACCGGCCGACGAATTACGGCTTCAACAGCCAGGAAAAAAAATCTTCCGCCGTCCAATGCGGGAAACGGGATCAAGTTAAACACGCCGAGATTGATCGATATTACCGCCGTGATATTGAGTACATATTGCAGGATCTGCGTTCCGGTCCATCCGCTGCCTGTGATCGTATCTTTAACCGCTGCCGTCACACCGATTGGGCTGGAGAGCGATTCGATCGAATAACGCCCCGTCATTATATTGACCAAACTATCCCAAACCATTTTGACCAATGAAAGCGAGCGATACCAAGTAGAATGAAGCAATTGACCGAGATTAGGGTCCTGCACAGCATAAACTTTAAAATCGTATTCGCCGAACACACTGCCTTGGGATTCCATTTGCGGAAAAATTACCTGTTCCAGCGTCACCTTGTCACCATTGCGCAGTACGGTTAATGTCAACGGTTGATAACCTTGATTCATAATCTCATAGGTCAGTTCTTCTCCCGTATGAACGGAAACTCCGCCAACCTTGAGCACCGTATCGCCGACTTCAAGTCCACCCTCGGCACAACTTGTCGCACCTTCGACAAATTGAGCGATCGTCGTTGAAGCAAGTAAATTTTGAGAAGAGCAAACAATGACAAATACGATAACAAAGCCAAGGAGAAGATTCATGACGGCACCTGCAACAACGATCAGCATTCTCTGCCACACGCACTTGCAACTGAAAGAATCCGGCGCGTCTTCGTCTTCGTTTTCCCCTTTCATGTTGACATATCCTCCAATGGGAAATGCACGCAGTGAAAACAACGTATCGTGTTTTTTCATTTTACGTTGAAACAATTTTGGTCCCATACCAATAGAAAATTCCTCGATACACACACCGCACAATCGAGCCACGATGTAGTGACCGAGTTCGTGAACGGTAATCAGCAGACCGAAAATGAGTATGGCAACAATAATATATATAACCGTCATCGTCCTCCTCCTATCTGACCGGATATCTGGTAATCGAATTTATCTTGCGATCAATCTGCGAGCCGTCTCACGTGCGAGTCGGTCAAAGCACAAAATATCTTCAAGACTATGGGCAAGTTTTGCATCATGTAACCGCTCTACAGTCTCGCAAACGACATCAAACAACGCTGTAAAACCAATGCGTTCATGCAAAAATGCGTCGACTGCGATTTCATCCGCCGCATTGAGTACCGCGGCAGTTGCCCCACCGCGAGAAAATGCCGATTTCGCCTGACGCAACAAAACAAATGTATCCTCGTCCGGTTTTGCAAACGTCAATTTGCCCAACGAAACCAAATCAAGCGGAGCGATAGAAGCACTTTCACGGTACGGATGCGTCAGCGCATGCTGAATGCAATGCCGCATATCCGGTACTGACATTTGCGCGATCACACTGTTGTCAATATATTCGACCATCGAATGAATTATACTTTCCCGATGCACTACGACGTCAATCCGCTCGGCGGGAATGTCAAACAAATGCGCCGCTTCGATAATCTCAAACCCCTTATTCATCAAAGAAGCGCTGTCGACCGTGATTTTGGCGCCCATATTCCATGTGGGGTGAGCTAAAGCATCCTTAGCCAAAACCCCGTCCAACTCTTCTCTCTTTTTCCCGAAAAAAGGTCCGCCCGATGCGGTCAAAACAAGACGCTTGACCTCACCATGCGTTCCCGCCATCAGCGCTTGAGTAATCGCACAATGCTCGCTGTCCACGGGGCGAACGGCAATGTTGCGGCTACGCGCTTCTTTCATCACAAGTTCACCCGCAACAACCAGCGATTCTTTATTGGCCAGTGCCAATTGCTTATCGGCACGTAACACCGCAAATGTTGATGCCAGCCCCGCCTCACCTATGATGGCGTTCAATGCGATGGGAGCAGTTGCCAAGGCAATCATGGAACCGATGCCGTCGGCACCGCCGAACACGCGAATATCGGTATCCGCAAGCCGAGTTTTCAAATCGGCCGCAGCGACCTCGTCACTCATGGCACACATGCGCACGCCGAATTTTCTGGCCTGCATTTCGATGGCATGTACATTTTCGTTGGCACAAAGGGCCTCTACGGGTATTCCTTTTTGTTCGGCAACATCCAATGTCTGCGTTCCGATCGAACCGGTTGACCCCAACAGAATCAAGCCGTCGCGTTCTTTTTCGTTTATACACTTACACATATCCAATCTCACTTATGAAAAAAATGATCCAAATGGGGTAATCAAGAGAAGCACATGTGCCACCGCGAGAACGGAATCAAAGCGATCAAGTACACCACCGTGTCCCGGAAAAATTTTACCGTAATCTTTGATACCGTAAGTACGCTTGATGGCGGACATGAGCAAATCTCCCACCTGCGATACCAAAGAAACGAATACTCCGCTGATCCCAAGCATAAGATAATTCACAGTAACATCGGTGGCGATTATCTGAATGATATAACCGTACAGCAATAATCCGAGCACACAGAATAATATTCCGCCAACACTGCCCTCCACCGTTTTTTTGGGACTGACATCCGGAATAAGTTTATGTTTACCGAAAAGGCGACCGGTAAAGTAAGCAAAGGTATCCGTCACCCATGCTCCGACAAAACAAATGAGATAAACATATTTTCCCAAATGCGCCGAATAGCGGAGCATAGACAGTGCGGTAAATGCTGCGATAATATAAAAACACCCCGTTAGCGATATACTCACATCATGAAAGGTAATATGACCGCGCGAAAATGTCATAACGGAAAAGGCATAGATCACAAGTGCGATCATAACAAGCACTGCTATATAAGCAACAGTCATTTGTTCTTGAATCCACCATGCGATTAGCGGAAACGCCGCGGCGCAAAGCAAAATCGGCAACGTCAGACACCATTTTCGCCATAATCCCGTGCAACGTAACATTTCCAATGTAGCCACAAGAGACAGCAACGACAACACCGCCGCAAAGATCGGCGTATAAGAAAAATACAGAACGGGGAAAAAAAGTACAATGGCTACCACCGCCGTAATGATTCGTTTTAACATAAAATCCTCCAACATATGCGACACGCACTTAAATTCCGCCGTAACGGCGTTTTCTGGAATAAAAATCCGCAATGGCACGATCAACGTCATCGGGTGAAAAATCCGGCCACAGTTTTTCGGAAAAATACAACTCTGCGTAGGCCGCTTGCCAAAGTAAAAAATTCGAGATGCGCAAATCGCCTCCCGTACGAACAATCATGTCGGGATCGCCGCAATGAGAGGTGTACAGCGCCGCGCTCATGTTTTCCTCGGTCACCGGTTCACCACGCTCACGCAATTGCCCGGCTGCGCGACACAATTCCGCTCTGCCGCCGTAATTAACGGCAATATTAAGCGTCATCCGTCGATCTGCTGTCTTCATTTCCAACTGTGTCATTTTTTCTTGTAACATAGGACGCAACGGTGTGCGGTCACCGATGAAGCAAAAGCGAACATTGTGTCCTTCCAATTCTTTCTCACACGAATCGATATATTGCTCCAACAAATCCATAATGGACTCAACTTCATGTGCCGGGCGTTTCCAATTCTCCGTTGAAAAAGCATAGACCGTCATGGCCTCAAGCCCTAATTTTTCACAGTGCAGCGCAATCGTGCGAAACGTTTTCGCCCCCGCTCTGTGTCCGTATTCCCGCGGCATTTTCCGTTTTTTAGCCCAGCGGCCGTTTCCGTCCATAATAAAAGCAATATGGCGAAGTTGCGCCCCATCCGGAGCGCTCGGCCTTTTATTCCGAATCAAAAGAGCCATAGGTCAGTCAAACTCCTTTTCCCAGTATAGGAAAGCGGGCGAAACATGAAACAGTCACATTTCGCCCCGTCTTATCTTTCGTCAAATCAATTGCTATCGCGTCAGATTTCCATGATTTCTTTTTCTTTTTTAGCGAGAATCTCATCGATCTTTTTGGTGCATTTATCAGTCACATCTTGAATCGCCTTTTCTGCATTTTTCAGATCATCCTCGGTCAACACACCATCCTTTTTTTGCTTTTTGGCATCTTCGTTTGCGTCACGACGGATGTTGCGAACGGCGACCTTGGCGTCTTCCGCATATTTCTGCACCTGCTTTCTGATCTCACGGCGGCGCTCCTCCGTCAACTGCGGGAAAGACAGGCGGATTACCTTGCCGTCATTCATCGGTGTGATACCGATGTCGGATATTAAAATAGCCTTCTCCATCGCTTTCAGCGTAGTTGCATCGTAAGGAGTAATTGTCAATGTTCTCGCATCCGCCACGCGAATATCAGCCATGCTGTTCAACGGTGTGGGAGAACCGTAATACTCAAAATTCACATTGGCAAGCACCCCCGCATTGGCTTGCGATGCCCGAACGGTGCTGATGGTATTTTCAAATGCGGCAATAGCCTTTTGCGTTTTGTCTTCCATTGCTTTTGTGTCGAACTTCATAAAAATCCTCCTTATGTAACGGGAGTTCCCCGCGTTTTATAAAATGTCAAATTTTTAATAATCAATTATGGATTTCGGTGCCGATACGCTCTCCCATGATGACACGATAAATGTTGTTTGGATCGGATAAACCGAAAGCATAGCAACGAATGTCGTTATCGCGGCAAAAGACGGTAGCTGTCATATCAAGTGCGCGCAGATCACGTTCCACCATCTCCGCGTACGTCAATTCTTCATAACGGGTAGCAAGCGGATCAAGTTTGGGATCGGCGCTGTAAACAGCGTCAATGTTTTTGGCCATGAGGATGACTTCCGCTTCAATTTCGGCAGCGCGTAACGCCGCTGCGGTATCTGTCGAGAAAAACGGCAATCCTGTACCGCAACCGAAAATAACAACATTCCCGCGACCAAGTGCCTCGACAGCACCACGTGCGGTATAATGATCTGCAAACGTGTCCATATCTACCGAGGTCATAACACGCGTTGGAATGTTTTCTTGCTCAAATACGTCCTGTAACGCAAGCGCATTGATGGTTGTGGCAAGCATTCCCATGTGATCGGCACGAGTGCGATTCATTTTTCCGCCTCTGCGTCCGCGCCAAATATTCCCCGCGCCGCAAAGCACCCCGATCTCTGTCCCTGCCTCATGGCATTTTTTGACGACAACGGCCACACGGCGCATAAAGTCGAAATCCAAAATATCTTCGCCGCCGTTAGCCAATGCTTCACCCGACAGTTTAAGCAAAACACGGTGATATTGGGGCTTTGTTTGATGATTATTCATGGAAGAACTCCTCAAAAACGGCGCCTCCTCGGCGTTCCGTGATCTTATCACCATTCATTTTACTACAAAATCGTGATTTTGTAAACAGTATTTTGCAAATTTGTCGGGGATTTTTTTCACATTTTGCATTTTTGTTGCAATTGTACGAACAAAAGAGGGCGCTACGATCGAAACGCCCTCTTTTATCTCTTGGAAAAATCACTCGGCGCCGACGGTCAAATAAATACCGTTGACAATATTTTCCTTATTGAAAGATTTACTTTCCGGCGGTCATCTTAGCGATTTCCTCGGCAAAATTCTCTTCTCTCTTCTGGATGCCCTCGCCTTTCTCGAAACGATAAAAACCGACAATGGCAATTTTACCGCCCAACTCTTTGGCGACCGAATCAACGTACTTGCTGACTTTCATATCTTCGTCCTTCACATAGGTCATGTCGAGCAGGCAGTTGTTATCATAGAATTTATTGATGCGTCCCAGCACCATTTTTTCTTTGATCGCATCCGGTTTGTTGGCATTGGCGGGATCATTGGCGATCTGAGCCAGCAGGACATTCTTTTCCTCCTCCAGCACAGACGCGGGAACCTCGTCTCTATTCAAGTAAGGCGTAGGATATGCGCCGATTTGCAACGCAATGTTCTTGGCAAATGCGGCAAAACCGTCTTTGTCGGCAACATCTGTATCAAACTTGACGAGAACACCGATCGAACCGTTACCGTGAACATAAGTTGCGACAGCGTCGCCCTCAACGATGACGAAACGGCGAATGCTGAGTTTTTCGCCAATCTGCGCAATCTTCTCGATCAACACATTTTCCACGGCATCGGATGTTCCGACATAGGTGGCTTTCATCAGCGCATCAACATCAGCGGGTTTTGACTCAAGAATAGTCCCAAGCAAACCGTCAACAAATGCCTGGAAAGAAGCATTTTTCGCAACAAAGTCGGTCTCGGAGTTAACCTCGATCATAGCATATGCGTTGCCTTTGTTCATCAATTTGACGATACCGTCGGCAGCGATACGGCTTTCTTTTTTTGCGGCGGTAGCCAACCCTTTTTCGCGGAGGATGGTCACGGCCTTATCCATATCGCCGTCTGCTTCGACCAATGCTTTCTTGCAATCCATCATGCCAAGGCCGGTCTTCGCGCGCAGTGCGGCAACGTCTTTTGCAGTAATACTAGCCATTTCTGTTAACCTCTTTCTTTTGATTTGTCAGAGAATTTTACTCAGCATCGGCAACTTCTTCCGCTGCCTCGGTCTCGGGAGCATTCTGCTCACCTTGGCGACCTTCGATCATAGCATCGGCAATGACAGAAGAAATGAGTTTAATCGCACGAATTGCGTCATCGTTACCGGGGATTACGTAATCGGCATCATCGGGATCGCAGTTGGTATCCACGATAGCGATGACGGGAATGCCCAACTTCTTAGCCTCAAGCACTGCGTTTCTTTCCTTGTGAGGATCAACAATGAAAATGGCGGAGGGCAATGTATCCATGGTCTTGATACCGCCCAGATTCTTCTCAAGATCAAAGGCCTCTTTCTGCAATCCGGCAACCTCTTTCTTGGGAAGCAGATTAAAGGTACCGTCTTCCTGCATTTTGTTCAAACTGTTCAAACGAGCAATAGACTTCTTGATAGTTTTGAAATTGGTCATCATACCACCGGGCCAACGATTATTGACATAGTACATGCCGCAGCGAGTAGCCTCTTCCTTAATGGCTTCGGCCGCCTGCTTTTTCGTTCCGACGAACAAAAGCGTACCGCCTTGAGTGGAAAGTTCGCGGACAAACATATACGCTTCCTCGAACTTCTTGACCGTCTTTTGCAAGTCAATGATATAGATGCCGTTTCTCTCTGTGAAAATGTACTCCTGCATCTTAGGGTTCCATCTTCTGGTGTGGTGTCCGAAATGAACACCCGCTTCAAGCAACTGCTTGATGGTAATAATAGACATTTCCATGTCCTCCTTCGGTTTTTTCCACCACATAAGTCTCGTGCTGTCACCCTTGAGGGCACCGATCACACGCCGTTATGTGTGTGTATTTTTTTGCATCACGGCTATCAACACTCGGTGATTTCCGCAATTGCGTTTTATTATAGCACATTCCGTTTTAACTTTCAAGAAAAATATGCAACAATTTACAAATTATTCACAAACAAGCAAGGAATCATTTCGTTCCTCTTCCCTTATCACATTCATCGCGACATACGGTCGAGGTCAGCGACTCTGTTTCATGCGGCGAAAGCCGCACAAGAATGGTGTCCTCACCGAAACATTCTATCTTATTCCACGGAATATAGAGATATTCTGTCTTGCCGAGGCCGAACAAACCTCCCGAACATTTGGGAACCATCAAGGACAGCAACGTGGCACATTTGGGATCAAACTCAAAATCGGTGGCAAAACCGAGCCGCGAACCGTCACACAAATTGATGATCTCTTTTTTTTGCAAACTTACAGTTGTACAACGCATAAGTCACCTCCGGTGACATTGGAATAAGGTGCAAAAAAGATTTATTGATCTTTCTTTCCGCCTTTGTCTCCATTATATGCATCGCGAGAAATTTTCTTGCCAAAGTGTCGACGAATTCCGTGAAAATAAATACGAAACAGCCTTGCAATCCTTTTGCGATAAGTCATGGACAGAAAATAAGAACCGACCAAATAAAGTGGCGAAAGCAGTGACAATATAAACAAAAACAGCGAAATTCCCGCACCGCCAAACCACGCGGATAACGGATAGATGAGCACGATAGGCACAATCAGCACAAGCAAAACTCCGAAGACAATAAGCGAGGAGGCGTGTGCCTGCCAGCGTGAGGAAAAGACTCTGGTTGTGCGCATAAGACAGATCAATAAGCAAGTTTGTGATGCAAACAGCGACAGAAACATGTAGATTTCCAATCCGTCACCGCACACTGCGGTCTGCGTTCCGGAAAGAATTAACCCCGTCAGAACGGTAAACACACCGCAGATCAACGCGGCGCACTGCCAATCCGGGCGAGCACGCAAAGGCTCCTTGAAAAAGCGACGATAGTCGGGAGGCTCACGCAGTACATCGGGACTGCAATGATGAAAGGCGCACACAAGAACAAAGCCGAGATCAACCCACACGCCGCTGATGAGTAACAGCGCGGGAGAAATCATCGTGTACCCAAACAGCAACGGCAACACCACCATGGTCATACGTAACATTTGAGCGACCAATAGATATTGCATGGCAAGCATCATGCGAAAATGGATGGCACGTGCCGTTGTCACGGCATTTGCGATACCCGCAATTCCTCCCCCTCTCGCCCCGGCACGGCGAACAAGGACATCCGCATTGCGCCGCACCGACTGGTCACATTCTTCCGCCGACAGTGTCTTGCGGATTTCAAAGCGAGAGACACCGTTTTCCGAACCGCAAAAGCGATTTTCACAACTGATGCAAACATTAGCCGGTGTCATCATCGGAGAATCCCCGTAACGCAATCCCATGCTGGCCGTTATTTTTCCTCGGCTTCGACAGCGCGTAATCTGCTCGGCAATTTGATCTTCGGAAAAGCCGAAAAACACACGTTTTTTGTCAAAAACCTCATCCAAAGTTTTACCGACAGTGTGCAATTTCGACGCGGATACGGCGTCTTTTCCCGATTCGATCCACCCCGAAGCAATCAAATAATTCAGATGACATTTCCCCTCCTCGGGCAGAAACAATGAAACGCGAACGTGATTTTGTTGCATCTCGCGCAACATATCCGGAATATCCGGAGCATAAGCTTCGCGGAAAGAAAGGAGCCCCTCAAACACGGCCACCCCGCCTTCCTCACGTATATACGCGCAGACCTCGGTACCTTGGTTTTTCAATTGGCAGAAAATATCAAAGAGTACCTTGCATTGCGCGGTATCCAAAGATACGATTCCATCGCCGCCCCGACGGGCATTGCATTGCAACAACGGCTCCGGCTCATCGCAACGATGAACCCGAAAATGTCGATCAGGCAAATTACCGCTTTGGCGCAACGTTACCTCAACCCACGCTGTCGAATATTCCAGTGGGCGTAACGATACAGTGCGAATACGGGCAGACGAACGGTCAAAAGCAATCATGTCAAATAATTCCCGCACACTGCTCTGCCAAGCATCGTTCTGTTGAAATCGATCCGCGTATTCTTCGCATGTGGCGCATGACTCATAGTAATATACCATTTCGCACAACTCACGAACGGCAGGTGTTTTCATGTTTTGCCCGATTTGCAATCCATCGAAAGTATATACGGCGTAAGGATGCAGGCAACCGTCGGAGACGGCACTGCGTCCGAACAGAAACAACTCGTCCACCCCGGAAAGCGCATCAATTGCCCTATAATTCTTGATAACGGCCGCATTTTCTTGATTACCGTCAAGAGAAGCACGAATAACCGATGCGGCACAAATAATACGTCCCATTGACAGCACTTGTTCGCTCATGGATGACGACACCAACGAAAGTGTCAGTAACAGAACATCAAAAATATCAATCGTTCCCCGTCCCGCAAAAATGCCGATCAAAGTAACGGGCAAAATGAGCAAACACATGACCAAACTGTAGCGATTCGTATATTTGCGCATGGGAATAAGATAGGATGGGTCCCCCACTTGCATTGGAAACGGGTGCGGTCCCATCAAATCCCCGATATACGTATCGCTCCCCGTTTCCGTAACAATCGCTTTAGCACTTCCGCCATGGACGACAGAAGCGGTATAGACCATGTTGACGCGCTCAAGCGGTGGCACCGGTGACGTTGTGTCGTACACTTCATACGCATTTTTATATGTCAGATCATAGGCCTCTTTGTCCGGCAAATAGGTCAGTACACAAAAATCAGAGGTGGAAGAAATCAACCGCGCATCGCACGGAACAATATCCCCCTCGTTCAGCAACAAAATATCCCCGGGAACAACTTCCGATGCACTGCAAAGGAGCACACTGTTACCGCGCAGCAATCGAACATGAGGCTCGGAACAAGCGCTCATGGTTTCCTTGATTCGGCAAGTCTTGATGTAAGCAATAACACTGACCAAACAACTCACAGCCAAAACAAACAGCACTGTCAACGCGGTAGCAAAGCGAGAAAAGAAGAGAGCAAGCACGGCAACAAGAGCCAGCACCAGCAGCGAAGTATCCGTCAAAATGCGACGAATACAACTTGCCGCCGTTCGCGGTTCCGGAAGAAACAGATCGTTTTTTCCGAATCGCTCCAGACGAGTACGGCAAACTTTATAAGACAGCCCTGTGGTGCTGTTTGTCTTCAAGCGCCGTTCGACTTCGGCAGGCTTCATCGCATGCCACGGTTCGCGAGTTCTGTGGTACATATGCCGCCCTCTCCTTTCACTGAAAATTTACATACAGTCGACAGTCAATTTACCACCGCTGACAGACAAACGGATCCGAGTGATCGCGTGTTTGCGGTCGGCAATGATTTGCTCGGCCAGCGCGTCTTCCACCTCTCGACAAATATAACGACGCATGTTACGAGCGCCGTACTTGGCGGAATAAGACTCCTTGGCAATATACGCAGCCGCAGCGGGCGTATAGGTAAAGTGCATTTCCTTTTCCTCAAGTGCTTTTGCCAAATCATCCAGCATAATGGACGCGATATGCGCAAAATCGTGCTCGTCCAGCGCACGGAATGTGATAATTTCATCAATCCGGTTGATAAATTCCGGACGCAGGAAAGACGACAGCGCCTTTTCCGTTTTATTTTCAGCCAATCTCTGTGCATCCTCCGAAAAGCCGATGGTCGACGATGTATGGTCGGAACCGGCATTGGTGGTCATGACGAGAATGGTATTTTCAAAATTTACCGTTTTTCCGCTCGCGTCTGTGATGCGACCGTCATCCAATATTTGGAGCAAAATATTCAGCACATCGGGATGCGCTTTTTCAATTTCATCAAACAGCACAACGGAATACGGGTGTCTGCGAATCTTCTCGGTCAGCTGACCTGCTTCGTCATAGCCGACATAGCCGGGAGGCGCTCCGATCATGCGCGAGACACTGTGTTTCTCCATAAACTCGGACATATCC
>CAZOHP010000045.1:0-13619 GCA_964579815.1 uncultured Lachnospiraceae bacterium
GCATTAACATTACCCGCCGTGGCACTGACATCCTGTCTGTCGGGCTATTTTGTGGCTGTACGGCGCGTGTGGAAAAGCGCTTGTATCCAAGTAGCCGAGGAGATCATTCGCATCCTGTGTACTGTTTTTTTTCTCTCACGCACGATATCGGGGGGGCTGGAATCGGCTCTTTGGGCACTAACCCTTGCCAATGCCATTGCCGATATATTCTCCGGCTGTGCTATCATGCTTCTGTTTCGATTTGACAAGCGAAAATATATTGCCATAGACACCGATCAAGAAAAGTCCACTGCGGAAAACTCGGTGGCACGTCGATTACTTTCCGTAACAATGCCGATCGCCGTTGCCGCCTATATCCGTTCGGGGCTGGTCACACTTGAGCACATGCTCATTCCGATCGGCTTACAACGTTTCGGCCAAAGCCACGGTACGGCGCTGGCCTCTTACGGTACGCTCCACAGTATGGCATTACCCGTGGTGTTATTTCCATGCGCGTTGCTGAATTCGTTTACAGCGTTACTCATACCCGAATTAACCGAAGCGCATGTACGAGCAGAACATAATTGCATACGCCGTATCATGCAGCGGGTATTTTCGCTGACACTTTTGTTTTCGATCGGAACGGCAGGGATAATGCTGTTTTTCTCTCACGAACTCGGACAATTGCTCTATCACAGCGAAGAAGCCGCTCGCTACATCCGCGTACTTGCACCGCTCATTCCCGTGATGTATATGGACAGCGCCACCGATGCTATGCTCAAGGGCCTCGGACAGCAAGTCTATTCCATGAAAGTAAATATTGCCGACGCGTCCGTTTCCGTGCTTCTCGTGCGAATATTATTGCCCCATTTCGGCATATTGGGATATATCATGACCATCTACATCACCGAATTGCTGAATGCAACGCTGAGCATTACACGGTTACTCCGCGTAAGCGACATGCACCCGCACGTGATGACATGGGTCATCAAACCGCTCACAGCTATCGTCGGGGCCACATCACTCACACACATGTTATTCTTTATTCTGCCGAACATATCCGAGAATGCTGCGTCATTGACCGTGCAGATCATTTTTTCTTGCATCATTTACATCGGATTTTTGCTATTGCTCGGTGCGCTGAAAAAAAGAGACATACACTGGCTGAAATCTTTTGTTATTCATTGCAAAACGCCGTAGAACAGCCGGCGCAACGCTTTGGTATAATACCGCATACCGTTTTTTTTCGAATGGCTACTCTAACGGCATCATACCAAAGAGATGCGTCGGCTCTCTTATGTTGTATTAAAATTGTCAGCGTAAAAACTTTTCGTTCAATTTCAAGCCGAAAGCCTTGGCCAAATCGCGCAACATGGGACGCGTGATGGTCTGCAACTTGGTCGGCGACATCGAACGCACTTTGATGGCGATTTCGGCACTTTTTTCGATGGTGTGGCACAAACCGAACGTCTCATCAAACGTAGTGCCGGAGACAAAAATGCCGTGATGTGCCCAAACGACAGCATCATACTCTTCCATTTTCTTGGATGTGGCAATACCGATATCCTTAGAACCGCATACCATCCACGGCAACACACCGATACCGTCGGGGAAAATTACCGGACATTCGGTCATAAATTGCCAAAGTTCCTTGGTAAATGCCGCATCCGTCAAAGGAAGAACGAAAGTCAGTGCGATCAAATTGACGGGATGACAATGATAGATCACGCGAGTTTTGCCACCGGTCAATCTCTTTTTGACGGCTAAATTCATCAAATGCGTGGGAAGTTCGCTCGTCGGGCGTCCACCATCGGCATATCCCCACAAGGTGCGAAACTTATCGCCCGTCTCATTGATCTCAATAATACCGCACGTGTTGATCGTATCATCTTTGACATGACGGAAAAATTTTCCCGTTCCCGTCACCATAAAATATTCGCCTGCCAGTTCCGGAACATCACCGCCAATGTCTGTCCATGCGCGATCGGGGGACAGGTGGCAGGATATTTGCTCAATTTCTTCTTTTTTGATCCAATAGGTCAGGTTGCCGCCGTTGCGTTCGTGATAACCGTGAGAATATCCATCGTCCGCCAACGCAACAAATGCCTTTACAAACGGCGCATCCAATACTTCCATGATTCTATAACTCCTTTTTCTTTCAACTCAAAATTCAACGCGCACGCTGAACCTCACGCTCGTAGGTCAAAACACGATCCAACCATTTGCCATCCTCGGGAATGCCCACACGACGGCAATATTCTGCCCAAACCTCACCCGCAGGGAGCGTCTTCCACTCTTCCTGAGCAACGAGCAACTCTGTCATACGGCCGCTCGTTTGCAGTGCTTTCCAATCGATATGCGGCATCAAGAGCGCGTCGAGCATAGCCTTGCGGAAATTGCGCGCACCGACAATCCACGCCGCAACGCGATTGATACCGGCGTCAAAATAGTCAAGCGCCAGAGCAAAATCGTCGATACGACCACCGGCCACGATTTCTTTGGCAATTTCACGCGTTTCGTCATCCAAACGCACCACATGGTCGGAATCCCAACGCACGGGCCTTGTGATGTGAAGCGCAATTTTGTTATTAAAGAGCAGCAACGAAGAAATCTTATCCGAAACCATTTCGGTAGGATGATAATGACCGTTATCCATCAACGGCATAATACCGTGCCGAGCAGCATAACTGAGCGTGAACTCGGCAGAGCCGACTGTATAGGATTCAAGTCCGATGCCGAAAACTTTGGACTCCAAGCACGGGAATACCAAATTGTGATCGTAGGGCTCGGCAAGTATCTCGTCCAGCGACTTGGCAAAACGCTCGCGGGGCCCGATACGGTCGGCGGGAATATCTTTGTAACCATCCGGAATCCAAATATTCATAACACACGGAATCCCCGTCTCACGAGCAAAATATTCGGATATACGCAGGCAAGCCCGTCCATGGTCAACCCAGAATTTTCTGATCTCCTCGTTCGGCGAGGACAGCGTAAACTCGGCGGCCTTTGGATGCGAGAAGAAAGTGGGGTTAAAATCAATGCCCATTCCCCGTTCTTTGGCAAACGCAACCCAAGGAGCGAAATGACGCGGCTCCAGCGCATCTCGATCGGCAAATTCGCCTTTGTCGAATATCGCATAACTTGCATGCAGATTGAGTTTAAGAATACCGCCGATATTTTTGATGGCAACATCCATATCCGCCATCAGTTGCTCCGGTGTCTTGGCCTTGCCCGGATAGTTTCCCGTTGTCTGAATGCCGCCCGAAAGCGCCATATCACTGTCAAAACCGCCGACATCGTCTCCCTGCCAGCAATGCAACGAAAGCGGCACTTTCATTGCCTTTTCAATGGCCGCCTCGGTATCCACACCGATGGCCGCAAATTTTTCTTTTGCGTATGTATAAGCGTCGAAATGATACATGATTTATGTCCTTTCAATCATAGTCTGTTTAACGTCAAATGACTTTGCCACGGCTTCGCGAGCCTCGATTCGATTACGAAACACACCTGTTGCAATCATTTGACAAAGCAAATTTCCGGTTGCCGTCGCCTCGACCACACCCGTATAAACTTCCCTGCCGCTGACACGCGCCGTCAATTCGTTCAGATAGGTGTCCTGACTACCGCCCCCGATGATATAAAGCGCACGCAACGTATGCCCCACCAAGCGTTCCAACTCATCTAAGGTATCGCGATATTTTTCGGCAAGGCTGTAATAAATGACCGCCAGTAACTCATCCGGTTCCATGTCTTTACCGCAAGCCGCTTTGACGGCCTTGATCATGCTCTCGGGGGCAAGGAAAGCCTCATCGTTTACGTCAACACGGCAACAAGGCTCGCCGAATGCGCGCGCCATGGCCGACAACTCACCGAAACTGTATTTGCCGTTCAATTCACGGCGGACCGATTGAATCATCCAAAGCCCCGTGATGTTTTTGAGATAACGATAACGCTTGTCATAGCCGCCCTCATTGGTAAAGTTGGCTTGCCGAGAAGCGTCACTTACATCGGGCTCTGTACGTTCTACTCCCATGAGTGACCACGTACCGGAACTGAGATAGGCCGCATCCGCCCGTTCGGACGGTAACGCCAGCACAGCAGACGCGGTGTCATGTGATGGAGGCATGATGACGTTCACATCGAAACCGAGATCGTCGACAAGTTCTCGCTTCAAGCCACCCAATACCGTCCCCGGTGGGCAGATCGGCGGAAAGATGTCCGTCGGATATCCCAATCGACGCAACAATTCCCAATCCCAATTTCCCGTGTGAACATCCAGCAATGCCGTGGTCGAAGCATCGGTATACTCAACTGCGCATTTCCCAGTTAAGCAATAATTGAGATAGTCCGGTACCATCAAAAATGTTTTTGCGCTTGCCCATTCATTCGGGCGTTGCATTTTATGCGCCATCAATTGATAAACAGTATTGAACGAGACTTTTTGAATACCCGTACGGCGGTATAACTCCGTCTCGGTCACATAGCGGTTCACTTCGCTGTCCATGCCAATCGTCCGATCGTCGCGATAAGCAATCAACGGACCTATGCGTTCTCCCCGAGCATCCAGCAACGCGTAGTCAACTCCCCAGGTATCAATCGCCACATAGGACGGCGTTTTTCCTTTTTGTTGACACGCACGCAACCCCTCAATCACATGATGCACCAAACCGTCGGCATCCCAGCAAAGCGTACCGTCACATGATACGGCTCCGTTTGAAAAACGGTAAGCCTCTTCCATATGCAGTCGTCCGTTCTCCATCCATCCGAGCATATGACGTCCACTGGATGCCCCTATATCAACGGCAAGATAATATACAATATCCGTCAAAGCACACCTCATTACGTAGCATAAATTTTCGATTCATTATAGCACATATTCATTTGTATTGTCAATAGTTACGCGTAAAATAATCGCTTGTTCGGCAAAGAAAAAATAATAAAATAATCAACCGCGTGACCGTTCATCAAACTATTGACAAATGCGCCGCGTGGTGTTATAATTAAATCTCAAAGCGTTACAATAACGAAAAATCGGAGGTACGAAACATGAAAACATCTTTGGTTATTCTCGCGGCAGGGATCGGTTCACGATTCGGCGGCGGCATCAAGCAACTCGAACATATGGGGCCCAATGGCGAAATCATCATGCATTATTCCATTTACGATGCACTGGCTGCCGGCTTCGACGAAGTCGTGTTTATCATCCGCAAAGATATCGAAGCCGATTTTCGCGAAATCATCGGCAACAGGATGGAAAAAGTTTGCCCGTGCAAATACGTCTTTCAAGAATTAAACGATTTGCCGCAAGGTTTCTCTCTCCCCGAAGGACGGACAAAGCCTTGGGGCACAGGACAAGCGCTTCTTGCTTGCCGAGGCGTAGTCAACAATCCGTTTATCGTCATCAATGCAGATGACTATTACGGCAAAGAGGGTTTCAAACTCATCCACGACTATCTTGTTACGCACGCAGACGATCAAGCACATAACTATTGCATGGCCGGTTATATTCTTGATCACACACTCAGCGACAACGGCGGCGTGTCGCGCGGCGTTTGCTCGGCCGACGCAAATCTCAATCTTGTCAAGGTGAATGAGACTCACAACATTATTAAAACCGCAGACGGGGCTGCCATCCCCGACGGTGACGGATGGAAAGCACTGGATCCCAAATCATATGTTTCAATGAACATGTGGGGATTGACTCCCGCTTTTATTGACGTGCTGTACGAGCGTTTCCCCATTTTCCTTTCCAATGTGAAAGACGGCGATATCAAGGCCGAATATCTGCTTCCTGTCGTTGTTGACAACTTGTTGCAAGAAGGAATCGCTACTGTCAAAGTATTGCCTACCCAAGATCATTGGTTCGGCGTAACTTACAAAGAAGACAAACCCGCTGTCGTGGCCGCCATCGGCAAGTTGATTGCAGACGGTGTGTATCCTTCCCCCCTGTTCTGATGATCAAATAAAGGCACAACCGTTTGGTTGTGCCTTTATTGATTCCATAAATGTTATCCCAGTATTACAATGCCGACAAAGACGACAAGGATCGCGGCATAATGCAACCAACCGAGTTTTTCTTTGAGGAAAATTCTGCCCCACAAAACAGACAACGCACAATACGCCGAGATGATAACCATGCCGACTTGGAAATCGCTGAACATAACAGCCATGTAAAACACTTGACCGATTGTCTCGCAAATTCCTCCGATGAACATGTGCTTATTACCCGAAAACAGCGTATCTTTCTTGACGAATTTAATCCAAATAAAGGCAAAAATCGCAACGAGGAAGAACGTCAGTTCAAAGGACGAATTGGCGGCGTAATCGCTAATAATGCCGTCACCGTTCGGCCCCTCAATGGCGGAAATGATCTCATCTCCAACGGTGCCGAGTGCATCGATGATCAAATAGGCAATCGGCAAAAGGAACGCAAGCAGACTCTTGGCATATTTGCGATTTGACTCTTCCTGACGGGCCAGTTTGACCTCTTCGTCCTCCATGTTCTCGATAAAACCGAGCGCAATGATACCGCCCGTGATCAACACAACGGCAATTACCGTCGGCCAAGATATATCCTCTCTGGCGCTGCCGATGCCGAAAATCAAGCACAGAACAAAAGCCAACGCTCCCGAGCAATTGCAAATGGGCGAAGAAATAGACAACTCGATATACCGCAAACCAATATAGCCGAATACCATGGCAAGAATATAAAGCGCCGCCACGGGGAAATAACGCACGAAATCCATCATGACAAAATCGGTGTACAAAAGGCTGGCCAGAATTTGACCGCCTGCTGTAGCCTCAAGCGTTTCAATACCGACAGTATGATTGATTACGGCACTGCCGATCAAGGTTATGACAAAATGAATGCCCATGATCAAGCCTACGGCGAACACGACTTTCCAATGACTGTTTTTGTCATTATTTTCAGTACCGATCTTGGAAAAGATGTCCGAGCCGCTCCAACAAAGAAGCGCAAGGATTGACAAAATAAAAAAGATGTTCATGTGTACGTTTGTACCTCCGATGAAATTTGATTACTTGTGATTCTCCATGTTGCGAAAAATGCCGAGGGCAACATCATTCATGACATCGGGACGCGTAATCACAACGCCGTTTTGCTCGTCACCGAGCACCAGCAACGTGTCGCCTGCCCTAATATCAAATAAGTCACGCGCTTCCTTGGGAATAACGATCTGCCCTTTTTCCCCGACTTTAACAGTCCCGAAAATGTGTTTTCCTTTGGGAAGTCCGTAAATGTGCTTTCCTTGCGGCATAATGCACCTCCATGATTCCTACAAGTAGGAAAAGTATACCATATCGATAACGACTTGTCAAGGCATTTTTTCTTCGATTCGACATTTTTTTCGAAATTTAAAAATTCTTCTTGACAAGCGTTAAGCGGTATAGTATAATAACAATAACGACGATGAGAAAAAGGAGTAACGCAAATTGCTCTCTTCAGAGACAAGGCGGTCGGTGTAAGCCTTGGTGAGTCTTGCGTGAAGCAGTTTTTGAGTTCTGAACCGAACGGTTGCAGCCGCAAGGCTTCAGCGGATTCCCTCCGTTACAGGGGAGACGGCATGATCGGTGCCGGCAGAGTGCGGCTGTGCAGCACAGCCGAAATCAGGTGGTAACGCGGAGTATATTCGCCCTGAACAATCTATGACCGTGACAACGCGATGGATTGTCGGGGCTTTTGTTATAGGCAATATACTTGTGAAAAACATAAAGGAGGAATGGATCGTGAATCTTAAACTTTTAAAACTTTTGAGCAAAAACGCTCGTTACAAGACCGAGGAACTTGCCGCTATGACGGGGCAAACCAACGCGGAGATCGATCAAGAAATCGCACGCATGGAAAAAGAAGGTCTCATTCGCGGGTATAAAACAGTGGTTGATTGGGAACGCATGGACAGTGCCTACGTTTCGGCCATTATCGAACTCAAAGTAACCCCCAAAGCAGGTTTGGGCTTTGAAGAAGTTGCTCGCCGCGTGATGAAATATCCGGAGGTTGAGACGGTTTACTTGATGTCCGGCGGGTACGATCTGTCTGTGGTCGTGAAAGGCAAAACATTCCAAGAGGTTGCATTGTTCGTGGCCAAAGAACTTTCCACCATTGATTCCGTGCTCTCCACATCGACGCATTTTGTTCTTCGCCGTTACAAAGAATTGGATGTTGAAATGGTGGAAACAAACGGCGATGACAGGGGGACATTCTCGCTGTGACTACCGTGAATTATACCAACATTCTCAATCCCGCCGTTTGCGGAATCAAACCGTCCGGCATTCGTAAATTTTTTGATATTGCCGAAACAATGGCCGATGTTATTTCGCTTGGCGTAGGCGAGCCCGACTTCCCCACTCCATGGAAAATTCGCCAAGCGGGCATTGCATCTCTCGAAAACAGCCAAACGCGCTATACCTCTAATTCGGGATTGGAAAAATTGCGCCATGAAGTTGCAAAATATGTGAAAAACAAATACAATCTCACCTATGATCATGAGCACGAAATTCTCATCACGGTTGGCGGCAGTGAGGCCATTGATGCCGCGTTGCGTGCCGTTGTTTCTCCGGGAGATGAGGTCATTATCCCACAGCCGAGTTATGTTTGCTATGAACCGATGACGGTGCTGGCGGGCGGCGTTCCCGTGATTATCGAAACAGATGCGGAACATGAGTTCAAACTCACGCCCGAAGCGCTGACGGCACATTTGACTCCAAAAACCAAGGCGCTTATTTTGCCCTACCCATGCAACCCCACCGGCGGCATTATGGAGCGCGAAGATCTTGAAAAGATCGCAGATATTTTGCGGGAACGCGATATTTTGGTTATTTCGGATGAAATCTACGCCGAACTTACCTACGGCGGCAATTCTCATGTTTCCATCGCTTCGATTGACGGAATGGCTGAACGTACCATTGTGGTCAACGGTTTTTCCAAAACTTTTTCCATGACCGGCTGGCGTCTCGGCTACGCTTGCGGCCCTGCGCCCATTATGCAGGAAATCCGTAAAATTCATCAATACGCCATCATGTGTGCACCGACAACTTCACAGTACGCCGCCATTGAAGCACTTCGTTCTTGTGAAAGCGACGTACAAACCATGCGGGAAGAATATGACATGCGCCGCCGTCTCATCGTTTCCGGTTTTAATCGTTTGGGGCTGAGTTGCCGTGAGCCGAGAGGTGCCTTCTATGCTTTTCCCTGCATTCGTTCAACGGGACTTTCTTCGGATGAATTTTGCGAAAAATTGCTTTATTCCAAAAAAGTGGCAGTCGTTCCGGGAACTGCTTTCGGGCAAGGCGGTGAAGGTTTTATTCGTGCATCTTATTGTTATTCCACCGAGCACATTCAAGAAGCTTTGCGCCGCATCGGCGAATTCCTGAATGAATTATCTTGACATCATATAAGGGACTGCCGCGCAAATGCGCGGCAGTCCCTTATATATTCTGTTTTTCGAGCAAACATGATTACATACGCTCTCTGATTGCTTTCAAAAAATCGAGGCTGTTGACCGCACGAACCGAAGTTTGATCGTCAACAAGTCCGGCAAGATCCTTGGTCATAATACCGTCATTCAACGTACGAATACACGCCGCTTCCAGTTTGTTTGCAAATGCAACAAGATCATCGAGGTCGTCCAGTTCCCCTCTTTTGCGAAGCGCACCTGTCCAAGCAAAGATCGTCGCCATTGGGTTCGTTGATGTTTCCTCACCTTTAAGATACCGATAATAATGGCGAGTCACCGTACCATGCGCGGCCTCGTACTCATAATTGCCATCGGGCGAGACGAGAACCGAAGTCATCATGGCCAATGAGCCGAATGCCGTCGACACCATATCGCTCATGACATCGCCGTCATAATTCTTACAAGCCCAAATAAAGCCGCCCTCGCTGCGAATCACGCGCGCAACCGCGTCATCGATCAACGTATAGAAATATTCTATGCCGAGTTCTTCGAATTGAGTCTTGTACTCATTTTGATAGATTTCCTCGAAGATGAGTTTAAATGTCTGGTCGTATTGCTTGGAAATGGTATCTTTCGTCGAAAACCACAACGATTGCCTCGTGGCAATGGCATACTTAAAGCAGGAATGAGCAAATGAGCGAATCGAAGAGTCTTTATTGTATTGCCCCTGCAGCACACCCGCACATTCAAAATCATAGATGGTTTGTCGCGTCTCGGTACCGTCTTTTGCGGTAAAAAGCAATTCCGCCTTGCCCTCGGCAGGTACGCGATATTCCGTTGCTTTGTAAACATCGCCATAGGCATGGCGGGCAATGGTAATAGGTTTTTTCCAATTGCGAACGGCGGGTTTGATACTGTCAATCAAAATGGGCGCACGGAACACGGTACCGTCCAAAATCGCACGAATCGTTCCGTTGGGGCTTTTCCACATTTCGGAGAGATGGTATTCTTCGACGCGTTGTTTATTCGGCGTAATCGTAGCGCACTTGACGGCGACGCCGTATTTCTTATTGGCATTGGCGGCATCAATGGTTACTTGATCTCTTGTTCTCTCACGCTCGGGGAGACCGAGATCGTAATATTCCGTCTTAAGATCGACAAACGGAAAGAGCAATTCATCCTTGATCTGTCTCCAGAGGATACGCGTCATTTCATCGCCGTCCATTTCGACAAGCGGCGTTTTCATTTGAATCTTTTGCATGATAATTTCCCTCTCTACATTATTTGTTTGCGGTATACTTCAGCAAACCGCCCGCCATCAGCATGTCAATCTGGCGTTGCGAGAAATCGCAAGTTAGCGCAATTTCGGCACCGTTTGTCTTGTTTTTGAGCGTAACATTACCGGTCTTGATTGTTTCCCACAAGTCGCAAAGTTCAAGTTCATCTCCTTGCGCAACCTTGTCATAATCGTTAGGATCGACAAAAGTCAGCGGCAAAATACCGGCATTGATTAAGTTTGCCACGTGTATTCTCGCGAAACTTTTGGCCACCACAGCGCGCACACCAAGATAGAGCGGAACCAACGCCGCATGTTCGCGAGAAGAGCCTTGACCGTAATTGGAACCGCCGACAATGATCGATTGACCGGCCGCCAACGCACGCTCGGAAAAAGTCTCATCGCACACGGCAAAACAGAATTTGGAAAGGTAGGGAATATTGGAACGATAAGGCAATATTTTGGCACCTGCGGGCATGATATGGTCTGTTGTAATGTTATCACCGACCTTAAGTGTTAAGGACGCGGTGATATGATCCGGCAAAGGATGAGCCTCGGGCAGCGGCTTGATATTCGGTCCACGCAACACCTCGACATCGGCAGCGTCGGCCTCGTCAGCGGGCAACAGAACAGCATTGTCATTGATCTTAAATGTTTCGGGAATCGTAATGTCGGGATAATCACCAAGCGTTCTCGGGTCTGTAATATAGCCCGTCAGCGCAGACGCGGCAGCCACTTCGGGCGAGACCAAATAGACCTGACCGTCGCGCGTACCGCTGCGCCCCTCGAAATTACGATTGAATGTGCGCAAAGAAACGCCTGCGGAGTTGGGCGAAAAACCCATACCGATGCAAGGACCGCACGCGCATTCCAGCACACGTGCCCCCGCCGCAATGATATCGGACAGCGCACCGCAGTCGGCCAGCATAGAAAGCACCTGCTTGGAGCCGGGAGAAACGGAAAGACTGACGGAATCATCGATCTTCTTCCCTTTTAAGATCGCAGCCACGCGCAACATATCGCGCAACGATGAATTGGTGCATGAACCAATACACACTTGATCAACCTTGACATCGGTCAATTCACTCGCCTTTTTGATATTATCGGGACTGTGCGGGCACGCCAGTAGGGGCTCAAGCTCGGACAAATTGATATCGATGACGCGATCGTAAACGGCATCGGCATCGCTGGCAAGCGGCGTGTAATCCTCTTCTCTGCCCTGTGCGGCAAGAAATGCGCGTGTCACCTCATCCGAGGGAAATATCGAAGTCGTTGCACCGAGTTCGGTTCCCATGTTCGTAATCGTCGCACGTTCGGGAACGGACAAGGTTTTGATACCCTCGCCTCCCCACTCAATGATATATCCGACGCCTCCTTTCACGGACAAAATACGCAAAATCTCCAGGCTGACATCTTTTGCACTCACCCAAGGAGACAACTTGCCCGTGAGATTCACTTTGATCATCTTAGGCATAACAATATGATATGCACCGCCACCCATGGCAACCGCCACGTCCATGCCACCGGCACCGAAAGCCAACATACCGATACCGCCACCTGTCGGGGTGTGGCTGTCCGAGCCGATCAGAGTCTTGCCCGGCTTGCCGAATCGTTCCAAGTGAACCTGATGGCAAATCCCGTTTCCAGGACGCGAAAAACGAATGCCGTGCTTGCGCGCAACCGACTGAATATAACGATGATCGTCGGCATTCTCAAAACCGGATTGCAACGTATTATGATCGATATAGGCAACGCTGAGTTCGGTCTTAACACGAGGAATACCGATTGCCTCAAATTCCAAATACGCCATCGTACCCGTGGCATCTTGTGTCAATGTTTGATCCATATGCAGGGCAATCTCATGTCCTGCGATCATTTCACCCTCCACAAGATGATTTTTGATAATTTTTTGTGCAATTGTCAGTCCCATTTTTCATTCCTCCTCAAATTATTTATTCTCATGCGTCATTTGACAAAACAACGCCGTTTTTGGCATTTTCAATATGGAGAACGGCCAGTCGTTCCGCATCGGCACCGTCATGCGCTTCCAACGCTCGCAAAATAGCTTCATGTTCCTTGACAGCCACCAGTGCTCTGGCCGGATTTTCTACCGAAACCTTGCGAAACTGTTTGACCTTTCGATGCAATTCGGTTAGCATTGAGCGCAGGACCTCGCTGCCGCAATCACAGTAGACCAATTCATGAAAACGCGTATCCGTATCGCGGATATTGGCCGCGCCGCCGCGCATCGTGTAAAATTTTTGCAATTCGACCACTTCGCGCAACTCGGATAACTGTTCATCGGTAATGCGTTCGGCACATAAGCGGGTGGCATATCCCTCTATACGACGGCGAATCTCGTAAATATCGGAAAGGTCCTGTTCCGATATTCCGCGCACGACCACGCCGTGCGTTGTTTCTTCAACCAGTCCCTCCTGCATCAATCGATGCAACGCCTCACGAACGGGGGTTCGGCTCACTCCCATTCGTTCGCACAACTTCAATTCGGTCAATAATTCTCCGCTTTGATAATTACCGTTCAGAATATCGCTCTCCAACTCATCGAACACCAAATCGGCACGAGTTGCGCCTCTGCTTGTGTTCATATCCGTGCCCGTCCTTCTGTTTCAACGAACTACCAAGCGTCCGTTTGACAACTCGGCAATCTTTTTTTCCAGTTCTTGATTGGAAAGAATGGTCAACCGTCCGTCTTCGTATTCTTGGTCAACCCATTTTTTCAAATCGACAACGAGCGGATCACGCTTGTCGATCTTGTCCACGCCCTGCAAATGATAAGTCGTATTGATCCAATAAGCAATACCGGCCAACCCGGATGTTTTGGTGATCATGACGCTTGCATCACGATTCAGAATCTTTTTGGTATCAAAGATATTATAGATTTCCTCATCTTTCATCAGGCCGTCGGCGTGAATGCCCGCACGTGTCACATT
>CAZOHP010000046.1:0-13515 GCA_964579815.1 uncultured Lachnospiraceae bacterium
GCTCATGAATCGATTGTCGATCGGCGGCCGTTGATGAATCGGACAAATCCGTTTCGATAATTCGGGTTACTGCGGTGCATACTATGTGCGGAAAGGAGGCCGTCATGAATATTTTATTTTTGATCGATGCGCTTGAGGCGGGAGGTGCCGAGACGCATGTTGTTACATTGGCATGCGCACTGCATCGAATGGGGCATGCGGTAACCGTGATTTCCGGAGGTGGTTCTTTGGAGGCGGAATTGCGAGAGGTGGGAGTGCACTGCTTCCGGTTTCCCGCGTGTATTTGCGGGCGCGCGTGGGCGGTGACGCAGTTCCGAAATGTGGCTTTTTTGCGAAGGTTACTCGGGGTGCGGCGCTTTGATGTTTTACACGCGCACACGAGAAGGACGGCGCTGCTTTTGCGGCTGCTCCATATCGGCTATGCTCTGTTTCCGCCACCGTTGTCGCTTTCCTTATCGGGCTTGAATGGGCGTCAAGTTCCCTATCGACGACGAGTGCTTCGTCGTTTGGCCGTTCCCGCAACGGTGGTGACCGCCCACGCTCATTTCTCTCCGCGCTTTCGGTGGCTGTCTTATTGGGGAGAGGCAACCATTGCCGTCAGCGAAGATCTGCGCCGGCATGTGGCAACTTGCTTTGGCGTTGCGCGTACGCGCATTTGTGTTATTCCCAACGGAATCGACCTGAGGCGGTTTCGTCCGCCTGCCGACAGGCATGCATGCTCTCCCGATTTGTTGCACCTTGCCTTTGCCAGTCGTTTGGATGATGACTGCTCTGCTGCCGCGCGTGCAATCATTTCGCTGGCGCCGCAATGGGAACGGTTGGCGCGTGAGCGCGGGCGCCGTTTACGCATTACCATTGTGGGGGGCGGGACACAGCGACCGTTTCTCGAAGCGCGTGCTCGGGGACTGTCTTTCGTGACGTTGTGCGGTACGTGCGATCATATGGAGACATTGCTGTGCGATGTCGATGTGTTGATCGGCGTGTCGCGTGTAGCATTGGAGGCGGTAAGTTGCGGGTGCGCTGTGATCTTGGCGGGCGATGAGGGATTCGGCGGTTTATTGACGCCCGAGCGTTTTGAACATTTTGCGGCGGCTAATTTTTGTTGTCGCGGTGAAGTACAACTGAGCGAGGGCGCGTTAGATCTTGCTTTCTGTTCATGGCTTGATATGCCGGCCGCCAGGCGGCATGCGATCACAACTCATGTGCGGAAAACGATGATTGCGCGGTATGGCGATGAACGTATGTCGGCAGATACGACGGCGCTTTATCGCAATGTCATCCGACAGCATCGACAGTTACGCGTTGTTGTCGGCGGTTATGCGGGATGCGGAAATTTGGGTGATGATGCCATTTTGCGTTGCTTGGTCCATCGATGGCAGGGGCAGACGGTGCCGTCGGCGCTTGCCGGTAGTTCTGTCGATGCGGTGCTTGAGGTACGGGCGCTGATCGGTCGCGTCGGTGGGACTTTTGGAGTGCGCTGTTATGATCGGTACCGTCCGTTGCGGGCGTTGTTATGGGCAGACGCGTTTGCGTTAGGAGGAGGAGCGTTGCTGCAAAATTGCTCGCGACGCGGAGGATTCTCGCTGGTCTATTATCTCGGCTTGGCGTTGCTTGCGCAAATGGTCGGCTGTCCGTGGTATGTAGTCGCGGGTGGCGTTGGGCCGCTGCGCGGGAAGATGGCGTGTTTGGCGGTGCGGACGGTACTGCAAGGAGCGCGCGGCATATCGGTACGGGATGAATCGTCGCGGCGCTTGCTTTTGCGGTTGGGAATATCGCCGACAAAAATCGTGAACGAACCAGACCCGGTGTTGTCGCTTTCTCCCGTTTCGTGTGAGGAGGCGGAGGCGGCATTGCCCGCTATGCCGATGAACCGAGCCGGCTATATATGTGTGGCGCCGCGTGGTGGGATGGCGGGTGAGGTGGAGATGGCCGATTCCCTTGCCCGACTGTGGAAAGAACAGCGGCTGTACCCTTTGTTTTTCGCCTTTGACACAAAGCAGGATGGGTCTGTTTGTCAACGGTTGATTGATCGTTGCGGTGCGGGGGCGATAGTTCCCTTGACGGGACGAGCGCCGGAACGGTTGGTGGCGGGGATGTTTGCCCTGTCGCACGGGGTGATCGCGGGGCGGTTGCACGCGTTGATTCTCGCTTCGCTCTCGGGCGTACCCGCATGGGCGATTCCCTCCCCTTTTGGCGATCCCAAGGTAACGCATTTTGCCGAATCGGCCGGCATGCGGATGTGGGGAGCGAACGATATCATGAACACACGGGAGAGTGCGCATTGTTGTATTTCCTCAAATTTGCCGAGAAGCGGAAGCGGTGCGAAATTTCTTCCCATGCGGCGATGTAAACGGCCATCGGCGAGTTGTCAAAAGATGAATTGCCGCGTATGCGGCATAAACAAAGAAAGGAACACATCATGAAAATCCTGTTTTACGACGCCAAGCCCTATGATCGCGCCAGTTTTGACGCTTATTTGCCCGACTATCCCGGTATCACGCTTGAGTATGTCGATGCCGACCTCACGCCCGAAACGGCTCGTTTGGCACAAGGTTACAATGCCATTTGTGCTTTTGTCAATGCCGACCTTTCCCGTGCGGTGTTGCGTGTTTTGCACAGTGTCGGTGTTGAGGCGATCCTTTTGCGTTGCGCGGGGTTCAATCAAGTTGATTTGGCTGCGGCCGATGAATACGGATTGACGGTGTTGCGGGTACCGGGTTATTCGCCCGAGGCGGTAGCCGAGCATGCGATGGCTTTGGCGCTGGCCGTTAACCGCCATATTCACAAGGCATATATCAAAGTGCGCGAAAACAATTTCAGCCTTGTGGGATTGACGGGCATGACACTGTGTGGAAAAACGGCGGGGATTATAGGAACGGGAAAAATCGGTCGTGCCATGTGTCGCATTTGCCGCGGTTTCGGTATGCGCGTGATTGCCTATGACAAATATCCGAATGAGGAACTTGCGTTTGAGAGGGTGGAATACCGACCGTTCGAACAGTTGTTGCGCGAAGCCGATTTGATTTCGTTGCACTGCCCGTTAACAGATGAGACATACCATCTCATTTGTCGAGAGACGATTGCTTTGATGAAGTCGGGCTGTATTTTGGTCAATACTTCGCGCGGCGCACTGGTCGATACGCAAGAATTGATTGCAGGGATTCGCGAACGGCGCTTTTTCGGGGTGGGATTGGATGTCTATGAGGAAGAGGACGAAAATGTATTCGAAAATCGCGAAGATGATATTTTGAAGAGTTCCGTCACGGCCCGGTTGCTTTCTTTCCCCAATGTTATTGTGACTTCACATCAAGGCTTTTTGACCGACGGCGCATTGAATGCCATTGCCCGTGTTACGCTGGACAACGCAATGAGCATTGCCGATTGTGCGCCGATTGAAAGTAATCTTGTGCGGATATAAACGGAACAAAAGGCCACTGCATATTTTGAATGCGGTGGCCTTGAATTTTTGTTGGCACGGTCACATGCGGCGGTGTCGTTTGATTGGTTACTTTTTTTGGGCAATTTCGATCAAGCGATCCCGGGTGTTTCGGGATGGGTCCTCAAGGACGGCGTCGAACAGAGCGCGGAGCATATGTCCGACGGCGGGACCGTGCAATCCCAATTCTGTCATGACGGTTTGTCCGTCGATGGCGAGGTCGGCAACGGACAGACAGTCCCCGCGTGCACGGATGAGAGCAATGCGGTCAAGAGCATGCAAGTAGGAAATGCGGGTCTTGTCGGGGGCGCAGACGGAGGCGAGCAGCAAAGCGCGGTCGGTGTATTGTCCGTACGTGGCCATGTAGTGCCGCAGAGCGGTATCGGTCACGGGAGCGGAACAGCGCGAGGCGGCAATGTAAGTGATTACCGTTTCGGTTTGTTTATTTGACAATTTGAGCCGGCGACAGCAATGTCGGGCGGTTGCGATATTACCTGACAGCAACAATGCCAAGCGTAGCATAGCGTCGTTCGGCAGGGTATCTGCGGCTGCGAAGAGCATGCTTTCCTTTTCGAAAGACGGATGTTCGGCGGGATGAACTTCGGGAAGAACATATTGCCACAGCCCGGTGCGATACAGCAGAGACAGGCCGCGCGAAGGTCGTGAGCAGTCCAGCATTCGTGTCAACTCGGCTGTGATGCGCTCGGCCGATATACGCGAAAGGCCTTCCCTCTTTATCACCAATGCGGCCTCGGTTGCGGGATCAATCTCAAATTCCAATTGTACGCCAAACCGCACGGCGCGCAACATGCGCAAAGCATCTTCGGTGAAGCGGGGGACGGCGTCTCCCACGCAACGGATGATGTGTGCATTTAAGTCTTCACGGCCGCCGAACAGATCAATCAATTCGATGTCGTGTTCGGTGATATTCGGCATCGCTTCGGGAAACTCCGGGAAGTTTGCCCAATCTCGCACGGCGGGCAGGCGGCAGGCCATGGCGCAAATGGTGAAATCGCGGCGAGAAAGGTCATCGGCGATGCGGTCGGTGAATTCGACGTGATCGGGATGACGAGCATCGGTGTAAACGCCGTCAATGCGGTAAGTGGTACATTCGACGGCACAGTGATCGATGAGGACGGTCACTGTGCCATGGGCGAGACCAGTGGGAATTACTGTGAGTCCTGCGGCGCCGAACACGTCCAACATGTGTTGAGGACGAGCGGCGGTGGTGACATCCCAATCATGCGGCTGACGGTCGAGCATGATGTCACGCAGACTGCCGCCGACGATATATGCGGGATACCCTGCGTGCTCAAGTTGCCAAAGAACGCGCAAAACGGGGACCGGCACTGAGAAAGTCATGGCGGCAAGGGGCATTTCGTCCTGCTTGTCTTTTATCATATTTCTCCTCTCGGTCTCCATGGCGGTTGTTACTCTACCTTTCCCATATATTCCTTTTGCGCGGGTGACAGTTGATCGATATGGACGGCAAGCGCATCCAACTTGATGCGTGCGACTTGGTCGTCGATTTCGTGAGGAACGGCATATAGTTTATGCTCAAGTGTTCCCGCTGTTTTGCTTAAATATTCGAGGCTCTTGGCTTGAATGGCAAATGACATATCCATGATCTCGGCGGGATGGCCGTTTCCGGCGGCGAGATTGACCAGTCTTCCCTCGGCCAGCAAATTGAGAACGCGACCGTCGGGTAGGCGATAACCGACGATGTTGGGTTTGCGTTCAAATGCTTCCGTCGACATTTCGGAAAGGGCGGCTTTATCGATTTCTACATCAAAGTGGCCGCTGTTGGCCAACAATGCGCCGTTTTTCATAACTTCAAAATGTTCACGGCGAATAACGTCGCAGCAGCCGGTCAGTGTGACAAAAATGTCGCCGAGTTTGGCGGCTTCATCCATGGGCAATACGGTAAATCCATCCATGACGGCCTCAATGGCTTTGACGGGGTCGATTTCGGTGACCACGACCACTGCTCCCATGCCGCGAGCGCGCATGGCGAGGCCGCGACCGCACCAACCGTAGCCGGCGATGACAAATATTTTGCCGGCGATCATGAGGTTGGTTGCGTTCATGATGCCGTCCAATGTGGATTGTCCCGTCCCGTAGCGGTTATCAAACAAATGTTTGCAGTCGGCGTCGTTGACGTTGATCATGGTATAGTCGAGTAGCCCTGCGGCATAGCGAGACAGCAGACGATGAATGCCGGTTGTGGTTTCTTCGCAACCGCCGATGAGACGGTCGCCGTACTCGCGGCATGTGCCGTGTAAAAGAGAAATGAGGTCGCCGCCGTCATCGATGATAAGGTCGGGATGGCAGGCAAGTGTCATTCTAAGATGTTGCTCGTATTCGTCGTTGTTGACGCCGTGACGGGCATAGACTTCAAAGCCATCGGCGACCATAGCCGCGGCAACATCGTCTTGAGTGGAGAGCGGGTTACAACCTGTCATGACGACATGTGCTCCGCCCGCGCGCAGGACGTGAGCAAGATATGCGGTTTTGGCTTCGAGATGGATAGACATGGCGATGGTCTTGCCCGCGAAAGGTTTGTTTTTTTCAAAATCCTTGCGGATGAGGTTTAGAATGGGCATATAGGATCTGACCCATTCGATTTTGGCTTTGCCCGATGGGGCCAGTTCGATGTTGGCGATGTCGCTCACGGTAAGTTGTTCCTTTCTTTTTTCACTTTTTCGGCAGGTGGGCATGTCGATATTCACTGGGGGATTGCCCCATTTGTTTCATGAAAGAGCGGTTAAAGGTGCGCAAGGTATTAAAACCGACGCAATTGCAGATATCGGTGATGCTGGAATTCGTTTGGCGAAGCAATCGGCAAGCATCCGAGACGCGCAGTGAATTTACGTAGTCGTTAAAACGGATGTTGAGTTTATGATGGAACAGGTGTGAAATGTAATAGCGGTTCAAGTGCAACGCGTTTTCCAGTGTTTCCAGCGAAAGATCGTTCTGAAAATTATCGTTACAATAGTTGATGATATCGCGAATGGCATGGGAATCTTCATTGCGTGATTCGGACAACTCCAATCGCGGTAAAATGTGTCCGAAGACGGCCAGCAGCAATCCCTTGATGGTGATGTCACGGTAGGCGGTGCGGCCGGTGATCGCCGCGGCGAGTTGTTCCAGCAAGGGCAAAAGATCGGGGTCGGATATCGCGTCTTTGAGCAGTGCGACGGTTGGTATTCGTTTGTTGAAAACATGTGAGAGTTCGGGCATGAGATCGGGATGGACGATAAACAGGAGATAGCGTTCCTTTTCCAAATCATCATAACTGTGGACACGATTGGGAAACGATATTAGCAGATCACCCGATTCGACGGTGTATTCCTCCGAGTCAATATAGACGTGTGTGCGCCCTTCGATCAGTAAAAAGAACTCAATATGGACGTGCAGATGCGGCGGACATTTCAGCAGGGCCTGCTTGTTGTGGTCGTCCCGAAAATAGTAGTCCGTCGTGCGATTTTCATAAAGAATGTACACGCGTTCCCTCTCCTTTTTGCGTACTGTGTGTATATCTTATCACAGAAATCGGACAAATGCAAGGGGGATGTTCCTTTTTTATCGAATAATCAGACAAAAATTGCCAACGAAGCAATATTTTTGGTTTGAAAGCATACATTTTAGCGGATATACAAGAAAGGAGAATGTCTGCTATGTTCAGGTTTCGCATGAGTTCCGTGTTACTCGGTTTGTTGCTTCTTTTGACCGCCTGCGGACGAACGAATCGACCGCCGCATTATTTTTCTTATATGGATGTACCTGCCGAAGCATCGCTTTCCGGCACGTTGGGGGATGTGACGTTTTGCGCGTTACTGAAGAGCGCGGGGCGCGCGAATGGTGTCGGTGCGGGTTCTTCTTTGTCATGTGATTTTACATTAACTTACCTCTCGCCCGAAGCGCTGGCTGGTGTTCGAGTGGATTATACTGCGGCTACGGGTAAGATCGCTGTTGCGTTGGGAGATCTGTGTGCGACGGGCGAAACTTATGCGGCGTTGGCAACTCCCGGGTTACTGTTGTTGACCGAAAGTTCTGTTCTGACATCGACTCAAGGGGCGGATGGCTCATCGGTTTTTACTACCGCAGACGGTGCTCGGCGTGTCTCGTCGGCAGACGGTGCTCCGGTCTCGTTTTCTCGGACGACGAATGGGTACTGTGTCGATGTTCAAGTGGAGTGGGAACGGAAAAAATAAACAGCGCCGTGCAAGATCTTTAAACAAATGCTATTTCTCATCACGGGCATGAACAAAAGAAAGAGTCGTTCGCATGACGCTGACGACTCTTTCTTTTGCCTCCGGCTACATTACGGATAACCGGTACGATATAACTCATACTGTTATTTTTTTAAATAAATCGGTCATCAAACTATCACGTTTTATGTTGTAAACATATCTCATAGGACGGCCGTTGTAATCTGTCGCATAAAAATTATCATAGGTTGGAATAGGAGTAGGGACGACCCGAGATTCCATAAATTTTTCCGAGTCATTCAAAAGCCATGCAACTGCTGTGACATCCCAAATGACACGAGTCCACGCTGTTCCCTTTGCATAGTCCTCCGCTGCTTTTATCGCATTTTCCGCCAAATAATCGGCAAGGTTGTTTTTTCCTTTCAGCCAAAACTCAAGTTCCGGTTTGGAAACGGTAAACTTGTCAACAACACCCATACACGGAAGTTGAACAAAAGGAACGCCACTTTGCATGACAACCCTTGCCGCAGCAACATCCTGGTACATGTTGAACTCTTTCGTGTGATGATAATGGTGTGCATGACCGCCCAGCCATATGACAACCGTATTTTCTGCCACCTCGGGATTCAAAAGTATTGCAGAGGCAATATTGGTTATGGCTCCTATTGCTACAACATAAAGCGGATTGTCCGGTGAATATTTTTTAACTCTTTTTGCCAAATCTCGCGCCGCAAGAGATAACACCGGCGTTTTTTCATTATCAAGATATTTTTCCGAGCCATTAAATACATCGACTTTTTCATTTAACAGTGCAAGAAGTTTAAGAATCTCATCATAACTTTTTTCCATACCATCTTTAGGACTTACGGAGTTACTATTAAAAAAAGGTGCGGCATAGATGGCTTTGGTATTTAACTTTTCTTTTGATCTGAGCAAATACGAAATTGCAAATTGGTCATCAATTTCATTATATGCGTCTGTGTCCAAAACCACATCCACGTTGCCTCGCGGAACCGATAAATTCTTTATTCTCTGCTCGTTTGTCATGTATTTGCCTCTTTTCCTTGATTTTTTCCAACATGCCGAAAAGGTATAAAATGCTGTTAAAACAGATCTCATCTATTTCAAAGTTATTCTTTCACAAAATTCATTGCATATGAAATTACATTCGTCTAATGAATATATTTTGTTCCCGTTCCGATAAAGTCCATCAATTGTTATATCCGAACTTTTATGCGCTTCATCGAATCCACCTACATGAATATTGATCTCTTGATTTCCCGATAATCTGATATTTTTAAATGTTATACCGTGATTTTTTCCCCGTCTTGTGCCTCCTGCCGAATACTCAGGATGAAATATAATTTCCAAAGATATAAGGTTAGGCGCATAGGCCGGATCCAAACTTCGGGGATATTTATGATTATCATTTGTCTGAATAACGGGGCATGGAATCACATCGTCATATTCAACATTGATATTTTCATAGTATACATCGTGAATAATTGCATAATCAACGTTTGTACAATCAAGCACATTGCTGGTCACATGAATAATATCGCAATTTTCAAATTTTATATTGCTGATTTCTCTTGCTCTTGTTTCGGCTCCGATTTCAAGACATTTTCCCCAGTCATTCCAGATAACGCATTTTTCAACCACGATATTTCTGAAGACATCATAGACTTTGCCGTTATGGTACATCGCTTCGCGAACCGCCTCCTCAACATCACCGTCGTAATAGCAATCAAGACCTTTCACGCATATAGAATCGTCAAAAGTTCGTATAAAACAATTTGAAATACGTGTATTTATGCAATTATGCATATCTATTCCGTCAGAATTAAATCTCCAACATCCGATAATTTTTACATTTTGAATCTCTAAATTGGTACATCCTATGGGTCTTATATTGTATACAAGAGAGTCTCTTATAGTAATTCCGTCAATCAAAACATTGGTACAATATTTCAGTTGGATGGTATGAATTCGTTTTGCATTGCCGATGTCGGCACTGTTACTTTCTGCATTTGCCGCAAATAAAATTTTCTCTTTGTTGCGACTGTTATCAAGAATCCCCTTGCCCAAGATTTTGATATTTTCGGCATCTACCGCTTTTATGCACGCATAAACAACCGCTCCTTCGTCTATATATACCGTTTGATTGCTTTTCAGTTCCAGTACACCGACATTATGCTCGCCCTTTCCGAAGTATATTACACCGTCATTATTTATATCTATATTAAATGTTCTTACTGGGTCCGCAAAAATATGCAATGCTTGATGTCGTCCAAATGGTTCTACCGTGAAATAAGCCGCTTTGGGAAGACGGAATTTAATACTGTTTTCTTGAATTTTTGGATTTATACCGAGTGACTGCGGACGGATAGTAACTTTTTCAAATTTTTTTTGCGTTATAATTTCAAATTCCAGTTCCTCGTCGGTTTCCATCAAGACAAATGCCGCAAGTTCCGTTTGGCTCACTTGTCTTTGATGTCCGGGCCAGCGCCTGTTAAACGCTTCCTTTGAAACGCGGCATGTGTTTACATCAATTTCTTTATCATTGATTTTTACAACATATTCATTGAATTCATCGCATGTTTTTGTAATAGGATAAATTTTGTAACTCATACTTTAACACCTCCGGCTGCAGCGCTTTCCGCTTTTCACAAAATATGAACAAAAAGCGGTTAAACCGGACTTCGCCTATTTTGACCGCAAATTTTGGTACACCGAGCCGGACTCGAACCGGCGGCACCCAGCGTCGGAGGCTGGTGCTCTATCCATCTGAGCTACCGGTGCTTATCAATGCCTGTACAGTATAACACAAATTTTCGAGTTTTGCAAGAGTTTTCGTCAAAAAGCAGCCGACAAATTTTGCAACGACAAAACTCACACGTGACACTTGTGCCTCTGATTTCGATAATCTATTTTAGCCGAATCCGGAGTGCGCGGAGAAAGGTAATGTTTATTTTTCCTTTCTCCGCGCTCCCCACTTTCAAGCATTTCGAAAAACGCCGACAAAATTATCGGCAAGTTGAACCATTTCCGGCAACAGAAAACAGCACAAGACCATGAGGGCGATACAGACGACGACCGTAAACGCAAATATGAGGGGATTGGTGCCTTTTTTGTTGAAGAGCGTTACGGCGCCAAACGCTTTGCTTTCAGGAAGGTAAAATCGGTCAGATGTGAAATCATATCGATAAGGAATTTCGCGCCATTTTTTACGAGTTGGTTTGTGCTCGTCGGTTGACTGTTCGTGTTCAAACGCGGTGCGTTTTTCGATTTGCGCTGCAGTGTATTCATCCTTGCCCACGCAACATACCATATTTTGCAATGAAGAGCCTCCGCGTAACGCCTGCTTGATGGCCGCGCTACGCAATAGCCCAAGTTCTTCCAGCGTTTTGGCACGATCGGCGTCGTAGCAACCCTCGCGGTCAAGCGCACGGACAAGATTGCCCAGTGTTCGTTTCTGATACAACGACATGGCGGCCGCCACAATGACACCGAGAAACAGCGCGATGATAATGCTTCGTGCCGAAAAAAAGGTATTGGTGGTCATGTGAATGTTTTCGTAGGCGTAGTCCTCGAAGTTGACAGAAAAATATTTGTCTGATAAAAATTGCCATATTTCTTCAAATAATGACGGACTCTCCGTCGACAAACGGCGTAACATTGACAGCATATCTCTGCCCCTTTCTTTGGGATGGCTTGTATTTAAATATATTACTTTTTAATGATATCGACGCCGAGATATTTGCGCAACACCTCCGGAACAATGATTGAGCCGTCTGCAGTTTGATTTTGCTCGACAAGCGCGGGCAGGATACGCGAGGTGGCCAGACCGGATCCATTTAGTGTATGGACAAACTCGGTGTGACCGTCGGCGCGTTTGACGCGAATGCCACCGCGGCGCGCTTGATAATCACGCGCGTTGGAAACGGAAGACACCTCTTTATATCCGTTCATTGACGGGATGCTGATTTCGATATCATATGTTCTTGCCATGGATGCGGAGCAATCCTCTGCGGCCAACTTGACAGTGCGGAAGTGAAAACCGAGACCACTGACCAACGCTTCCGCTTTGCCCACCAATTCTTCGAATGCCGCATCCGAATCCTCGGGCAATGTGTATTGGAACATTTCTACTTTATTAAACTGGTGTCCGCGCACCATGCCGCGCTCGTCCGAACGGTACGATCCGGCTTCGCGTCGGAAACACGGAGTGTAACTGACCAATTTTTTCGGCAAATCGGCTTCTGTCAGTAACTCTTTACGATAAAGCGATGCCAACGCCGCTTCGGCGGTGGGCAACATATAGAGCATGCGGTTGTCGGTTGGGTTGGCGATCTTGTATACTTCGTCTGCAAATTTCGGGAACTGCCCTGCCGTTAAGCCACATTCGTATTCCAACATATGCGGGGGTAGGATGAGTTCGTAACCGTCGTTTAAGTGTGTGTCGATAAAATAGTTAAGCAAAGCCCATTCCAGACGTGCGCCCATGCCGCGATAGATCCAAAAGCCCGAACCGGACAACTTTGTGCCCCGGTCGTAGTCAATCAAGCCGAGATTTGTGCATAAATCAACATGATTTTTGGGTTCGAAATCAAATTTTCTCGGTTCTCCCCAATAGCGCAGCGGCTCATTGTTTTCCTTCCCGCCCGGTTTGAGGTCGGGATCGGGGAGATTGGGCAACCCCAACATCAACGAGGTATAGACGGTCTCAACCTCATTTAATTGCGCGTCGATTTTCTTGATATCTTCCGACATGGCTTTCAGATCGGCAAAAATGGGGGCGACATCCTTCCCCTCTTTCTTGTATTGGGGAATTAGTTTATTAATTTTGTTTTGCTCGGCTTTAAGCGATTCCCCCGCGTTGATCAGCGCGCGACGTTTCGCGTCGAATTCAATGATCTTTTCGATATCTTCTCTTGCATCCTTGCCTTTGATGGCATATCTGGCAATCACTTCTTCCGGATTTTCTTTGATATACTTAATGTCGATCATAACAGTTGCCTTTCTTTGTTCATTGACGTTTCTTATTGTGCAATTTCAGCGAAGAAATCTTCGCCGCAAAGCGTTTTGAGCAATTCTTCCAAATCGTCGTCATCGTCATACGACAATTCAATTGCCTTTTTCGTGGGAGAATTGGAAATTTTAGCCTTTCTCCCGAGTTTGGAAAGTATGTGGCTTTCCAATTCGCGAATATAAACGCGGCGGAGATTCTGTTCGACCTTGAGTTGTGGATTGATTTCGTCCTCCGGCCCGGTATTGGCGGCTTCATTCATTAACTTGACGGCATGTTCGACTTGACGGACGGTCAAATCACGCTGCAAGATGCGTTCGGCCAATATGGGCGCATCCTCCTCTCTTTGCAATCCAAGCAATGCGCGGGCGTGACCGGTGGTTAAAGAGCCTTCACGCAACATTTCCAAAACGCTGTCGGGCAGATCCAACAGACGCATCATATTGGCAATGTTGGAACGGCTTTTCCCGACTTGCTTGGATACTTGCTCTTGCGTTAAACCGAAACGATCCATCAAGGTGCGATATGCCAATGCTTCTTCTACGGGATTGAGATCTTCACGCTGAATGTTTTCGATAATGGAGACTTGCGCGGCTTTGAGTTCATCTCCTTCCAGGATTACAACGGGAATTTCCGAAAGTCCGGCCATTTTTGCCGCTCTCCATCGGCGCTCTCCCGCAATAATCTCATATGCCCCCGCCAAATTGGGGTTTGCACGCACAATAATGGGCTGAAGTACGCCATATGTACCAATGGATTCCGCCAAAGCCTCTAACGGCTCGCGGTCAAACTGCTTACGCGGTTGATCACCACGTGGTTCAATGTCGGCAATTCGAAGC
>CAZOHP010000047.1:0-13481 GCA_964579815.1 uncultured Lachnospiraceae bacterium
TGGTGCATCTCCTTGATACGAATATCTTCTATTATAGACGAAAAAATGGAAATATACAAGAACTTTTTGTGATGTTTCCGTGATATTTATGCCAAAACGACAAGTCGGTGTCGCTTTGGCATAAAAACGGGACTCGGCGCGTAAAAATGAGACAGAGATATATGCCAAGGAGGAGTACGATGAGGGCGGACGACGGCATCAAACGAAAGGATTGCCGATATCGAAAAGGGGCGGCCGTGTTGGCTGTGCTGGCGGCGGCGCTGCTCCTTTTTCGAGATGCACGGTCGGCATCCGAAGCGGTAAGTCGTGGGCTTCGTTTATGCGCGGAGACGATGATCCCCTCGCTGTTTCCTTTTATGGTGGTGTCCGAATTAATTGTGCGAACGGGAGCGGGAAGGGTACTGTCGGCGCTGTTTTCTCCCTTGCTGCGCCCGCTGTTCGGTTTGTCGGATCGCGGTGTCTGCGCGCTCGTGATGGGGTGGCTGTGCGGATTTCCCGTCGGTGCCAAAACGGCGGCGGATTATTATTGTCGCGGTGAGATGAATGCGCGGGAATTGAACCATGTGTTGTGTTTTTGTAATGTGCCGAGTTCGGCTTATTTGGTTGGAGCGGTTGGGGTTTCCTTGTTCGGCAGTGCCGCTGTGGGTTATGCGTTGCTGGGTACGGCGCTTGCATCTGCGGCGGTGATCGGCGTTATGCTGCGCTTTGTGTTGCCGCGACGCGTGTACGTCACGAATTCGGTGAATGCCGATCACACGGATCCGGTGGGGTCTTCGCTGTTGCCCTCGGCCGTTGCTTCGGCCGCAGGCAGTATGCTCAATGTTTGCGCCACGGTGGTGTTGTTCAGTGCGTTGATCGGTACGCTGACCGCTTGCCTTGCTCCGCCGGGGATGAATGAGGCGGCGAGTGCGATGATCTACGGTCTGTTTGAATTGTCCACCGGCATCAACGGTGCGGCAGAGGTATCGAATGTGCATACGGCGATATTACTGTGTGCCGGCATGGTGGGTTGGGGCGGCCTTTCGGTGCACTGCCAGATCATGGCCGTGTGTGATAACTGTCCTCTCTCTTTGAGTATGTTTTGGTGTTCGCGTGTACTGGGGGCACTCTTGACGTGCGGAGGCATGTGGCTGTGTCTTCGGACGGGAGTGCTGTCGCTTGACACGGTATCTATGTTGCCGCTTGACGCCCCGAGTGTCGTATCTTGCAACGGCGCGCGGCGTGTGTGGGTGACGGTTTGCGCGGCAACATTCGGAGCGGCGCTGTTGCGGCGGCGATCGCGGGGAAAAAAGGAGGAATATACACTTGGGAAAAAATGAAAACAACGAACGAAGAATACCGGCATGGCAACGTTTGAGGAGAGAATATGATCGTGCCACGTTGCGCTATTGTCGCATAGAGGCGATGGGGGCTTGTCGAATCGTCGTTCAAGGGTGCCGAGACATATTGGAGTACGGTCGGGAAACCATTTGTCTGGCGGTGGATGACCCCGATATTGACCGCTTGATCGTTTGCGGCGGCGAACTGGTATGTCTATCTTACCATCCGGATGCGGTGGTTATTGAGGGAAACATTCAAACAATTGATTTTGCACATCACGGGAGGGAATGCAGATGAGGGCGGATCATCTTTTGTTCGGTTACTCCGAGTGCCGTGTACGCAACGACCATGCCGCCTGTTTTTTGAGTTTGTGCCATCGCTTGGAGATCGTTTATGTGCCGGTGTCCGAACGCCGAAAAGAGACACACGCGGACGAGAATGGTGCGATGAGGGTTCGGTTCCGCTTGACGAACGAAAAGCGCGTACTCGCTGCCTGTGCCGCGCAGGGCATTGATTTGCGCGTGGTGCGGCGAGGCGGATTGCCCGTGGCGATACGTCGATATCGAATGCGGATCGGGGTGCCGATCGGCGTCCTGCTGGCGGCCTGTGTCATTGGCGTTTCGTCGCGAGTTGTTTGGGATATACGCATTGACGGGGGAGAGAATATGACGCTTCCCGCATTGCGTGAATTGCTGGGAGATTGCGGTCTTGCGGTCGGGGCATGGATCCCCGCTTTGGAAACGGATGCCGTCGAAAACCGCTTGCTGACCGGTTCGGAGGATATCGCATGGGCTTCGGTGAATGTCAAGGGAACGGTGGCCTATGTGCAATTGCGTGAACTAATGAAGCCGAAGAGTGCCGTGTCGGACGAGCCGACCAACCTTATCGCACGATGCGACGGCGTGATCGATTCGGTCAAACTGATCTCGGGACAGGTTGCGGTTAAACCGGGAGATGTGGTGCGTGAGGGGCAATTGTTGGTTTCGGGGGTGCGCGATTCAACCGTCTCGGGCTACGGCGTGGAGGCCGCACAGGGGGAGATATTGGCGCGCGTGGAGGACACCTTGACCGTGCAGATTGAGCGGTTGACGCGAGAAAAAGTGTATGTGACACAGAAAAAAGGGGAAAAAACACTGTTTTTTTTCGGAAAAACGGTAAAAGTTTCGAAAAAACCTACCATGGAAGAGCAAAACTGTGATATAATAAAGCGAATAGATGTGCTTGGCATCCCCGGCGGTGCTGCGCTTCCGGTCTTTGTTGAGACAGAGGTGCTGCGTTTGTACGAGTTTCGAGAGGTCACGATGACAGACGAACAGTTGACTGCTCGTGCCTATGAGGAATTGGGGAGGGCACTGGCGGTGACAACGGAGGAGGCCATGCTTGTTTCAAAGCAGGTAACATGTGAACTTACCGATACGGGGGTATTGCTGACGTGTCGGTATGAATGTGTGAAAAATATTGCCGTTGCGCAACCGCTGGGCTGACGAAGAGGCGAAGAACAAGAAGAGAAAAAGAAGAAAGGAAAAAGAAAATCGCATGAGTGTGGGTGGAAAAGCAGTGAGTGTACCGAACGCCGAGATCACGGCGCAGATGTTCGGCGCTTTTGATGTCAATGTGCGATTGATAGAGCAAGCATTTTCGGTGATTGTACGTAATCGCGGCAACACGGATGGCAGTGATGTGCTCACCGTTGAGGGGGAACACGATGCGGATGTTGCGGCGGCGGTGCAGGTGCTTGAAGCGGTGCGAACGGTAGCTTTGCGGGGAGACATCGTGCCGGAACAGTCGGTCCGCTATATCATCGACATGGTGCGCGCGGGCGAAAAAGATGTGCTCGGCGAGATGGGAGACGATTGCATTTGTGTCACGACGCGGGGAAAGCCCGTTAAGGCAAAAACGGTGGGACAACGCAAGTATGTCGAAGCCATTCGCAAAAACACCGTTGTATTCGGAGTCGGTCCCGCAGGCACGGGAAAAACTTTTTTGGCCGTGGCAATGGCGGTGAAAGCATTACGAGATAAGCAGGTCAGTCGCATTGTGCTGACTCGCCCCGCCATTGAGGCCGGCGAGCGGTTGGGCTTTTTGCCGGGAGATTTACAAAGCAAGATCGACCCGTATTTGCGCCCGCTGTACGATGCATTGTTTGAAATGATGGGGGCGGAAAATTACCAGCATTGCGTGGAAAAACAGACCATTGAGATCGCGCCTTTGGCATACATGCGCGGGCGGACTTTGGATGATTCCTTTATTATCCTCGATGAAGCGCAAAATGCCACTCCCGAGCAGATGAAGATGTTCTTGACTCGATTGGGCTTCAACTCCAAGGCGGTTATTACGGGTGACCTGACTCAGACCGATCTGCCCCACGGAACCAAGAGCGGACTGGCACACGCGGTGCATATTCTCGATCAAGTGGAAGATATTGCCATCCACCGCTTTACCGAGCGTGACGTGGTGCGTCACCATTTAGTGCAGAAAATTATAGAAGCCTATGATAAATTCGAACGCCACGCTCACGAAGATCGCGAGCAAAGAGGCGGCACGTCAAAAAAATATTATTCACATAAATAAAAAAGGACGGTATCATAACATGAAATTAACAGTGTATTTCGAAAATCAAAACGATGAGGCGGTCAGTTACAAATTCAAAATGTTGTTGCGCCGTGCCATTGAGGAGACGCTGGCTTACGAGCAATACGGCAACGACGTGCAGGTCAGTGTGACGCTGACCGATGATGACGGTATCCGTGAACTGAATGCCCGTTATCGCGGCATAGATGCGCCGACCGATGTGTTGTCTTTCCCGCTGTTCGATTACGAGGGTGAGACGGACGAGCCGCCCATTGATGAGATGGAAAATATGCTGGGCGATATTGTGCTCAATTTGGAGCGCGCACGCGCACAAGCGGAAGAATTCGGTCACGGTTTTGAGCGCGAAGCGGCGTTTTTGACCGTTCATTCCATGTTGCATCTGCTCGGCTATGATCACGAAACAGGTGAGCGGGATGAGGCGGACATGCGTGCTCGTCAGCGCGATATCATGGAACAAATGGGGCTTGCGGTGCGAGCGTAAATGTCCAACGACGAATACGGGAGGACGGAACACTATGCCATATCCGGGATCTAAGAAGAAAAGAGAGAACTATGACGTAAATCGGACGGACAAGCCTTGCGATACGGCATCGGTTGATACGGTCGGAAAAACAGAGAACTTTTTTACCGCCAATGTCAAATTGATTACTGCCGTTGTAACGATTGCCGTGCTCATGGCTTTGATCGGTCCTTGGAGCGTGTTTCGCATCAAACGTCAATATGACGCGATGCGAGAGCAAAACCGAGATGATGTACTGATTTCCGCGGCCACGCTTGATGCGCTCGTTGCGCGCGGTCCCGCGTTGACATGGAGGGATTTTGACGGATTTTCCTATCGGGTGATCAGCGACGGAATCGTATATATCTGCCAATATGATGTAGAGGGCGGGGACTACTATTTGTGGGTCACCTCGGCCGCAAAGGGCACATCGATCGAATCCGTGCTGCTCGTCGATGTTCAAAACGATTACCGAGAGACCGAGATTAAAGCGGTCGAATAAAATTAAAGAACAGGAATAAAAACAATATGAGTGAAAAAAGAACCGCATACATTGCCATTGTCGGTCGTCCCAATGTGGGAAAGTCGACCGTGATGAACACGCTGCTCGGCGAGAAGATCGCCATTGTGTCCAATAAACCGCAGACCACGCGAAATCGTATCATCGGGATACTGACGCGCGGCGATGACCAGTTTGTCTTTCTTGATACGCCCGGCATTTTCAAGCCGCGAAATGCGCTGGGGGAGTTTATGGTACGCACGGCCGATGCAACGGTGGGAGAGGCGGATGTGGCCATTCTCATGGTCGATGCGACCGCGAAGATCACAAGCGTCGAAGAGGGCGTCATCGAAAATGTCCGTAAATCCGGGATTCCCTGTATTCTCGCCGTTAATAAAATCGATCTTTGCGATGCCGCCCGGGTGGCAACTTGCCTTGAAACTTATTCGTCACGATATGATTTCGATGCTTATGTTCCGATGTGCGCCAAGAACGGCAAGGGCTGTGATGCGTTGTTGGATGAGTGCTCCAAGTTCCTTTTTGAGGGCGGTTGGCTGTTTCCCGAAGACATGATGACCGATCAACCGATGCGCCAACTGGCAGCCGAGATCATCCGCGAGAAGATTCTGCGCACACTGGATAAGGAAGTGCCGCATGGCGTTGCCGTCGTCATCGAGGAGTTTAAGCAGGAGCCGACCTTGACCGGTATTCGCGCCGAGATTTTTTGCGAAAAAGAATCGCACAAGGGGATCATTGTCGGCAAGGGCGGCGTCGAACTCAAACGCATCGGCTCGTATGCCCGTGCCGATCTTGAAAAAATGTTGGGTACCAAGGTATATTTGAATCTATGGGTTAAGGTCAAAGAAAATTGGCGAGACAGCGCCAAAGCCGTGACCAATTTCGGTTACAACAACGAAGACTGATCGCATCATACGCAAAGGGAGGTGACGAGGTGTCCGAACAATGCCATACCGCAGGGCTTGTCATTCGTGCCAAGCGAGAGCGCGATGTCGTGCTGACACTGCTGACGCCGGACATGGGACGCATCATCGTCATCGCCAAGGGGGCTCGGTCACTCAAAAGCCCGCAGATGGTCATGAGCCAATTGTTTTCTTACGGTGACTTTGAACTTTATCGTCGGGGGGATCTGTATTGGCTCAACACCGGAGAACTCAAAGAGAATTTTTACGGCATCTCAACTCGTTTGGACGCACTCAATCTCGCCGCTTATTTTTGCGATGTGGCTTACGGCGTCAGCGAGGTGGGGGAGGGGGCCGCAGATTTGCTCCGTCTCCTGCTCAATTCGCTCTATTTTCTTGCCAATCGAAGTTATCCGGATGCGCTGATCAAGGGAGTTTTTGAATGGCGCGTGTTGGCGATGGCGGGCTTGTCGCCCGACGTCGGAGCCTGTTGCGGCTGCGGGCGGACAAGAGATGACGGCTTTGCGTTGGATATCGCACAGGGAGAATTGCTGTGCGGCGAATGTCGAGCCAAACGGGAAATTGTCACTTCCGCTGCGGCGGCCGAGGATGACATGCCGCGCCACGAATGGGTGCCGATGATGCAGGGAGCGGTGGATGCCGTTCGCTTTACGCTGACAAGCCCTCTGGATAAAATGATGTCGTTTCGTTTGGACAGTGAGCATGACCGCCGTGATTTTACCCGCGCGGGAGAAAAATTTTTGCGATATCATTTGGATGTGGATTCCGCCGCTTTGCAAATGTACAATGTGATGTGGAACAAAGATCCACGAATCGGGGGCGATGCGTCCGGTTGAGCGCACCATAAGTAAAGTCCCTTATAGGGAGCCGGGAAGATCGTTTCCAAAACTTTTTCTCGGGAAAGGAAATCGGAGATCAAACATGAAAATAACAAATAAAACGCGATCTACACTGGAATTTGACCGTGTATGCGATATGTTGGCAGACTGTGCACCGACCGAGGGAAGCCGAGTTTTGGCTCGGAGCCTTGCTCCGTCGGACGATATCACCGTTGTGCGGCGGAGACTTTGCCATACGACGGATGCGCGCCGCATGAACGACGCGAAGGGGATGCCTTCGTTCGGAAGAGTGCGTGATGTGAGCGAGGCATGTGAACGGGCGGAAAAAGGAGCGGTGCTGACACCGCGCGAACTGCTTGACATAGCGGGGGTGTTGCGCACTGCGCGGACACTGCAAGACTACGGCTTGAACAATACCGCTTTTGAAACGTCGCTGGAGGAGATGTTCGAACGGCTGATTCCCAATCGGCATCTCGAATACGAGATTGAACGTGCGATACCCAATGAAGAAATGATTGCGGATGAAGCCAGCCCGGCGCTTGCCACCATACGCCGCAATATGCGCGTGGCAAGCAACCGTATCAAGGAGACTTTGCAGAAGTATATTTCGGGCAGTGCACATACCAAATATTTACAGGAAAATATCGTTACGACGCGCGACGGGCGATACGTCGTTCCCGTTCGTGCCGAGCACAAGGCCGATGTGCCGGGGCTGATTCATGATACTTCGGCCACGGGCGCCACATTGTTCATTGAGCCGATGCCTGTTGTGGAGGCAAACAATGAACTGCGATTGCTTCGTTCCCGTGAAGAACATGAGATCGAACGCATCCTTGCCGCTCTTTCCGCAACCGTCGGCGAGGCGGCCGATGCCATCTTGCTCGATTATAAAAATATTACCGAATTGGCCTTTATCTTTGCTTGCGGAGAATTGTCCCGGCGCATGAAAGGAATCGCTCCGGCGTTGTCGGAAAAACGCACCGTGAAACTGACGAGGGCACGCCACCCGCTGATTGCCCCGAATCAGATTGTTCCCGTGGACGTTGCGCTCGGAGTCGGTGCCGGGGAGATGGCCGACGGTGAGATCGACGACTATGATACGCTCATTATCACGGGCCCGAACACGGGCGGCAAAACGGTTACGCTCAAAACGGTGGGACTGTTTGCTCTCATGACGCAAGCGGGGCTTCACATTCCCGCCGAGGAACCGTCCGAGATGTGCCTGTTTGACCGGATTTTGGTAGATATGGGCGACGAGCAAAGCATAGAACAGTCGCTGTCCACTTTTTCATCGCATATGGTCAATATCGTTTCCATCTTGGGGCAGTTGACGGATCGATCCCTGGTGCTCTTTGATGAATTGGGGGGCGGTACCGATCCCGTTGAGGGGGCGGCGCTGGCGGTTGCCATTACCGAGGCGGTACGAAGCGCGGGGGCTATGAGTATTTCGACCACACACTATGCCGAACTGAAAGCCTATGCGCTGACCACGCCGGGGGTTTGCAACGCTTCGTGTGAATTTGATGTCGAAACACTCAAGCCGACCTACAAACTTATTATCGGCACCCCGGGAAAATCCAACGCCTTTGCCATTTCCGAAAAGTTGGGCATGCCGCCTCAAATCGTGGCGCGCGCCAGAGAATATATCAGCGCGGATAACATGCAGTTTGAGAATGTGATTGAGCAGTTGGAACGCAGCCGTATCGCCATGGAACGCGAACGCGAGACGGCACAGCGCCTGCGCGAGGAATACGAAGCGTTCAAGCAAGAGGCCGAAAAAAAGTTGAACCGTCAAATGGCCGATGCGGAACGTACGCTCGACAAGGCGCGCGAGAAAGCGCAGGCCATGATCACGGGCGCCAAAATTTCAAGCGACTATATCCTCGAAGAAGCCGACAAAGTGCGTCGCGCCCGCGACAGTGCGCGATTGGGGGAACAACTTGAACAAACTCGTCGCAATGTGCGCGCCTATCTGCGCGAGCACGAAGCCGATTTTGACCCCGTTGAGGACAGACATGACGATAATTACGTACTCCCCCGCCCGTTGCGCAAGGGCGACGAGGTCTATATGATGGATCTGGGAAAAAATGCCGTGTTGACTTCGGATCCCGACAAAGACGGACGCGTGACGGCCAAGGTCGGTATCGTTGCCGTTAAGACGAACGTCAAAAATCTTAAATTGATTGATCAAGTGCCTACGGTAACGACCACGGATCGAAAAACGGTCAAGGCGGCTGATTTTCACGCAGAGGTCAATCGCACCTTCAGCCCCGAGATCGATCTGCGGGGAATGACGGGAGAGGAAGCATGGGCCAAGGTGGACAAATATTTGGACGAAGCACAACTTCACGGCATCAAAACGGTCACTCTTGTTCACGGTAAGGGAACGGGAGCGCTCAAATCGGCATTGTGGCGTTTCCTTAAGGGGGACAAACGGCTTGCATCTTTCCGCATCGGTCGTTACGGCGAGGGAGACGGCGGCGTAACGGTTGTTGAGTTGAAGTGATCTTTTTTGTACAAAATGCATAGCACATGAATAATCGGTCACGCCGACGGCTACCATGGTCGAAGAGGCGTGACCGTGTCTTTTTTTTCGAAAAAACGCTTTTGAAACAAAAAAACGCAAAAAAACGGTCGTATGTGGGCAAAAGCATGGCCGCAACTCTTGACAAAAGGACAGAAACATGGTATAATGAGCCATAAAAGCCAAGATGAACTGAAAAAATGTTGTCAATATCGCCAAAAGCGAAATGCCTTGACGCAGTTGCAACAATACATTTAACGAAAAAGAGGTGGAACGAAATGGAAATAGCAATTATTGCCCATGATACGAAGAAAGAACTGATGACGCAGTTTTGCATTGCTTATTGCGGCATTCTCAGTAAGCATAACCTTTGCGCCACAAGTATTACCGCAAAATATATTTCGGAGGCGACGGGCCTGGAGATCGAGCGCCTGCTTACGGGAGAGCAGGGCGGGGAGCAACAGATTGCTTCTCGTATCGTCTATAACGAGATCGATATTCTGCTGGATTTCCGTGACACACGTCCCTCTGAGCATGAAGATCAAGTGGAGCATGAACTTTTCCGCATGTGCGATATGTACAATATCCCCGTGGCGACAAATATTGTGACGGCCGAGGTGTTGATCACCGCTTTGGATCGCGGTGACTTGGATTGGCGTGAAATTTACAATCCGCGTTCATCGTATAACCAAAAGCGCAAGTGATTTGATTTTGCCTTGAGGAGGAAAGGAGCGGCGTATGTCGAATCTGATGTGGGGCGTGAACGGGCACGCGTGGCATTATCCCGCGTATCGCGATCATATGGACGAAGCGCTGACGCTGGCGGCCGAACTCGGTTGCAAAATATATCGTATCAATTACCGTCCCTCCGACGATGAGCAATTGACGCGTATTCGCGATTATATTGATCGCTGTCATGCGCTGGGAATGAAAGTGCTTTTGGTGCTGGATTACAGCATGAATTACAGCGGCACGATGGAAGAGTTGGCCGCTGCGGTGACCTACATTGGGCAAGGATTGAAAGATAAAGTTGACTATTTTCAAATGTTCAACGAGACCGATTGCTGGGCTTGCCGCGATGAGAACGGTTACTATGATTTGACAGACCCGACCGGTCAATCTCCGTCTTTTTTTAATCCGGAACGCGTCGAGCGCGCGGTTGAAATGATGAAAGTCGCTTTGCCCGCTTTGCAAACGGCGGCGCCGGAAGTGCCGATCTGCGTCAATATCAGCGTGCGCCACTATCCGATCCTGGATCGATACCGGGAAGCGGGGTTGGAATGGGATATTATCGGGATTGACAATTACGAAGAATGGGACTATCTCGAGTTTTTCCGCTTTTTGGAAGAACACTATAAGGGGTACGATCTGATGGTGGTCGAATGCAATTACCCCGCTTTGTGGGGGCCGTTCGATGATCCGGACCGCAAGGAGGCCGAGTGGTTGCAGATGTTTTTGCCCCAAATGGAAAAATACGGTTTGGAGAGCGACCGTTTGAAAGCGGTGATCGTTTATGAACTGCTTGACCAACCGATCTACGAAGCGGAACGTGGTGCTTACCATGGCGAGTCGCATTTCGGATTGATCAATCTGGACGAAAACAACCGCATCGTGCGCCGACGTCCGGCCTTTGACGTTGTGAAAGACTTTTTTCACAACCATTGATCGGCCCGGCATCAAGTGACGGGAATGTTGTTCGCTTGGAAAGCGGAAAACGGACGCACATCGGAATTTTTTGAAAAACTCTTGACAAAATCCGTATCATGCGGTAAAATAAAAATGTCGGATGAGTCCGGCTGTCCCGGGACATGTAAAAGGATCCCTTTGCGCCCAGAGAAAGAACTGCGACGTGCGTCGCGCTGTGAGGTTCTTGCGCCGAGCCCCGATATACCACCCGAGATACGATAATCGCATACAATGAGAAAAACGTTCGGGTGGAACCGTGCGGAATTTATTCCACACCCCGACAAAGATGTGTCTTTGTCGGGGTGTGTTGTTTTTAGGAGGAAAGAATGAAGATCAAATTTGCGGAAAAATCGATGGAATTTGACGCCCCGCTGTCGGTGTTTGATGCGGCACGCGCAGCGGAAATCGTTACGCGCGCTCACTTGGCAGCCAAGGTCGACGGAAAGTTGGTGGATATGACGTATCTGCTTGAACGGGATGCCGAAGTTGAACTTGTTACCTTTGACGATGCGGACGGACGCCATGTGTTTAACCATACGGCTGCGCATGTTTTGGCCCAAGCGGTTAAGCGTCTCTTCCCGTCGGCAAAACTGACCATCGGTCCGGCCATCGAAAGCGGTTTCTATTACGATTTCGACAGCGACACCCCGTTCTCGGCCGACGTGCTTAAGGAACTTGAGGGAGAGATGAAAAAGATCGTCAAGGAAAATCTGCTGATCGAACGGTTCACCTTGCCCCGCGATGAAGCGATCAAATTCATGACCGAACGCAATGAACCGTATAAAGTTCAATTGATCGAGGAGTTGCCCGAGGGTGAGACCATTAGTTTTTATCGTCAAGGCGAATATGTGGACTTGTGTGTCGGCCCGCATCTGTATGCCACGGGCGCGATCAAGGCCTTTAAGTTGACGCAGTGCACGGGTGCTTATTGGAAAGGTGACCAAGGCAACAAGCAGTTGCAGCGCATCTACGGCGTGGCATTTCCGACCAAAGAAGCGCTCAACGCGCACATGACCATGCTGGAAGAGGCAAAAAAACGCGATCATAACAAACTGGGACGCGAACTGGAATATTTCACCACAGTCGACGTGATCGGCCAAGGCTTGCCCGTTTTGCTGCCCAAGGGCGCTCGCGTGATTCAAACCTTGCAACGCTGGATTGAGGACGAAGAGCAAAAACGCGGTTGCCAATTGACCAAGACGCCGCTGATGGCCAAGAGAGAACTTTACAAGATTTCGGGGCACTGGGATCACTATTTGGACGGAATGTTCGTGCTGGGCGATCCGGACGACGAGACCAAAGAATGCTTTGCTTTGCGTCCGATGACGTGCCCGTTCCAATATCAGGTGTTCCTCAACAAAAAGCGCTCCTACCGCGATTTGCCTATGAGATTGACCGAGACCTCGACTCTGTTCCGCAATGAGGACAGCGGCGAGATGCACGGACTGATCCGCGTGCGCCAGTTCACCATTTCCGAGGGACACTATATTCTCCGTCCCGAGCAACTGGAGGACGAGTTCCGCGGGTGCTTGGAACTTGCCAAATACGTGCTGGATACGGTGGGCATGCTGGAAGATTGCACATTCCGCTTCTCGCAGTGGGATCCCAACAACAAGGAGAAATATATCGGCACGCCCGAGCAGTGGGACGAAGCGCAGAGCATTATGGGCAAGATTTTGGATGACTTGAATGTGGACTACACCATCGGCATCGACGAGGCGGCGTTCTACGGTCCCAAATTGGACATCCAATATCATAACGTTTACGGCAAAGAGGACACCATTGTCACCATCCAAGTCGACCAACTGCTCGCCGAGCAGTTTGACATGTCCTACGTCGACAGCGACGGCCAACTCAAGCGCCCGTATATCATCCACCGGACCTCGCTCGGTTGCTATGAGCGCACATTGGCATATCTGATTGAAAAATACGCGGGCGCATTGCCCACGTGGATGGCGCCGGTGCAGGTCAAAATGTTGCCGCTGGGCGATACCGAGATTGCTCGATGCGAGGAGATTGCCGCAGAATGCCGCGAGCGCGGGATTCGCTACGAGATCGACAAATCCAACAATACCATCGGGTATAAGATTCGCGCGGCGCAGCAGGAAAAGGTGCCGTATATGCTGGTCATCGGCGCAAAAGAAGTGGCCGACGGAACGGTGGCCGTTCGCTCCCGCAAAGAGGGCGAACAGGGAACGATGCCTCTGTCCGATTTCTTCGCGGCGATCACCGAGGAGATCAAGGAAAAGAGAAAATAACAATTTGCCGCAAAGCGGGGCGTGTTTTTCGGAGCACACCCCGCTTTTTGGACGCCCAAACGGGAAAATGGTACTTTTTGCATGCGAAAAATGGTAAAAAACTCACATATTTTGCTCAACTCTTGACAATTTTTTTATTATATGGTATACTGACAATATCTTAGTCTGCGAAAGTGTATCAAGGCCGACAAGGCGGCTTTCGCACGGAGGCAAGACGAGGACGCTTGCCCGAGAAATGGAGGAAACAGAATCATGAAGACAAGAAAATTTTTGGCGCTCTTTCTTGCCGTGCTCATGGTGATTCCCGCGGCCGTAATTCCGGC